>JAJZPH010000022.1 GCA_021811265.1 bacterium
TTTATATTCGGAGCCAAATAAAGCATTCCGCTAATTGATAATGTTTTCACGATAAACATGCATCATCTCCTTCTTTTAATAAGAAAAGACATTATGGCATTTCTGCAGAAAATTTGTTAGGAGTTTTTAGGTAAAATTTTTCCAATATTGGTGAATTTTTTCTCTCTGTTTTTTTAAAAAAATCTTTACGAATTGACAAAGAAAAATTTATTTTTTACGGTTTTTGATGTTTTCATTTTTTACATGAAGGAGAACGCATATGGATGATGTCGATGCAGTAAGCACAGATTCTATAGAAGAATCTTATTCTACAGCAGAGAAGGAAGAGCTTTTTCGAGAAGAAGATGAAAAAATCTCTTCTGTCGCAGAGAAAATATTGCAGGCAAGTAGGTTTCGTAATGATGCGCAAAGACCGCGCATGATTTTACATAAGAATGGAGGTGCTAGTGCGGACCATCAAAGTGAGAGTCATGGAGGGGTGGGGTTTAGCGGGGAGATGGATAGCCGGGGACACAAGGAATTTAGCTTCGAGAGTTTTCGGCAATATCAAGATCCAAAATCAAAAAGTGAGACCGAAATCAGAGGAAGCGTGAACGTCAACGAAAAGGGGACGGTATCTGGGAAAGTAAACGTGGAGCATCGCTGGTAATGAGAAAAAAGATTTTAATCCTTACTATTTTGCTTTTTTTCACGATCTTTTCTTTTTGGGGATGGCGGTTTTATTCTTCGAGAAATTATTGCGCTATTCCCATTGGGTTTTTGCCCTATGCAGATACCGTGTATGCAATTGTAGAAATTCAGGGGCAAAAATATCGCCTGAACCTGGACTTGGGATTGACCTTCTTTTGCGAATTAAAAAAGCAGGTCTTGGAAAGCTTGGACAAGGAGCTTGTTGGTAATACCAGGTCTGTAGGAATCAGAGGGGATCATTTTGTATCTTCTGTCTACTCACTTCCACAAGTAAAAATAGGGAGGGCGAGGTATTTTCATGTGCAGGTGCGAGAACAAAGAGATGAATTTGAAAAAAGAACTGTTCTTTTCCCATCAAAGAAAGATGGAGGCCTTATGCAAGAGAAAAAAGAGTATGAAAATGCCATTAGCGGCTATTTGGGGCTGGGTCTGTTTCTCTATTCTACGCCCGTTCTTTTTTTAGATTTGCAGAATAGCTCGGTTTTTATGGTCAAGGATTTGCGCCGATTTCATGAAGTTCCTTACTCTCCGGAAAAAATGGCGCAAGTACCTTTGCAGGTAGAAAATGGATATCTAGTTATTGAAGTCGAGACAGATTTTGGAAGGAGAAGGTTTCTTTTGGATACAGGGGCTACCTTGAACCTGCTCAAGCCTTCGTTTTTAATAGATGGGGAAGAAATTCTGTCTTGTTTAGAAAAAAAGATCATCTCTTCCGCTACATTTCAAGTGGGTGGAGTCGATCTTGGAAGTGAGGATTTTTGTCTTTTCCCAATGAGTTCTGATCTGGGAGAGATCGATGGTATTTTGGGAATGAGCTTTTTTAGGAAATATGCAATTTTTTTGGACTTCCAAAATCATGTTGCCTATATCGGCTCTACGATCGGATCTTAAAACTTGAAAGTAGAGATGCAAACTTTTCAAAACGTGGAAAAACATATGTGTTTTTTATTTTTAATTTTAAAAGATCTTTATCTCTTGACAAAGAAAAATTTATTTTTTACGTTTTTTTGGCATTCTTCTTTTCGCATGAGGAAGTCTCATTGGATGGACCAGGTGCTGCAAAGGAACTTTTGTTGAAGCTTTTTTGCAACGATGGTGGAAAGAAGAGAGCGAAAGTGGATGAGAATTTTCAATTTTTGAGGAGAGTTTTGCGATTATACAAGATATAAAAAACCAAAGATCCATGGGATGATTTTTGCATCCCGTCTTTTTTTTCACAAAAAGAGGAGGAATATGAAAAAGTATTTGTATTTCTTAGCTGTTTTTGGAATCGGTACATTGTATTGTTGGTATAAATTTCTTCCGAGAAACCAGAGTGAAATCTACATTCAGTTTCTAGATGTCTCTGATATCGTCTATACGACAGTGGAAATAGAAGGAAAAAGGTATTATTTGGACTTTTGTCTAACCTATCCTTCGCAATTGAAAAAAGAGGTGTTGGAGAATGTGAAAAAAGAACCGCTGGGTCCTGCTGTTTCCGTGACTTTGCAGGAGAGCTTTCACGAATCTTTTAACTATTTAATTCCCAAGATCACAATGGGAAGAGCGCGATTTACAAACGTGTGCGTGAGAGAATACGAGGAATGTTTCGAAGAAAATTCCCATCCCTTCTGCGACAAAATGCTTAAGGAAAAAGAATGGTTGGATGGAACGCTTGGTGTAGGTCTCTTCATGCAAGCAAAGATTTCCGCTCTTTTTTTTGACTTGAGTCAATCCAAAGCATTTTTGATCAAAAATCTCAGCCGCTTTTATGCGAATGGATATTCGATTAAAAGCTTACAAAAAGTTCCCTTGATTCATAAATATTCAGGATTTTGTATTCCAGTAGATACAGACGTTGGAAAGAGGCTCTTTTTTTTGGATACGCAGTCGAGTAAAAATGCAGTGAAAAGCTCTTTGTGTTTTGAAAACATACCTTTGGCGCCCCTTGGGCCTGTTTTCACTTCTTCTAAATGTGTGATTGGCAGTAGAGATTTTGGTCGAGAAGAGTTTCTTCTCTGTGACATTGCTCTCAAAGAAATCGATGGCATTTTAGGGATCAGTTTTTTTAAAAAATGTGCTCTTCTTTTGGATTTTCAAAATCAGCTGGCCTATATTGGCCCTACTAGGAACTGTCCAAGAATAAAATGGACTATTTGACCAGCGCGAAATCACCAAAAATCGACAATCGTAAACGGAGTTGTATCTCTTCGAATACTACCCCGTTTACGATTGTCAATTTTTGGCCGATTTGGCGCGGTGAAATAGTCCATTTTATTCTTGGACAGTTCCTAAGAAATGTGCCATGTGCTCCTGTGCAGCAACTGCTTGAAAAGGGACTTTTAGAGTGTTGCAGGTGCGGCTTCCAGAATGGTTTTGTCAATCACTTGCAACCAAGAAGATGCCTCTTTGGAGAGCTGGGTCATTACGAAATACCAGGCGAGAGCTAGAAGGGCAAGCCCAATCCAAGATTTAAGTGAAATACCAAGGAAAACAATCTGCACCTGAGGAGCTAAACGATTGGTAATGCCAAGAAACATCTCTCCCATGAGAATGCCGATGATAGAGGGCGCGCCGAGTTGAATGGATATGGTAATGATCTGGTCAATGAGATGGAGCATTACCTTCCAAAAAGAAATCTTGATGGAAAAAAATGCAGGATTGATCAGCTGGTCGATAGGGATCAAATGAAAAGATCTTGCCACGGCGTCTATAAAAATAAGAGGGCCTCCGATGAAGAAAAAGGTGGCGATAAGTACGTAGTTGTAGAAGAGCCCTACAGGTCCTGTTTGTATGTTTGTGGTGGGCTCTGTTACTTGAAGGGAAGAGGCTCCGCGGATATGGTCGATGAGGCTTCCAGAAGATTGGGCAATGTAAAAAGGAGCGGAGGCTAAAAATCCGAGAATAAAACCAATCAGCATCTCTTTAAAAACAAAGCCCACAAAAACCATGTCAAACACAAGCTCTTGCTTTAAAGACACAACAACAGAAGGAAGGATCAATGCTGCAATCGAGATACTAAACATTACCCGAATGCTTGCAGGCACCATTTTGGTTCCAAAGAAAGGCGCGAGCACCATGATGGGAAGTAAACGCGAAAGAAGAAGCAGGAGAGTAGACAAAAGTGTAATGGGGGAGAGGTTGGGTATTTGTAAAAGTAGAGAAAGATAGGTATCAGTGGAAAGGATGCTCTCTTCCATTTAAGGATTCCACTTATAGAAATTGGAAAAAATGTTCATTGCAAAGTTCAATACTTGCGCACCCAGCCATCCTCCCATGAGAATGAGAGAAATCACAACGGCAAAAAGCTTTACGGTAAAAGAAAGCGTTTGCTCTTGGATTTGCGTGGCTGCCTGGAAAATCGCAACGAGAAGTCCTAAAACCATGCTGATGATAATCGGGGGCCCCGATAAGATCAGAATGAGCAAGAGAGATTGATAGGTGAGCTGGTAGATTTCATTCGAGAACATATCTCTTTTTCCCTCTTCTTACTTAAATGTCATGACGAGTCCCTGTACCAGGATCGTCCAGCCATCGATCATCACGACCAGAAGTAGTTTGATGGGAAGGGCGATTGTCAGAGGGGAAAGCATCATCATGCCCATGGCAAGAAGAATGTTGGAAGTGACCAGGTCGATGACGAAGAATGGCAAATAGATCAAAACTCCAATCTCAAAAGCACCTTTTAACTGACTGGTAATAAAGGAGGGGATCAACACAATAAAGTCGGTAGTTTTGAGCTGGGACTTGTAGGGCTCGGGAAAAGTACGCGTTGCGAGTTGGAAAAAAGAGGCTTGGTGCTTGAAGATCGTATTGCGAATGAGAAATTGCCTGAGTGGTTCTTTGGATTTGTCCACCACTGCAATGATGTAGGAGGCCGATTCTTCAGAAAAGGCTGCTTTGGGAGCTTTGGGGATGAGCTCCTTGGAAGCTTCATACATTGCAAGGCCCGTGGGGAACATGACGTAGATAGTCAAAAGAAGGGCAATTCCGTTGAGGACCTGGTTGGGAGGGGTTTGCTGGATGCCCAGCGCGCTGCGTAAAAGAGAGAGGACGACGATCATCTTAATGTAGGAGGTGAGCAGCATGATCGCAAAGGGTAAGAGAGCAAGACCTGCCAGGAGTGTAATTTTGGAAATGAGGGTAGTTTCGGGAAGAGCTGTTTCTTGCGCATAGAGAGTTGAAGAAAAAAAGAGAAGAAGAAAAAGAGATAGTTTCCAAAAGCGCATGGTTACGACCTTTTTTTCGTAAAGGATTTGAATGCAGATTCTAAGGCATTCCATTGATTTTCTAGCTGGGCATTGATGATGCCTGCCTCTGTTTCAATGATGCACCCGCCTTTTTGCACATCGGCTCTTTCCAAGATGGAAAGAGTTTCGACTTCTTTTAATATTTCTTTGATTTTTGGTTTTTCTCTTTCCAAGATTTCAAGATCTTCCTTATTCACATAGATTTTTATTTTTCGATGTTCCGTAACTGGTTGCAGAGCCTGAATGACAATATCCACAATTCTTTCTGGCACCAACTTGATTTCTTCGCCCAAGATTTTTTTGGCAGCTTTCAGAGCAATGGAGAGCAGCTGCTTTTGAAACTCTTGCTTGATGGTTTTGATCTCCTGGTCTAGTTGCAGAAGATGTGCATTGAAACGGGCAAGCCCTTCTTGAAATCCCTCTTCTGCTTTTTTTTCTTTCAATACAAAAGCCTCTTGCTCTGCTTCTTCGAGTTGTTTTTTTACATCTTCTTGCGCTTTTTTTAAAATTTCTTCGGCAGTCAATAGAGTTGTACAATCGTCGGCAGAGATGATGCGATCTTCAGGAGCTAAGTGGATCTCTTCTTTCGAAGAGAGGGTAAAAAACTTCATATCACTCTTCTTTGTTGAGTTTTAGAAGGGACAAAATTTCTTCAATGTAGGAGACAATCTTAGCAGCAATTTTAGGGTTTTCTTTTTTTGTTGTGCTTCGAAAAAGGAGATTGCCTCGTCCAATATCTAATCTGTGACAAATATACCATACCAGATGCACATGTTGAATAGAAAGAGCTTTTGCAAGACGCACCAATCCTCGTTTGTGCAACATAAGGCGCAAAGAGTGTTTGGTTTCATCCCATTTTTCCAAGCCCAGCGGGGGAAGCGTAAAGAGCTCTTTAATGGAAAGCTTCGATTGTAAAAACTGCGACTCGTTTTTTGTAAGGCAGTGGTCGATTCGTTTCAAGATAGATGTCGCGACAATTTTTTTCATTTCATGGGCAAGATCGTAGAGAGCTAAGAAATCAATCAGCTGCAAAAGCCCTCTTTTCCCAAGTGTGGCCAATCTATTGAGCGGAGAGGGGGGGAGATAGTTTTTGGGAAGAATCTCTTTTTCTTCTCCCAAAAGACTAGAAAGAAGAATGTGGCGAAAAAACTTTTTTGCTGGCCGAGAAAGCTTTTCGGTTCTCGGCTCTGTTAAAAGCAGAGGTGCAATTTTTTCTGCATAGGCCGTGGGCAAACTGGAGAGAAAAAGAGATGCTTCTTTGGACGAATAGCTTTTTAGAGTAGGTAAAAACCAAGAATAGTGGATTTCCCACAAAAGAGAATCATAGACAAAGTCTTGAGGATTAAAAGGAAGCGGGGAGAGTAAAATCTTTTCAAGATCTTCTCGATTACTTTCGGATAGAAAGGAAAGAAGCTCTTCTTTTTTTCCAGAGCTTTCCAAAAGCATCTTCAAGAGGGTGGTAGAGGAAAGATTCATTGCCATCCTCTTTTATGGTTTGTTTTCTTCTTTCTCTTTTCTTTCTTTTTGCAGCAAGGGATAAAACTTATAAATCAGCCATCCCGTGGTAAGGCCGAAGAATAGAATTAAGCAAAGAAGCAGTGTAAAGAAAAAACGAAATCGAGAAGAAGAATCTTTTGTCATCACGATGGACCAGATGCTCACATAATTCTCTTTCTTTCCAGCCAGTTTGCCTCCTTTAAGTTGGATGTCGGTAAGGCGCGAGCGATCGGAAATGACTGAAACATCTTCAAAATCAAGACCTTCAATGCTTCCTGCCACCAATCGTTTGATTTTGGATTCTAGATGGTTATTAGGGTCGTCGAGCACTCCCTGATGCTTGATATAGACAGCAGCTTTGATTTTAGGCTTAGGAGCTCCTGGCAAAAGTCCTTCTGTGGAAGGAAATGAAATCCTCACATCGGCATCGAGCACTCCATCGATTTTACGAATGATGTTTTTTAACTCTTCTTCCTGCCCTGCCTGATAGCGGATTGTTTCCTCTTTTTCCGAGGTCATAATTCCCTGTTTTGCAAAAAGCTCAAGAAGGGTCTGTCCCTTTCTGCGCGGGAGGCCGTACTGGTTCAAAATGGCCATGGCAGAGTTTGTCTGTCTTTCTTCGACGGTGATGTTCCAGAGATTGGTAGGCGCACCGCCCACTCCTCCGCCTTCTGCTGCTTTGAGCTTTTTCGCATCGACCCCTTTGGATCCCAAAAAGACGATGATTTCATTTGCCTCTCTCTCATCGACATTGTTGACGATAGGCTCTTGTTTCTGGCACCCGCCTAAAAAAAGAGACAAAAATAAGATACAAATAGAAGAAATCCAAATCGAAGAAGATGGTGAACGTTTCATAAAATGGTAGTGATGAATTTTTGATTTCAGTTCCTGAAACTTTTTATATCACGTTTCCTGGTTTTGAGCTGAATGATTTTTTTCTCTTTCGTTTTTTTCAGATAGCCACGAGGGTCCGATACCAAAGCGCCTGAAAAAATAATCGGAAATTCCCTTGCACGAGGCTCTTGCGCGCAAAAGCTTTTCTCTTCTTTTGACACTCCATTGTTTGGGTGCAAATAGTTTGAAGAAAAAATATTGGATTTCCTTTAAGGTGCAGATCTTATAGGAGTGGAAGATTTCTTTGAGCAAAATTTTTTGGTAGAGGGTGTAGAGATCTTTTTTGAGATAGTTTTTCTCGAGCCACAAGAGGCGATTGCGCCACCAGTAGTATTGTAGATGAGGCTTGCCAGAAAAAGAAGCAGAGATTTTATGCCAGATTTTGGCTTTGGGAACTGTCCAGATTTCACAACCGTTTCTTTTGGCCCTTGCACAAAAGTCGCTTTCTTCCCAGAGAAGGAAAAATTTTTCATCGAGAAGGCCTATCTGTTCAAAGAGCTCTTTTTTGACAAAAAAAGCACATCCAGAAACATAGTCTACCTGCTGCATGCTGCTTCCTTCTTCCTCTTTTTTCCCCAAAAAAGGAGAGTCGAACTCTGCAATAGAAGAGTTCCAAAACCCTCCCATGTGATCGATGGTAGAAGGGTCTTGGTAGCGCAGAACCTTGGCCCCAAAAATTCCTCCCTTTGGCTTTTGGAGCGCTGCATGAGTCAACTCTTCTAAAACCAGGGGATCTACTATAGTGTCGTTATTGAGAAGAAAGATGAAATCTACTTTTTTTTGCAAAGCATAGGTAATGGCAATGTTGTTGCCTCCGGCAAACCCTAAATTTTTTTTGGTTTCAATGAGTTGAATGGAGGGGAAAATTTTTTGGATCTGAAAGACAGAGTTGTCCGTTGATCCATTATCGACAAGAATGATCTCATAAGGTTGGTAAGAGATGTTTTTCAAAGAGTGTAAACACTCTACTGTGTCTTGCCAACCGTTCCAGTTGACGAGAACAATGGCAACAGAGGGTTTCATAGTAGTATTTCCTTCAAGCCAAAATGTTTTTTGCTTTTTTAAAGACTACATCGACGTTGATTTTTTCCCAACATGAAGGATGCAAGCACTTTCTTTTGAGGCAAGGGGTGCAGGGCGGCGGCTGAGAGATCACAAAGCAGTGCTCTGCTTGAAGAGGCCCTGTGAGGTTGGGATCGGCGGGCAAAAAAATGCCAATGGTCTTTGTCTTTGTGGCAATGGCCAGATGCAAAGGTCCTGTGTCGTTGGTAATGAGAAGATCGCATTTTTTTATCAAAGCTGCAAATGTACGCAGCGGAAGAGGAGGATCTAGTACGATGCTTCCCGTGACGTTTGCGGACACTTGCTCGATGAGTTTTTTTTCTTCTTTTCCACCTGAGATTAGAAGATGGCAATTCAGCTGTTGGACCAAACGATTTCCCAGTTCGATGTAGTTTTTTTTTGGCCATCTGCGAAAGGAGTCTGTTGCTCCTGGATGGAGAAGAATTAAAGGTTTTTTAAGAGAAATCTTCTTTTTTTTTAAAAAAAGATCGGCAGCCGCTTCTTCTTCTTGCAAGGAGCTATAGAGCAGCTCTGTGTTTTTACAAGGAATTCCAAGCACATGTAACAGAGAAGCTCTGCGCTTGATTTCGTGGATCTTTTGATCTTCCACTAGGTGGGAAAAAAGAGCATCGAGCCCTTTGTTTTTTCCTCGAAATCCCACCATTTTTTCAGCCTGTAAGAGCGCAGAGAGGGGAAAAATGAGCCGTTGTGTGGCGTGGAGCACAAAAATTGCCTGGAATTTCTTGACACGTAGCTGAAAAAGCAGCGGGAGAAAAGAAAAAAAGAGTGGCTCTTCAAAAGAGAAAAGGGCATCGATCATGGGTAGATTTTTTAAAATTTCACAGCTCTTCTTTTGGCATAAAATGGCCAGATAACAACCGGGATAATGCTCTTTGATTGCACGGATTGCGGGTGTTGCCCATAAGGTATCGCCCAAAGCTGTTGAGGAGACGATAAGAATGCGAGGGTTTCGAGGGTCAAAGAGATTTTTTTTTCGATAGAAAAAAAGAGAAAAAAATCGCTCAATCCACCAGTTTTTCCACCTGTTTTTCCATTTCATAGAAAGCTTGCTTTTTCGTAGTTAGGCTCTGTGTTTCTTTCTTTGTCTTTTGCAAGGACAAGCATTTGATTGCTTACGAAATTTTTTTCCTTGAAAATCTCCAAACAGCTTTTGGGCCATTCGGAGCACAAGATGGGAGTAGAGGCGCGTTCGGCTTCGAAATCTTGTTTTTTCAATAGGGGAAGGTAGATCTGGTCCATTTCGTACAAAGTGGACATACCATCTACTACAAAACTCAAAGGTACCAGAAGCACTTTTTTCCTTTTTTCACACCAATGGGCAATAGTTTGACAGCATTCTAGAGTAGAAGGTTGCATAGGAGAAGATCTGATTTCATAATAGTTTTGAAAGGAGAGCCTGCCCAGGGCATAAGGAAAAGCTTTGAGGATTTCCTTATAGGAAATTTCGCACTCGCTTTCATAGAGATCGCCCTCTTCGAGCAAGCTTTTGTCAACCCCTGCGCAGGAAAAGAGAAGAATGAGCTCCTCTTCTCGAATAGACCTTTTCTGCATGTGTTCCTGAATGATTTTCTGATAAAAAAAAACAAAAGCGGGATGGCCTGCATAGGACTTGATCCATCGAAAGCGAAACAACAGCTCTTTTTTCACATGCTGGGCAAAACATCGTGTAATCTGGCCTGTAAGGCCATAGCTAAATTGTGGAAACGTAGGAAAAAGATAATATTCGTCCGCTTGGCATGCTTTGAGCTCTTCAAAAAAGGATCTATGTGTAGAAGGTAGATGGAGAAAAAAGCAAAAAATGGGAGCTGATAAATATTGTGCCCAAGCATCTTTCCATTGCATGATTTGAGCATAGGTTGGAGAAAAAGAGATGATGGCTTCGCATTCTCTCTTATAGCGAGCAATTTCTTTACGAATTTTTCCCAAACGCAAGAGGCGAAAGAGCCAATTTTTTTTCTGTTTCGAAAACTCCTCTTCGTGAAAGCAGCTTCGTATGTAAGAGCTGATTTCTCCCTCGTCTCGAGGCTCGCCCAACGAAACGAGAATATAAGCTTGCTTTTTGCTCATATGTTTCTCAAGGTCTTGGGAAATAATTATTTTCTTTTTTGCAAAAAGCCACAAGGGAAATGAACGATCTTTAACGGGGCCGAAAGCTATTCGATGCTCTAATATCGTATGTGAAATCCCATGAAATTAATGACTCCATAGCGCTTGTAGAGGAAGTGCAATTAGGTTGTCTCCAAGAGATTCCATCTGCGTTCCTAAATGCAAAATGATGCCGCGTTTGTATTTGTTCTTTGCAAGGCTTTGTAGGTGTTCGAAGCCGCGGAGATCTTCCGTGCGGATGGTTTTTGCACTTTCGATTACTGTTGATAATTTTAACAGTGAATGTTGGGATTTGTAACATTATTAATAAGTGTTTTATTTTCAGATGCTTAGATAGCATGATCAAAGGGAAAAGAAGCCCCGGGGGGTGAATCAGGGTTCGAGCGTCTCATCTAATTCGACTAAGAGTCGAGCCAGAATTGATTTTTTGGGGCGTAATTTTCTTGTAGGTGTGCCAAAACTAAATTTGCAGCTTTGTGCACGCGGTATGTCCTAAAAGGCCATAGGAAAAACAAAAAAACACGTGCAGATAGTGAGGACCAGTTTGATTTAAAAGTAGGGTCAGCGATTTCAAACTGCCACAGCTTTGCTACAATTTTTGTTTTCAAGGTGGCTAAATTACCTTCCCAGTTCTGACGTTTGGGCTGAATGTTTTGCAGATAATAAGTAGTATCCTCGGTGTATTTTTCGTCTAGAAGGTAGTTATCATAAATTTCTTTTGAAGTAGTAAGGTGTAAAAAACTTAGGTTCATTTTTATTTCCTGTTTTATAAGTTTTTATATAAATATAATAACATATTATTTATAAATTAACAATTATTTATTATAATTTTTTGTTTAATTTTTTAAGCTATTGGTTGTTAGGCGATTGAGACGAGATGGCCCAAAAGGCAAGAGCGCGTTTGTGTATAAGGTAATTTTTTTCTTGTCAGAGAACAATCCAATCACTTATTTTTGTGGGGTCGACATTACTGGAAGGGGCTTATGGTTCAAAAAGCAAAATTTCAAAACGAAGGCTATACAATCAATATCATGGGGAAAAACTTCCCTGTAACAGAGACAATCCGCTCTTATGTGATGGAAAAACTTTCGAAAGTCGAACGTTTCGCTCCGCATATTCTAGAGATGGTGGTAACTCTGGAAACGCAAAAACTTACCCATACAGTGGGCATGTTGATCAAGTTTTTGCATTTCAAGATCAGGGTACAAGCCTCTACAGAAGATATGTATTCTGCAATCGATAAAGCGGCCAATAAGCTCACGAAATTGATCGAAAAATATAAAACTAAGCTCCAGGAACATAAAGCAACGCATCTGCCTGAAATCGATATGCGCGTCCATGTGTTGCAACCAAAATCCATCGATGCAGAAGAGGTAAATGAGGAGATTGATACTGAAACCCTTCGAGAAGAAATGGCACAATATCAGTTTCACAAGATTGTAGATAGAGAAACGATGCCTTTGAAAACCTTGAGGCAAGACGAAGCTGTAATGAAAATCGAACTTTCAGGAGATCATTTCTTTGTCTATCGGGGAGAAGAAGATCAAAAACTCAAGGTGATCTATCGTCGAGAAGATGGTAATTTGGGCGTGATTCAGTTGGAATAGATTTTGACAAGACTGTACGATCCTATTCGCAGAAGTTGGGTAGAAAGGACCCCTGAAGAAGAGGTGCGTCAACAACTTATTGATCAGATGATCCACGCTCTTCAGTTTCCTAAGAGTTTGGTGGTCGTAGAAAAAGAACTAGAACAGCTGCCCCATTTACAGGGAAAGGTTTGGCCGGCTCAAAAAAGAAGAATTGATATTCTCGCGTTCGGAAGACAGATCCATCCGCACTATTCTTTGTACCCCTTATTGATGATCGAATGCAAGGCGGAAGCAGATCTCAAAATGGCCATTGAACAGATCATCGGATATAATTATTATGTGAGATCCTATTTTCTATCTGTTGCCAATCAAAAAGAGGTGAAAACCTTTTGGTATGATAAACAAAAGAAAGAGTATTTATTCATCCCCCGCCTTCTTTCCTATCGAGAGATGATGAAAGAGTGTGCACCATGCAAAAGTCGCTAAAAAAATCAAAAAATCCCCTCCAAGCCTTTTTTCAGAGAAAAGAACTCGATCAGGTGGACCTTCTTTGCATTTATGGATTTTCAAAAGAGGTGCTGCAAGCATCCAAAGAGTGGCGAGAAAAAAACAAGGAACGACTCTGCGTGTTTATCGAAGAAGACCCCAAAAAGATAAAAGGGCTTTTTGGGAAAAAAGATACCTCTCTTTGGCAGGAAGATCCACAGGTGCAGGTGCATCTTTTGGAAACGCCACTACAACTAGAGCCTTTATTAAAAAAAATCTGTTGGAACTCTCTTTTTTTGCAAAAAGAGGTGGTCTCTTTTCGACCTCAAAATAGGAGGTTCGAAGAGCTCTCTTCTCTCTTGGAAAAGATCGCAATGGGAGTGGAGCTGACCTTTTCTACATTTAGTGATTTTGGCCTCAGCGCCTCGGCGAATGTGCTGCACAATCTTCTCAACTTAAAAGAAGTAAGAGGCTTTTCGTCATTAAAAGGCGCTTTTGCAAATATTCCTGCGATTGTCTGTGGAGCCAGTCCATCTTTGATCGACAATTTGTCCGCTCTCAAAAAAGTGAAAAATCAAGCCTTGATTTTTGGCGGAGGCAGTGCATTAAATGTTCTCTCGGCTCATGCAGTGCCTTTTCATTTTGCGTCCAGCGTCGATAAAGAGGCTCCCTTCGAACGCTTCTTGATGCAAAGCTCTTTCGAGACCCCTTTTTTCTATCAAGGGCAAGCTTCTTCTCTCAACCTTTCTCTGGTGCATGCTCCTCTCGTTCGAGTCTTGGGTTGTTCTGAGCTTCCTTTGGAAAAATGGCTGGATGAAAAGCTGGGCTTTTCATCTCTTGGTTTTGATGGCGGGTGGACGGTGGCTACTTTTTTACTTTCCTTAGCATACTTTCTGGGCTGCCGCCCCATCATCATGCTGGGGATGGATTTTTCCTTTGAAAAAGATCCCTATGCACGTGGCGTCTTCGTGGAAAAGGGAGTAAAAAGAGAGTTTCTTGCAGTCAAAGACCGAAAGGGAAAGAAGGTATGGACACAAAGAGACTGGTTATTGGCCCGTAGTTGGATCGAAGAGTTTGCAAAAAAAAGACCTGGTGTTTTGATCGATGCAAGCAGAGGGCTTTGCTTTCAGGGAGTAAAGAGGTCTTCTTTAGATCATTTGTCCAAGCAATGGAAAGGCTTTTTTGACCTTCCTGGAACCATTCACTCTGCTTTCATGCGCGCACGGGTGATTTCTCTGTCACAAAAAAAGGTTTTTTCTCTCATCAAACAATTGAATAAAAGCCTCTTGCGGTCAGAAATTGCCATTGATAGGGAAATGGAAAGAGGAAAAAAAAGAAACAGCTTTTCCTTTGAAGAGGTGGAGGAAAAACTCTTCGACGAAGAGAGCTATGAGCTTCTCTTACAACCACTCTGGAACATCTGGACGCCCCTATTTGAAAAAAACGCTAGCTTACAAGAACTTGCTTTGCACCGCATGCTTTTTTTCAAAAGAGTGATAGAGGAGTACAAAAAATTAATGGAAGCGATTTGTTAGGAGATCACTGTGAAAAAGAATTCATGCAAAAAGAAAAATAGGACAGCAGTTTTGAGCGATATGCAGCCAAGCGCAGCAAAGGAATTTCTTTCTATTCCTAAAAAATTTAGAGAAAATCAACGTGTCAAAGATGCCATCTTGCGCATTGAAAGAGATGAGGAAGGAAAAAAAAGAAGAGTCTTTATCGAAAAAAAAGGGGTAGCCTCTGGAGAGAGCATCCTTTTTTATCCCTCTGGCAAGGTAGAGGGACGCATGTTTTATCAAGAGGGAGTTTTACATGGCCCCTCCCTCTTTTATTCAGAAGAGGGAAGTGTGTTGGCCGAAAGCAATTTTTCTCACGGGAAAAGAGAAGGCATCTGTAAAAAATTTTACTCCTCAGGCGTGCTCTATGCACGAGAAACCTATTGCAAGGATCAGCTGGAAGGAGAACAAAAATATTACTACGAAAATCAAATCCCCCGCTCTTTGATCCCCTATAAGAAAGGGAAGCTGCATGGAAAGAGTCTGCTCTACTGGTCGAATGGCCAGGTAAAAAGAGAGACCTTTTTTTCTGAGGGTAAAAGAGAAGGGCTCGACTGCATTTGGAGCGAAGAGGGTGTTCTGCTCGATCAAGGCACTTACGAAAAAAATCAGCCCGTTGGGTGGCATAGACGCTGGAATAAAAAGGGAATTTTGCAAGAAGAGCTTTTCTATCATACTTCCGAGCGGTTTGATAAAAGGGTTTTTGATGCAAAGGGCAGTTTGTGCTACGAACGGGTTTTTGTTGATTTGAAAAAAGTAGTGGAAAAACAAAAGGAAGAGGGAAAGTGGGTAGAAAAGGTTTATGATGTGCATGAGATAGGACCTGCTTTTTCATGAGTGAAAAAGTTTTTAAAGAAAACCGTCAGATTTTTTTAGAGCGTTGTCCTGAAGCTTTTTTTTTCCTCCCACACCTGAACAGAACTCCACACGCGTTGGGCGCAGAAAAAAAGCAGAAAGAACAACTGGAACAGTGGCTGCTAGCAAAGAATTTGTCTGACGTTGATCTTCTCTATGTTTATGGAACGGGTCTTGGGTGTCCCTATCTTGTTTTCAAACATTGGCTGGAAAAAAAGAAGCAAAGAGAGCTGGTGTTTTTAGAGGAAAATTCCTCGCACTTGGCAAGTTTTTTATCAACAAAGCATGCCAAAGAGTGTTTGACACATCCTCGCGTGCACTTTTTTTTGTATGAAAAAGAGAGAAGAGAAGAAGCGCTACAAGAAGTGGCGCACCAGTTTCCTATAAGTCGCATCGAGCTTGTGGCGGCTTTTCCTCACAAAGAAGAAGAGCTCTTTGAAATAAGGCTCGTTTTGTTTCGAAAAACAACGCTTGCAGAAGCATTTTTGTCAGACACCCTTTTTTCCCACCGCCATTTCGCCAATTTCCTTCCCAACCTAAAACAAATCGCTTCTTCTTCTTTGATCAATCAGATGAAGGGGAGATTTAAAAAAATACCAGCTCTTATTTGTGGCGCGGGAGCTTCTTTACAAGAAGCGATCTCTTTTTTTCCTGAGGTCCAGCAAAAAGCCCTTGTCATTGCAGGAGGATCGGCTATTGCGGCACTTTCTTCTCAAGGAATTTTGCCCCATATTGCCATGGCTTTTGATCCTAACTTTGAAGAGTTTTTGCGCATGAAAAGCTCTTTTGCGTTTGAAACCCCCTTTTTCTTTGCGACAAGACTTTTTCACGAGGCTTTTGCGACTTGCAACGGCCCTCTGGGATATGTGCGCTCCGCAATTGGTGGGCTCGAGGAGCTCTGGATGGATGAAAAACTTTCTCTCAACAAAAAGGGTTTTGTGGGAGAAAAATTGAGTCCAGAGGCACTTTCTGTCACCACCGTCGCCATTGCTCTTGCCCGTTATTTAGGGGCGGATCCCATCATTCTAGCAGGAGTAGACCTCTCCTACAAAGATCTCAAACGTTATGCAGAAGGTGTAGTCATCGACAATCATATTCATCGAGATGAAATGGAGAGAGGATCAATTGCCTCCGACCGCATCTTTGCAAGAAAAAATTTGAAGAAAGAGAAGATCTACACCACTACCAAGTGGCTCATGGAAAGCTCTGTCATTTCTTCTTATGCCAAAGAGTTTCCCTCTACCCGTTTTTTCACCACCTCTGATGCTCTTTGCATCGATGGAATTCCCTTCATTTCTTGGGAAGATCTAATCGAAAAAGAGCTGAAGAGAGATTTTGATCTCTCTTCCTATCTACATGCAGAAATGGCCCAATCGCGATTTTCACAAGATGCACAAAAAAAACTAGATCGTATGTGCAAGGGGCTAAAAAAGAGCTTTGTGCGCTGCGCACATTTGATAGAAAAAATTCTTCAAGAGTTGGAAGCAGGCTCTGGCTTCAGTGGGAAGATGGTTCTTTTTGAAATGGATCTGCAAGAAGAAGATGCGTTTCTCTATTTTCTTTCAGAACTTCCTCTTGCCATCGATCGAGTACTTGAAAGAAAGTATCGAGGATCGTGCAAGAGCGACCCTCAAGTTGCCTTGCAAAGAACTAAAGAAAAGTGGAAGCAGATGCTACAAGCAGCACAAGACCATGTGGCTGTTTTTTCACCATAGAGTGAACTTGATGCTAAGAGGAATATATGGGTGGGTTTTTCTTAATACATTTATCAGGCGTGGTGGTGTAGTTTTTTGGATTGGTAGTCAATGAGAATTTCTTGCATGGGTTCAATCTCTTTGGTCGTTTCGTATCCAAAAAAGTAGTAGCCTTGATTTTGCAACCATTTTCCTTGCACGTTGGGCTCTTGGCCAAGGCCGTGAAAGTCGTTGACGAAAGTCAGTTCATTGGCAATTTTCCTCGAGTAAATGTAGAGCCAAATGCCACGAAGAAAAAGATGCCAGCAATAGATTCCCGCTTGTTTAAAAAGAGAGTCTGAGATCCTCTCTTTTGTCAGAAAAATTTCTCCCACATATGCGCCAAGAATGGTCCCTTTTGCGATTTTGCCTTTGGCAAAGACTCCATGCTGAGCATGGCCTTCAAAGACATCTTGCCCGGCGAGAGGATGGGGAAGAGTTCCGTTGTAGGTAAATTCATAGGTGATTTTCTGGATTTCGATGTCAGGATGTATTTCAATGGCTTTTTTTCTTAAAAGAAGTTGAGCTCCCTGCGTTTGCAGGTAATGCTGCAGTAGATTTTCATTGAGGTCGCGACAGACACACGTGGGAGAATATTGGAAGGCCTTTGGCCAATTTTTTGGTTCCATATGAGTCCAAAAGTTTACGGAGCTGGAAATAGTTCTCCTTGAGAGGTGAGTGCGTACTCTTTGAGTTTGTTGTGCAGTGTCCTTACGGAAATCCCTAAGATTTTTGCTGTTTTGGAGCGATTGTGCTTTTCTTTTTGCAGTGTTTCTAGAATGAGTCGTTTTTCCATGGCAGCAAGGGAGAGTCCAGAAAAGCTGCAAGAAGGGCTTGGCGCAAGATCTAGGTAGAGATGGGAGGGGGTGACAAGAGAAGAAAAATCCATCACGACTGTGCGTTCGATGATGTTGGCAAGTTCCCGCACATTGCCTGGCCAAGAGTAGCGTACAAGCTTTTGTTCTGCATCGGGCGAGAGGCTTTTTTTGGGTTTGTGATTTTCTTTGCAAAAATGGTCTAAAAAGTAATGGGCGAGGGCTACGATGTCTTCGGGACGCTCGCGCAGAGGGGGAACATGGATGGGCACAACGCTGAGCCGATAATAAAGATCTTCGCGAAAAAGACCGGAAGCAATTGCCTGTTTGATGTCTCGATTGCTAGTGGAGATGAAGCGAATATCGACAGATAGGCTTTGTGTGCCTCCTACGCGTTCGAACTCTTCTTCTTGAATGGCCCTTAAAAGTTTTGGTTGTAGCGCAATGGGAATTTCCGTTACTTCGTCGAGCAACAATGTCCCACCATCTGCAAGTTCAAATCTTCCCTCCTTCCTCAAGTTGGCACCGGTAAAAGAGCCTTTTTCATGGCCAAAAAACTCCGATTCGAGAAGCGCTTCTGGGATGGCGGCGCAATTGACTTTGATGAAGGATTTTTTGCTTCGAAGAGAAAGATTGTGCAGTGCTTGCGCTATGACCTCTTTGCCCGTTCCTGATTCGCCGCTGATAAAAACACTGGCACTACTCTTTGCAATTTTTTCCACGTCGGCAAGAAGCTGTTTCATCTGCCCGGATCGTGCAATGAGCGAAGTGTTTTTTTCTTTTAAGTAACGATTTTCAGCAGAGACTGCAAGCATCTCTTCCGCTTTTTGGATCAATGTTTCGATCGATTCGGGGGAAAAAGGTTTGATCAGATAGTTAAAAGCTCCCTTTTTCATGGCTTCAACGGCATTTTCGACGCTTCCAAAAGCTGTCATCAAAATCACGGGTAGGTGGGGATAGATGTTTTTGGCAAATTCCAATACATCGATCCCTGTTTTTTCAGGCATTTTTATATCAGAGATAATGAGGTCAAAACTCTCCTTTTCCAAAAGAGCAATGGCTTTTTTTCCATCTTCTGCAAGAAAAACAGAGAATTTTTTTCTCGACAAAACCTCTTTGAGAAAGGTTCTCATGAGAGGCTCATCATCGGCAACGAGGATTTTTTGAATGTACATGGCTAAGACCTTTTTAAGGGAAGAGTCACTGTAAAGGTGGTGCCGACCCCGATTTGAGATCGAACCTCAATCTGGCCCAAATGGGCCTGAATAATCTTATAGGCTTCCGATAGACCCAGGCCCGTTCCATGCTCTTTTGTTGTGAAAAAAGGAGAAAATATTTTTTCTATGTCTTTGGGGTCGATTCCCTTTCCGCTGTCGGTGACGGTAATGGTGGCCGAGCTGTTGCTTTTCCAAAGAGAAATGGTAAGAGTCCCTCCATTTTCTTCCATGGCTTGTAGAGCGTTGACTAGCAGGTTCAAAAGAGCTGAGTGGAGAAATTCTTTATCGATAGGCGCGTAAAGAGGCTCGGAAGAAAGATGGAGGTTAAGTGTAACATTGTGTGGAAAGGAAGGGTCCACTTTGATGAATTTGCAAATGTCTTTTAAAAAACGACTCAGATCGATCAATGTAGGCTGTAAATAGATGGGCCTTGAGAACTGCAGGACACTATTGACAAGTCTTTCGAGAGTTTTGGTTCCCTCGATGATCAAGCCTGCCATTTCTTGGAGATGGGGAGATCCCTCGAGGTCGCGAAAAAGGAGTGAGGCATATCCGCGAATTCCGCCGAGGGGATTGCGCACTTCATGGGCGACAGAGGCTGCCATTTCGCCAAGCTCCTTCATGCGGTCGTTACGGTTGGCAATCGCCTGGAGTTTTTGCATCTTGGTCACATCGCGAAAGAGCAGGATAATGCCCTGGTATTTTTTCGGAGCGTCATAGACGTAGCTTGTCGAGATCTCGAGCTCTTTTTTTTGGCCCGAGAGAAGAGAAAGGTTTGTGTAGGTCAGATGCTGCGAGAGACCAAAAGCCAATGCGTGTTTGATGGAAAGGCCAAAAAAATCATCTGCAAAATGATCCCAATAGCTTGCAAAAAGAAGAGAATTGCTTTCTTTTTCTAAAATTGCCTGCGCTGCCTCGTTGCAGGTGGTAATGGTTCCTTCGCTATTGATAAAAAGTATGCCCTGGGAAATATTTTTTAAAATGTTATGAAGATAGCCCGAAAGAGTGTTGAGTTCCAAAATTTTTTGGCGCAGAGTGTTATTGGAGTGCTCTAGCTCTTTTTGCACTTCTTGGAAGCGCGTGTGCAAACGATCATATCCACCCTCCAAACGCCTTGCTTCTTCTGAGAAAAGAGAAAAGGCGGTGGCAAGATGGCGCACTCCTTCGTCCAAAGATGCGCTTTTCAGCGCAAGATCAGCTGCATGCTGGATTTGGTGTAGAAGGGCTTGTTGCATCGTCAGCAAAAGAAAGAGTGTGTTCTATTTTGAACTATAAGAAATTATGCTATATTCCACAAATGTTGATTCGGCAAATTGGTGCTCTATGAAAAGATCCTTTCTCTTTTCTCTGTTTTTTCTCTTCTTGTTCATCCAGGATCTTGCAAGCATAGAAAGCAATGAGAAACCTGTCCCCATTCAACGCAAGTCGAAAGATTTTTACTATCTTCTCCAAACGCCTCACTTGCGAAAGAAAAAACCCTATAGTTGGGAAAAAGAAGGCGTGTCCCTTCCCAAAATCACAAAGGAATTTTTTCGTTGTCGCGGAATTGCTCAGAATGCGCCAAGGCAGATAGATGCATCAAAAATTCTTTCTGATTGCGCAGGTGGAACGAAGCACCCTCTCTCGTTCGTTCAAGGAAAAGAAGGAGTCTATGCAGTCCTTCTCGATTTGTTAAACTTTGTGCAAAAAAAAACGGGAAAACAGGTAGTGATTACCTGTGGGCATCGCTGCTCTCTACACAATGCCTATGCAGATCCTTCTAAAGACAATCTCTCTTCTAAGCATCTGATCGGAGCAGAGGTAGATTTTTACGTAAAGGGCATGGAACATGAGCCGGAAAAAATTATAGAGATTGTGCAGGAGTTTTACCGACAAGACCCAGAGACCAAAAACAATCCAGAATTTACAAAGTTTTTGCGCTATGAAAAAAAAACAAACGTTGCAACGCCTCCTTGGTATAACAAAGAAATTTTTCTCAAGCTTTTCCGCAAAGAAGAGGGAAGAGATTTCGACAACTCCCATGATTATCCCTACGTTTCTATCCAGGTGCGCTTTGACCGCGAGCGGAAAGAAAAGGTGGTTTTTAGCTGGGACCTTGTGAACAATCCATCCATTTAATAATCCATTTCCTATTTTTTATCATGTTTAAAACCAGTATCTTAAGAAGATCTATTGCTTTTCCTTCCGATCTGGTAAAATTTACTATTTCCAATGGTTTTTATGGAGATAGAAAAAAGATTGGTTGTCATAGGGGGAGGCGCTGCGGGTGTCTTTGCTGCTATTCGTGCAAGAGAAATAGGGCTGTCTGTAACCTTGCTCGAGCGTTCCTCTTCTCTTCTACACAAAGTAAGTCTTTCAGGGGGCGGGCGGTGCAACCTCACCAATGCCACCTCTGATCTTCGCCTTTTTGTGCAATCCTATCCCCGCGGAGAACAAGAGCTTTTTTCTAGTTTTTCCAGGTTTTCTTCTCAGGATTTGATGGAGTGGTTTGAAACGCGCGGTCTTTCTTTAAAGGTGGAAAGCGGGGGTAGGGTTTTTCCCAAAAGCAATCGATCTAAGAGCGTAATCGATTGCCTTGTTCGTGAGTTAGAGCGCTTTTCTGTTGATATTCGCACGCAACAGAAAGTGATCTCCATCACACCGACAAAGAGAGGGTTTGCTGTTGCATTAGAAAAAGAGGAAATTTTAGAGTGCGATTTTCTTCTTTTGGCCACAGGAAGCTCTTCTGAAGGGTACCGGCTGGCAGCTTCACTCGGGCATGTAATCGAAACACCCGTTCCTTCTCTTTTTTCCTTTGCCATCGATTCTTTTTCTCTCCAAGAGCTCTCTGGGATTAGCATACAAGATGTTTTGGTATCGTTGACAAAAACCACTTTTCAAGAAGAGGGAGCTCTTCTGATTACCCACTTTGGTTTTAGTGGTCCCTCTATTTTAAATCTCTCTTCTAGAGCGGCTTTATTTCTTTATAAAAACTCTTATCGCTCAGAGCTTGTCATTAGCTGGGTGGGGAAGATGAAACGAGAAGAGATTTTGTACCATTTACAAAAACAGAAAAGAAACAATCCTCTCAAAAGAGCCTCTGCAGACCTCCTCTTTTCTCTTCCTCAGCGTTTATGGAAAAAATTATTAGAAGGAGTTTCGATCTCCTCGCACTGCACATGGGCCAATCTTTCCGAAAAAAGTCTTTTAGCACTTGTAGAAAAGCTCAAACGCGACTCTTATCAAATCAAAAATAAGCACTCTGGCGCCGAAAAGATTGGCTCTTCTGAATTTGTTGTTTGCGGTGGGGTGTGTCGCAAAGAAATTGATTTTGCAACCTTTGAAAGTCGCATCCATCCACGTCTTTACTTTGCAGGGGAGATCCTAGATGTAGATGGAGTGACTGGTGGCTTTAACTTACAGCATGCCTGGAGTTCGGGATGGATTGCTGCAAGTGCCATGGCCATGATTTTCCAAGTTCTTTGTGTGTATCTAAAGTTCGACTTTAGATTATCATAACTAATTTCAAAGCCAATAAAAAATTTTCCTTTAATCGCACCCAATTTTGGAAGCAGCCTTTGATGAAAATCTTTTATATGGCACAATAAAATCTTTCTGAATGCCGATGTGGCGGAATTGGTAGACGCGGCAGACTCAAAATCTGTTCTTGGCAACAAGGTGCTGGTTCGATTCCAGTCATCGGCATTTCTTTTAAAAATCTTCTTAGCTCTTTTTCTGGGGTGAGATGTTCTTTGGTGTTTTGACGGCTGCTGAAGAGATCTCTTCTTCTTTTGCGATTTCGATGAGTTCTTTTTGATCTTTTTCATGCAGGTCATCGCGCGATGGGGTTTTTAAGAATTTTGTCTTTTGGCGTGGAACTCCTCTCATGACAAACCTCCCGAACATTTGATGCAATTTCGTTGTTCTTACATTATAAAATTAAAGAATTTTTCAACCAGGACTTTTCTCTTCAGCTATCGATGCATACAAAAGATTTTTCAGGCAATTTCTCTATTCTCTTGCGGTTTGAACATTTGCCATCCCCCGACAAAGCAGATTACCGATGCGGCAATGAGAACGGGAAGCGGAGAAAAATATTGGCATAAGATACCGCCCGCTAAAGGAGCAATCAGACCACGGATGCCAATGGCGAGTATGTTCATAGCGGAAAAAGGCATGCTTTCTTTTTCTTGTGCAAACAGTGGGCCGGAGAGATTCCAGATCAAATGGGAGCCCGCCTGTGTGACTCCATAGAGAAACAGGGCAAAAAAGACCCAGTAGTGGCTAAAGAGAGATAGCATACTAAATAAGGGGTAACAACCAAATCCAATGCAGGCGCAAGCGGTCAATAGATGAATGGTATAGCGACCAAATGCCTTGGCCCAAAGAGGAGAAAAAAGAATGTAGCCGAAGGCCATGAAAATATAGCGCCCCATGGTCATTTCTGTATGGGAGAGTTGTATATGATCGGAGAAGAAGATGGTCAGCGCCGGAAGGGCAAGCATGATGCCAAAGCCACTCAGCATGGTCCCCCACTGGTATTGGGCAAAATCCTTGCGCGATTTGAGAAGCGCGATACCTTCTTTCCAGGGCTGCAAGAAGGTAAAGGGAAGCGGTTTTTTTTCTGGTGCAAGAGTTGTGCGCAAGGGGGTTTTCCACTGGATCCAGACGCTGCTCATCCCCATCAAAGCGCTGTAGAGAAAGAGATATTTCCAAAAGGAGGGGTGTGTGTCGAGCAGAGGGCCCACCACCAGCGCTAATATAGCGCCTTCTAGATATCCGATCATAGACCCCAAAGAAAAGAGTTTTTCGCGCTCTTCTTTTTCCAAATTGATCTTGAGAACTTCCATCCAGGCGGGAATCGTGGCTTTGGAAAAAAGGGTGAATAGAGCAGAAGCTATCACAAGATACCAGGTGGAATCAAAGAGCGGGAACAAGAGAAAGGGGAGGTAGGAAAATAGCCCTGAACATAGAAGGCTTTTTTTGAGATTATGCGAATTTCTCAGCGTAGAAGAGCTCCAGTAAAACGAGAAGACCGAAACCGCGGGCTTGAGAGTCATGAGTAGCGACAGACAAAAAGCAGAAGCGGCGAGATCCTTGATGAGGATAAAGGGCAAGAGGCCATTGAGGGTAATAAAGGACTCGCTAAAAAAAGCGGTCCAAAAAATGGCAAAACGCGTTTTTTTGAAGAAGGGATCTTTCACTCAAAAACCTTTTTTACGACTTAATGTACTTCAAAAGCCATGTTTCCAATGGCTTTTAGTATACTCTTTTGGAAGAAATTACAGGAGGTGAAAAATAAAAGGGCTGTTCCCGCTATATACACAAAGATCCTTAAGAAGAATTTAGAGCAGGGACAACTCTAAAAAGCATCGCAAAGACAAGTTTGTTTTTTAGAAGTTTTGCTGGTATATAAGAAAAAAAAGAATCATTTTCATGTTTTCCAGTCTCTTCGGTATAATTTCTTTAAAAAGTGAGTAAGGATTTTTATGAAAAAAAATCTCAAATCGATGGATGGCAATGAAGCAGCGGCTCATATTGCCTATGCATTTTCTGAAGTTTCGGCCATTTACCCCATCACGCCGTCTACGGGAATGGCAGAACTGGTCGATCAGTGGGCGTCAGAGGGAAAAGAGAATCTTTTCGGAGAGGTTGTTTCTGTAGTAGAGATGCAGTCGGAGGCTGGTGCTGCAGGCGCTTTGCATGGAGCTTTATCTTCCGGAGCTTTTGCTACGACCTTTACTGCATCGCAAGGGCTTTTACTCATGATCCCCAACATGTACAAGATTGCGGGCGAGCTCATGCCGACAGTATTCCACGTAAGCGCTCGGGCTCTTGCGGGACAGGGACTTTCGATTTTTGGAGATCACCAAGATGTGATGGCAGCGCGTGCTACGGGTTTTTGTATGATATCCTCGCATTCTGTGCAAGAAGCGCAAGACATGGCTCTAGTTGCCCATCTTTCTTCTCTGAGACTCTCGCTTCCTTTTATCCATTTTTTTGATGGATTTCGCACCTCCCACGAAATTCAAAAAGTAGATCAGATCGATTATGAAGCGATAGCTCCTCTTGTAGATTGGAAAGGAGTCTTGCTTCATCGACAAAAAGCTTTGAATCCGGAACATCCCCATTTGCGCGGCAGTGCACAAAATCCAGATGTCTATTTTCAAGCAACGGAAAGAGCCAATCCCTTTTATTTGCCAGCGGCGGGCGTGGTAGAAGAAGAGATGGAAAAGCTCTATACGCTTACTGGTCGCAGATACCATCTTTTTGACTATGTGGGGCACAAGGAAGCGGATCGCGTCATCGTTCTCATGGGATCGGGGGCGGGAGCGGCAGAAGAAGCAGTGCAATGGCTCATGAATAAAGGAGAAAAGGTAGGCGTTGTCAAAGTACATCTTTATCGTCCTTTTTCCATCGCACATTTTAGAAAAGTCATTCCTTCTACTGTAAAAAAAATTGCAGTTCTAGATCGAACAAAAGAAGCAGCAGGCATTGCAGAGCCTCTCTATCTCGATGTGTGTGCTGCTTGCACAGATGCTTCTTATGAAATCATCGGTGGTCGTTATGGGCTTGGAGGCAAAGAGTTTACTCCTAGCATGGTCAAAGCTATTTTTGACCATTTAAAAAATCCTAAGTTGCATAACCGTTTTACCATTGGAATCAACGATGATGTGACCCATACCTCTCTTCCCATAGAAAATGGAATTGATACAGAGAATCACTCAGTTGTTCGCTGCAAATTTTGGGGGATTGGTGGAGATGGAACGATTGGAGCGAATAAAGATGCTATCAAAATCATCGGAGATCATACCGATAAGTATGTGCAGGGCTATTTTGCCTATGATTCAAAAAAATCAAGTGGAGTAACCATCTCTCACCTTAGATTTGGCGATGCTCCCATTCTCTCCACTTATCTCATTCAGGTATCCGATTACATTGCCTGTCACCATCCTTCTTATGTTTCCAAGTATGAGGTTTTGGAAGGGATCAAAAAAGGAGGAACTTTTGTTTTGAACTCTCCCTGGTCTGCCGAAGAGATGGAAGTGCACTTGCCCGCCTCTTTAAAAAGAGCTATTGCCTCTAATGAGGTCAAGTTTTTCACCATCAATGCAAGTTCGATTGCCAAGCAAGCTGGCCTTGGAGAAAAAATCAACATGGTGATGCAAGCGGTTTTCTTTAAACTCTCTGCCATTCTTCCCATCGAACAGGCGTTGCAACTTTTAAAGGATGCAATCGCCGAGACCTATTTCAAAAAAGGAGAAACGGTTATCTACCGCAACCAAAAAGCAGTGGACATGGCTTTGGAAAATTTGCATGAAATTCACTATCCCGCTTCCTGGAAAAATGCCAAGGATGTCGAGACGAAGCAAAGAGAGAAAAGACCCGACTTTATCGAAAATGTGGCAGCGCTCATGCTGGCGCAGAAAGGAGATCGGCTTCCCGTGAGCGCTTTTGAGCCGGGAGGTGTTTTGCCGCTGGCCACCACCCAATTTGAAAAGAGGAATATTGCGCTCAATTTTCCCGAATGGATTTCTGAAAACTGCATCCAATGCAATCAGTGCTCACTTGTTTGCCCCCATGCTTGTATTCGCCCCTTTTTGCTTTCAGAAGAAGAGGGAAAAAAGGCGCCCAAAAGTTACAAAAGCCTTAAATCCTTAGGAAAGGGATTGGAAAACTATCGCTACAGCGTGCAGGTGACCCCTTATGATTGCACGGGTTGTGGGAACTGCGTAGAGACCTGTCCCGCACCCAAGGGCAAAGCTCTGGTGTTGAAACCACAAGAGACTCTGCGGGCGCAATACGAAGAGCAGTGGGATTTTCTTGGCAAAAAAACCAACCCTCCTGTCGATATCAATAAATATACTGTAAAAGGTTCGCAATTCCTCAAACCGCTATTTGAATTTTCCGGCGCTTGTGCAGGATGTGGCGAAACGCCCTATGTGAAGGTGTTGACGCAGCTGTTTGGCGACCGCATGATTGTTGCCAATGCAACGGGCTGCTCTTCTATCTGGGGAGGCTCTTCTCCCTCCGTTCCTTGGGCGTTGAATGACAAAGGGCACGGCCCCGCTTGGGCCAATTCTCTTTTTGAAGATAATGCTGAATATGGTTTTGGGATGCAGATGGCCTTTGCCTATCGAAGAAATGAGCTAGCCCGCCTCGTGCAAAAGGCTCTTACTGCCGACCTTCCTCCTGACTTAAAAATTCTTTTTGAAAGGTGGCTACAGTGCATGGATGAAGGGGATGCAAGTCAAGAAGCGGCAGAAAAGATCAAGCCTCTTCTTGCATCGATGAAAAGAAGCGAAATTTTGGAAAAAATTTGGGAGAGAAGAGATCTTTTGACCAAGCCCGCACTCTGGATGATCGGAGGCGATGGTTGGGCCTATGACATTGGATATGGAGGGCTGGACCATGTGCTTGCCATGAACCACGAGGTAAAAATTCTAGTCTTGGATACCGAAGTCTATTCCAATACGGGAGGCCAATCTTCCAAAGCAACTCCGATGGGAGCTGTGGCTAAATTTGCAGCTTCTGGAAAGAAGACAGCAAAAAAAGATTTGGGTCTCATTGCCATGAGTTATGGAACAATTTACGTAGCATCTGTTTCGATGGGGGCAGACAAGCAGCAGTTGCTGCGTGCTTTGCAAGAAGCAGAAAGCTACCGCGGCCCTTCGCTCATCATTGCCTATGCCTCCTGTATTGCGCATGGCAACAAATGGGGCATGAGCCGTTCGCAAAATGAGATGAAACAAGCAGTAGAAGCAGGTTATTGGTTTAACTATCGATTCGATCCCAGAAGAAAGAAAGAGGGGCAAAATCCCTTCCAGCTCGACTCGAAAAAGCCCACACTTCCTCTGCAAGACTTTCTTTCAGAACAGGTGCGCTACAATTATTTACAAAAGACAAGACCCGAAGACGCCAAGAGGCTTTTAAGCGATTTAGAGGTCCATCTCAAAGAAAAGTATGAGTTTTTTGAAAAGCTCAGTCGAGAAAACGCTTAGTTTTAAACCATCAATCGGAGGCTTTGGCGCAGTCTAAATTCACATTTTTAGAGCAGGCGGAGTATAAAATGTCCGGAAGTATGTGCTATTGAGAGACTCTTCGGAAATGGACGATGTAAGATTCAGAAATAGCATCTCTGATTTCTTGTAAAGTCTTTGGAGTAACGACACTATCATTGCATAGAAACCAGGTGCCATCATCTGATCGGACATAAGCCACATAATGGCCGCTTTCTATCGAATTACCTCTGTGGCTGATGAAAGCATCCACTTCATACGCATAGAGAGCTTTTTCTGCTTCAGCGCTTTCGCTTTTTTCAACAAAATCAGGATTCAGCACAAATCTTAAGTCTTCGGGAAAAGTAATGGGAGTCTCATCTTTAGCGGCTTCAAAAGGAGGACCATGAGGACGGTCATCTCCAAATAGCCAGTAGATCAATTGCCAAAACCATGAAACTTGTGCTTCAGGAGCTTTCTGCGGATCTTTTTGTGTTGCTTGTGCGCTTGTTGCGGCAGCGGCTTCACCCGTTTCTGCTGATTTAGTATCTGCTGGGCCGGAAGCGGAAGGAGCGGGCGCTGGTTGTGGTACTCCCTCATGAAAGGTTGCAGCTCCTCCATCTGTTTCTGTTTGTTGTTGTCCTGGCGGTGGTTGTAGGCGGTTTCGGAAGCGTCTGAAAGAGATAATAAGATCATTCGGGACACGCTCGAACTGATAGTGTTCTCCCTGTAAGATACCATCGTGAGCACCAGTAACGGGATTTTTAACATCGCATGGCGGACTTTGTTCAGGAAGCAAAGTGAAGTAGGAATTAAAAAGCTCAAGGAAAGTAGGGTCAGAAGAAGCGCTTTTTAGAATCGGCAACAAAATGAGTGGCGAATTCACAAGTTCTCTTCTTGTTGACCACTTCTGACCAGCAGGATTACTGCAAAGAAAACTATGATAAACTCGAGGGATTAATTCTTTTGGTAATCGATCGAGAATAAATCCTAAGGGTTCAGCAGCATCGTGTTGGCCATGTGCAAAACGATCATCTAGTACTCGTTTGTTAAGAGCAAGGCGCAATTTTTGACTATCTGCTCTTGAGGTCGTTTTGCCATCTCTCTGGCCTATCTCTTCCAGGAGTAATAACTGATCGATTCTTCTAAGCAGTGTGTGATAAGCCTTAGAATTACAGGAATCTCTTAACATGGGCACGGCTTTGCAAAATTGCAAAAGTGCATTGACCCAGCAGTTATTGCCACTATTCGAAATTCCGATAGGAGGGGTGGGTGGAAGAATTGGTTTTGACTCAGGAAGGTCTACAGCAGGGGCTACCGCTTTTTCTTTTCCTTTGTGGCGTCGTCGTTTGTGGTGTTGTTTTGCTGATTGAAGAGGACCGCTTTCTTTGAGATCGGGTTTTTTATCATCTGTGCCGGTAGTTTCCAGGGAAGACGGCAGCCTCATTGAAGTCGCTGCCTCTGAGGAGGTATCAACTGGTGGTTTGGAGGACGTGCTTTTCTTGTCGTCTCTATGTTCAACTTCTGTGAGGGGATCGGAGTCTACGACTTCTTCCTCTTCTCCTGTTTCGTCTGAAAGATGGATTGTAGCGTCTTCTGCTTCGTTTGCGGCATCATTGGGTAGACCGAAAAAAAGCCCAGCAACCGCAGTTGCTGCAGAGAGTGTTGTAGAAATGGCTACAGCGGTAGGTACCGATATGGGAAGGATCAGCGGCAAAAGACCAATGCCGGCACTGCCAACGCCGATAGTAAAAACTCCAAATATGCTTGCAAGGATAAGAAAGATGATAGATGCGATTCTATATGTTTTTTCAGTAGCGGAAGGAGGAAGTACTGGTGGTATTCCTTGAGTGGTACTTCCAGAAGAGGTAGCTGCTGTTGTTGCTGTCATCATAATCATCTCTTTCTTTTGTCAAAGGATGATAGTCAATTTGCAAGAAAAAGTCACGAAAAAAATTGGGGATTGTGAATTCTTAAGTTGTTTCTTCTGAGATG
>JAJZPH010000023.1 GCA_021811265.1 bacterium
TATTCGTATTAGGTGTATAATTTTGGACAAAAAAGGAAGGTATATGTCAGCTAGCACGGATCATTCTTCTACCCTTATCCATCCAAATAATTTCCTAAGAGGGATCAATGAAAGAATTCATGGACAACATGTAGACGAACACCCTCTGATAGCCAAAGTCCACGCCATGATTATGATCATAATTGGGGTTGGATTGTTGTATGCTTCTCTGCCTCTATCTTTGTCGATAGGGTCCATAGCCTTTGCTGTTGTGGGAAGTATACTCATAGCTAAAAGCATTGCGCTGATAACTCTTATCGTACAAAGAGCTTTTTGGCCGAAAGCTGCTGAGGTGCAAGAGATCGAAATGGGCCCTGTTCCTCAGACAAGACCGCTTCCAGCGAATGATCGGCAGCCTGCTCCAACACGAGTTGCTCTTTCCGTGGCGGAACAATTAAGGGAACAATTAAGGGTAAAGGAACAATTAAGGGATATAAAAGGACATATGGGTGAGGTTCCTCGACTATTTTTGAGAGGATTTAGAGAAGCGATAGAAAAACTTCCAGAAGATCCTGCTACGAGATTTGATCTTTGGAGGAATCTATATGATGGGGAAGATTATGCTCCGCCTGGAGACATTTTCGAATATATAGCAGGCGGTTTGTTTGCACCGGATTGTGCTGATGTTAGAGTTTATTATAATCCTGACAAAATGACGCAGGGAGATGCTCTTCGCCATCTTGCACAACGAGAACCAATAAGTGTAGGCACGTGTGGCGATGATGGTAAGCCAATAACTTTCAAAGGGCAAGAATTAACGAAGGCATTTGCATATAAAGAAAGTGTGCACAGAGAGCCCTACGTAGCTCGAGAACGAGATGGTCGAACATGGTCTGAAGATCCCAGCGTAGCATGCGTCTATACGCCTACTTGTATTACAAAAAAGTCAGTAGTACAGCCACTGAGAATAGGGGTTCTTTCAGTCGCAGCGCCTGCTTTAGATAAACTGCAACAGCCTGATTTTACATATTACACAACAGGTCAAGTACGAGAAGAAGATAAGTCTCTAGCTTTTTTCCAAACCCTGGAAAAGGGCATACTCGATCGAAAGAAATATGAGGAGGCCATGCGGTTTCTTTCGAAAGTAGTAGTGCAGTGTTTCATGGAAAATAAAAATAAAAGAGGGAGAGTTTCCTTTCGTCGTCTGGTCCTTACTCGTTATGGCCAAGCTAATTTTTTGAAAGCTATCCAGAAAGAAGACCAACCTATAGCTCATGCGATTTTTTATCAATCTTTGGTAAATGAATTTATCTCTCAGGCGAAAGCTTACCCTGATCTACTAAAGTCTCCTATTGTCATGAGTGAATACTCTAACCGGTTCGACGAAGAAATGCAGCAGCAATTTGTAGACCCATTAAAAGCAGCTGGCTTTGCTAATGTGGACATTATCAACGGAGATATTCTTGAAAATGTTCAAGGGGGCGATCTGATTGTCAATCCTTGGGATCCGCATGGTGCTTATGGAAATGGAGATAAAGGTGATAGGCCTTTCAATGGTTTTATTGAAAGCGCAACCACTGCACTTGCGACGACGCTTCCCTGGATCAACACGTTGCTATTATGGAAGAAGGAACTGTTTGTTCCCATTGGCAGCCAGGAGGAAAAGGATCCTTTTGCCGCAGCTGGCAGCAGTCAGAGCTAAAAATTTTCTATGGCTTGCAGGTAGCTTTTTCTCTTTTCTTTTTCGTGGAAATTTGAAAAGATTTCCTCTTAACTATGATAAGAACTTTTTTTTCCTTTTTATTGTTTCTTGTTCTTATTTGTGCCCTCTTTTTTTTCTTGCGAGAGATTAGAGAGCTCAACGGTGGCTTTCGTGTGGGAAAAGTGCTGTTGAATCTCGATCTTAAAGAAGAGAGCATGTACACAAAGAACTTGGAAAATCGGTTTTTGAAGCTACGCGAAAATCCTCGCGGTTGGAAGATCGTAAACGACCCAATATTAATGAAATATGGGGTAGTTTGCGATCTTCCATCTCCGAGTTTTTGGCATGTTCCAGAAACCGATTTTCCAAGTTCTTTGTGTATAGAGCCATCGAACGAAATTTTGTCCATCTTGCATCAGCCCTTTGTCTATTTAGATCAGGGATGTCAAAGCTATGTGTTTCAAAGTCAAGATGGACAATATGTGTTAAAACTGGTGCGCACGGCGCGGTTTCACCCTCCCTTTTGGATGGGGTTTGTCCCATTGACAGAGGTGCAAAAGGAAAGATTTTCCAAGGGAAGAAAAAAAAATCTTGTCAATTCTCTAAGAAGCTATGAAATTGCCCTATCTTGTTTGCAAAAGGAGACGCAAGTCCTCTATGCCCATTTGCAAGAAACGGAACATCTGCCGGCGGTGCGGTTGAAAAATGGGTTATTGCAAACCATTGAGCTTGACTTGAATCGAGTGGGATTTTTGCTCCAGAAAAAAGTCATCCCCATGAAAAAAGCTCTTCTCGAAAAGAAAAAAGATCCGAAAGCAAAAAGGGAAATTGTCGCCTCTTTTGTCCAGCTTGTCTCTTCTATGCAAAATAAAAAAATTCGCAATCGCGATTACAATTGCGTGAAGAATGCGGGCGTGGTGGGGACAAAAGCTATGTTTCTAGATGCGGGAAGCTTTGCATTTGAAGAAAAAGAGCTCTCTTTTTCAGAGTATGAGGAGAGAATGCGTCATTTTTTGCGCCATTTTTATCGTTTTGCGAAGAGGCACGACCCCGAGCTCATCAATTGCTTGGATCAGGAGATTGCTAAGCGCTTGGAAGAGAAAAAAAGGGCACTTGAGAGATGAGAATCGAAAAAAAAGGCTTTGGGCTTCTACTGGCGCTTTTTTTCTTTCTTGGAGTTCTTTGTTATGGCAAATATCTGGGGACGGGGGGATTTACCACAGAAAAAATACATTCCCACTCCTTTTCTTCCATTTCTTTTGATTTTTCTGCGCCCGAATATAGAGAAAACATGCTTGACCAACCCTTTTATTATCTGAGCAAAGGACGCCAAGCATATGTGTTTGGCAGCCAAGATGGTAGGTATGTCATCAAATTTCTTCGCGACCAAAAATATCGTCCCTCATTATGGGTGCGGGCTTCTCTGTTTTTCCATCTGCTTACGCAGGGACAAAAAAGAGCTTGCGCAGAGCAAAAAGAGCGTTATGCCAGGGCAGTTGCAAGCTATCAGATTGCCTGCCAAAGGCTCTCGGAGGAAACCCAATTGATCAGAGTGCACTTAGGCAGCATGCATCCACCAAAGAAGCTCTTTGTGCTTGATCGATTTTCAAGACGGATGAGTATTGATCTTGGCAAAACCTCTTATCTTTTGCAGAGAAGGGGAGAGTCACTAGCTTCTTTTCTTCTTTCTGTCTATCGCAATCACGAGGAAGAGGTGCTCAAATGGGCCGTCCGCAGTTTTTTTAAAACTGTGGCTGCGAGACTGGAGAAAAAAATTCTTGTGAGAGATGCTCACTGCACACTGCAAAATATGGCGGTGTGCGAAGAGGGGATAATTGAGATTGATGTGGGAAGTTTTTATTTCGATCCTGATTGTAATTTCAAGCAGGAGATGAACAGGTCGGCAGATCCTTTAAGAGAGTTTGTGCAAAAAGAGATGCCCGAGTTTTTTTTCTTCTTCGAGGAAGAAAGTAGGAGGGTAAGAAGTGGGTGCGATGGTTGAGAAGAGTTTTCCCGAGCAGCTTGAAGAAGAGATAGAAATCATCTCATCTTGTTCTTTGGGTATAGAAGATTCAACTCACTAAAATTTTCAGGAGTTGGTCATTTACGTAATACATATCTCTGCCTATTTTTAATCCACGAAGAACACCGATTTGTTCTAGCTCCTTTAAATAAGCAGAAGCGGTTTGTCTTTTTGCAATACCGCTATCTTCCAGGAATTTAATTTTACAGTAAGGAGACTGGAACAGCACCTCGATGAGGTCTTTGGAATAAATGCGAGGTAGTTTTAAGCGCACCTGATTGGCAGTTTCTTGAATGAGCCGATGGGATATTTAAGATACGCTTTTGGGTGTCTATAGATGTTTGCTCGATTCCTTGCAGTATATACTCAACCCACGATTCCCAAGCTTCTGATTCGGTTACTTTCTGTAAACGATTGTAGTAGTCTGCTTTGTTTGAGTTAATGTATTGCGATAAATAAAGAACAGGATATTCGAGTAATTTCTGTTCGATTAGATATAAAATATTGAGAATTCTTCCAGTTCGTCCGTTCCCATCTGTGAAGGGATGAATAGCTTCAAATTGATAATGTATGAGAGCCATTTTGATTAAGGGGTCCAACGAAGTATTTTTATAAATGAATGCTTCGAGGTTCGACAATTTTTTGTGGATTAAATCTTCTCCCTCCGGAGGAGTATATTGAATCTCGCCATTAGGATGAATTAGTTGTGTTCCAGGTAGATTTCGGATTCCCTGTGTCGTATTTCTGAGTATTTGCACCAATTCAATGAACAGGGGCGTTGTTAAAAGGCGTTTTTCTTGAGTGAGTACGTGAAATCCATACCAAAGAGCGTCTTTATAATGTAAGACTTCTTTCGTTTGAGGCTCTATGGATTTGCGTCCATCCGCAAACGCTTTATAGAGCTCATCATTTGTAGTAACGATATTTTCTATTTCAGAAGATGCTTTTGCTTCAGAAAGGCCTAGGGTTTGGATTAAAACTGTCTGATTGGGAATCAAACGGCCAGCGATTTTTAACTCGGCCAAGGCTTTGTTTGCTCGAATAGTCATTTTTAGAATCGGAACCGTTTCAATATCCACCAATGATGGTGGTAAGTCGGGCAAAGCGTTATAGGGTTTGTTGCGATCAAAACGCATCTAAAGGGCCTTATATGTTGATTATATCGATATATCGAATAAATATGTCGAAAAACCACTTGTTTTTCGACATATTTTTTATTTCAATCACAATATATTGATATACAATATGTTATGTGTTGATAGCGCTTTTCGGCTGGAATTCAAATTTTTTTGTGTATATGCCCCAGTTGTGTATAAATATTGTTTAACAATTTTGTCTATAGATTGTAACATCGATTGAAACGTATGCCATTGCTATGATTTTTGAAAAAGTTTTTTAAATTTCTTCTAGAACTGATGTTGAGTAGAGGATGTTCCTTAGATTTATAACAAAAAGAAGAGTTCTTCTTCTCATGGCGGCCGGTTGCGGTCTTTTTTTCTTTCATTGGTATCAAAACGACTTTTTTGCGGGGCAGAAAATTGATGGAAAAGAGATTTTTGAGGATGTGAAAAATTCCTATTCTCTTGCTTCTCATTCAGAGATAAAATCGGTTCTAGATCAGCCTTTTGACTATTTAGGGCATGGTAAACAGTGCTACGTTTTTACAAGCAGAGACAATCGCTTTGTGATTAAGTTCTTCAATTTTTCCTCGAATCACAGACCCTCCTGGCTTCGTTTTGTCCGCTTGCCTCAGTTTTTGAAGTGGGAAAAAATATGGGCCCGCAAAGAAAGAAGAGGGAGAGACTTTTTTCGTGGATATTGTCTCGATCAGTGCGTTCAAGAACTTTTTCCTGCTATGACAGCGACTTTGCATGTGGGATTTGAAAATAGCTCGCATCGAGAGCTGATTCTCTACGACAAGAAACATCAGAAACATTCTATCCAGCTGGACAACACTGCTTTTGTTTTGCAGAGAAAAGCTTCTCCTTTTTTGCCCTGGATCGAAGAGTCTTTTGGAACCGAGGCTCTTTTTCGAAAACGAATAGGCGCTTATCTGGATCTACTTCTGATGCGAGCAGATCTTGGCATTCACGATCCTGATGGAAGGTTGCTCGACCATATTGGTCTTGTGGATGAAAGACTTGTTTTTATCGACCAGGGAAGGATTTGTTTCGAACAAGAGATTGCAAGAGGCTCTTTGCTAAAGGAAAAAATGTTCAAAGAGACAAAAGAGATGCGAAAGTTTTTATCTAAAATATCTTCAGAAAAACTCCACATGTTTGAAGAAGAACTTGCTGAGAAGCTCTCTTCTAGAAACGAGAGTACCTCTCCAGAAGAGAGATCACTTCTGCATCGCTTGTTTGATCAAAGATCTCATAAAACTCGCTGACACTAAAAAAATCCCTTACGGTAACGGGGCAGATGAGAGCATCAACGCTTTTTTGCATTTTGATAAAGGTGTCGAGAGGTGCTACCGGAACTGCTGCCACAATTTTTTTCACATGCTGCTTTTTTAAGAAAGAAATAGAGGCCTCCATGGTAGCGCCAGTGGCAATTCCATCATCGATGAGAAGGACCACCCTGTTTTTCCATTGGATCTCTTTTCTTCCTTTTCGATACAAAAGAAGGCGATGTTCTGCCTCCGTTTTTTGCTTTTGAATTTCTTTTTTCAAATAGCTTGGAGAAACGCCGATTTCTTCGATCATCTCTTTATGCAGAAGCACCACGTCTCCTGCAATAGCGCCGATGGCAAGTTCGGGGTTGAAAGGAGCTTGTAATTTTCTCGGTGCGATGAGATCTAAGGGAAGGTGTAAGAGGTTTGCGACAGCAGCTGCAACCACGACACCACCGCGCGGCAGACCGATGACGATGCACTCTTTCTTGTCTTTATATATTGTAAGAAGCAGGGAAAGCTTTTCTCCTGCTTCCCTCCGATCTCTGTACACTCTCATATAATATTCGCTATAGCAAAAGGAGCTATTTCATGGGACAAATTTTCACGGATTTTTTTCTGGTAGCGATTGTGTAGGACTTTGGTTATACTAGTAAGTTCATAAACTCATTGATGCTAGAAAGATGAAGAAAAATCTGCTTGCTGCCAAATTTGTCGGTATTCTCAAAGAGGGCCTTTCTTTCCCCGTGACCTATTTTTTATCTCTTTTCCCTTATGAACTTTCATGGAAAGGAGAGGGAGTGCCTCTTCTGCTCATCCATGGCTATCTGAATTCGAGCCTGGTCTGGTTTTACCATGGAAATCGCTTCCACAAAAGAGGTCTTGGGCCTATTTATACCGTTTTTTTAGGCAAACCCTTTTGTTCGATTCGGGAGTATGCCAAAAAGGTCGAAGAGAAAGTGGGACAGATCCAAAGAGAGACAAAGAAAAAAGAGATCATTCTCATGGGCCATTCCATGGGGGGAATTGTAGCCGCTTATTATGCATTGAAATTGGCGCACGAGGTGAATGTGCGCGCCATTCTAACTATGGGGTCTCCTTTTCATGGAACAAAGGTGGCTAAAATTGCGTTTGGTGAATGTGCCCATGAGATGGCGCCCTGCTCCCTTTTGTTAAAAGAGATCGAAGATGCGCGAAAGAAAAACCCCAAAATTCCCTTTTATTGTATTGCCACTTCTTTAGACCATATCGTGGTCCCTCCCTCTTCTGCTCTTATGGGAGAGGATCCCCACAAAGAGGCGGTGCTCGATTCTTGCGGACATGCCTCTTTGCTTTTTTCGAAAGAGGCAAATGAGCAGATGATCCAGTGGGCTACTGATTTTCGTTTTGAATAAAGAGTTGATCTCCTTTGATTAGAAGATAGATTCCAATTTCATTGGCTGATACAGAGACGCTCTTTTCGATGCGATTTGTCGAAGGAAAACCACCAGGGCTTTTCACCTCCCACTGCAACGAATAGTTTCCAGGAGGCAGGCGTAAAAAAGTAGACCCTCTTCTTCCAGTGGGATCCACGGGTTTTAAGGGAATGTTCTGTCCTGCAAATGCGACTGAGAGAACATGCCCATTTTCTTTTGAAACATCATCCATCACTTCGATTTCGATGCGCACTGCTGAGGCTGATTTTCCAAAAGGCGTCTCCAAGTAGACCGTTTTTTCAACAAGAGCCATCGGCGCTACGGAATTTTTTTCTCTGCAAAAAGAGGCGGCGACAAATCCGGTGTAGACTAAAAAGAGGGAGATGAAAAAGATCCAAACTGTTTTTAATACGTAGCCTTTTTTCATTTGAGAAAACCATTTTTTCTCACAAATACAATAGATGTTGTTTTTTTTAAATAAAAAATTTGTAAATATTTATCCTCTCTTTTTCATCTAGAGGACAACATTTACGATTTTTGACACATAGATTGACCAAAACGGCAGAGTGTTTCCTTGCCAATGCGAGAATTGTCTAGGAGATCTTGGTTGAACTCTACCTGGCCCTTTTTAAACAATAGCACGATAGTAGAGCCCCCAAGCGCAAAACGACCTCTTTCTTCTCCCTTAGCTGCTTGTGCTCCTACACTCTTTTCCTGGAATACCTTTCCCACGCAAGTAGCGCCCACGTCAACGCAAAGAACCTCTCCAAAAGGGGTATTGGCAAGCAGCGTGTGGTATCTCTTATTTTCCCAAAAAATACTCGGATCTCGAAAAGTAGCAATGGGGTTTACGGAACGGAGCGCTCCGTTAATCAAAGTTGTCTTTTGTACGGTGCAATCAAAAGAAAAATGGAAGCGATGATAATCGGCAGGAGCCAGGCGCGCGACCACCATGGAGCCTCCTTCATATTCTTTTGCAAGAGCCTCATCTTTTAGAAATTCTTGCAAGTGAAACCTTTTCCCTTTGACTAAAAAGTCTGTCTTAGAAGAGTCGAGATGTGCATAAACCAAATAGCGGCCGTCCGCGGGGATGATGGCTACAGTAGGATCTTTTTGCAAAAACGCAGGAATGCGCTTTTGGGGATTTTTTAACTTTCGTTCAAAGAAGCTTGCAAAGGAGGTCCACCCCCCGCCTGGCTTTTGGAATTCATCGAGGTCGATATGATGCTTTTTTACAAATGCATCAATGAGATGGCGGCTCCAGCTCATATGCATGATCCATCCATAAACCATGGATGGAAACCGGGAATGGGTGAAGAGAAATTGTGCTATTTTCGCAATGATTCCTTGGTTTGTATAAAGAAACACAAGACCGTCTAATCCTGCAACCTCCTCTTCAAATGCTCTTTTGTCTTGCCGATTTATTACTATAATTCCAGAATGGCGTTTGGACTTTTTTTTCATAAAACACTCGTACAAGGAGTAATTTTCATTGATTATATCCGATTTCCCAAGTTCTTTTGGTATAAAATGTCTTATGTTGCCGATTTGCTGCATGTTTAAAAAATTGCATAAAAATATTTTTTTATAGATATATACACAAAGAACTTGGAAAATCGGTTTTTGGAGCATGCCAAAAACTCGGGGATGCGCAAACTGCCCCATATTTCATTAATATTGGGTAGTTTACGATCTTCCAACCGCGAGGATTTTCGCTTAAGCTCTAGAAACCGATTTTCCAAGTTCTTTGTGTATATAAGAAAAACGGAGGAGAATGAGTTACTTTAAGTCTCTTTTCTATAATTTCTTAGCGATTTTTTTCGTCAACCAGATGATTCCCGGGATCGAGGTGGTGCACCCAACAAAACTTCCTAATATTCAAGGAGATCTGCTTTTTTCCCTGGGTTTTGGATTTCTTCTTTCGTTAATATATCCCCTATTTAGGCTCTTTCGATCCTATCCTGATGCCCCTAAAGTAGGGGTTGCCAGTTTTTGCTTGAGCTTTGGCGTCTATGCCATTCTCAATTTCTTGCCAGTTGAGATTAAAGTGACTACTTTTTCCGGCTACTTTTGGGGCTCTTTGATTGTTTTTTTTAATAGTTTTTTGACCAATACCCTCAAATGCAAAAGCTCTATATCTGCACCGATCGGTCGTGAAAAGAATTTCCCTCCTGAATAGACGAAATGTTCTGTTTCTGCTGAGGTTCGCCAAGTTCTTTGGGGATATCTCATTCTCTACAAGCAGCTTGAAAAATTTCTTTTTATTTAATTAATAATAGAATTGTTTTAATAAATCTAATTTATAAATTATTCTTTTGAATAAATAATGTTTATTTATGATAATTAAATTATAATTAACAAATGTTCTTTGCCTTCGAGGGACTCTGTGAAACAAATGACCAAATTTCAAATTCTGCCTCTACAGGAGGCCATTGATAATCTATCTCTCATTGCCGAGATGGATTTTAATGCAAATACTATCCTGGGAGTCGTTGATCAAAACAGATTTGTTTTATCCGACAGTGAGTATTCGATGGGGTCTATCCAGTGGCTTGCCCCGGAAAATGCGCCAGAGATTTTAGAGGTGATGCGTCTCACTTATGCGTCTATATCTCACTACCTCATAGATCTTTATGAAAATTCACAGACGGATTGGGAAGAGATTAAATTAAAAAAGTCACTCCAAGAGTTGATGGAGCTGGTTGGAGAATCTGCAAATGTTTTGGACCGCTATTTGTCCCTTTTTCCCAATGTGAAAGAGCGAACCATTGCATTGCAAGAATTTAAAGACCTTCGTTCCTACTTTCTCGAAAGAATTTCTCCGCGATTTGAAGGGGGAACAGAGGGGGAGGCCGAGTGGGCACGCGAATGGATAGAAAATGAAGAAGCGCTCAATTTCGATCTGGAAAGAAGAGGGCTGAAAGATTTTGAGACGGTGCGTAGAGACCGCGATTACGAGCTATTTTATATTCGAGAGGAGAATGACCATCCATTTTTTACCCAAGAGTTACTTCGCAACATCAAGCTAGTTTGCGACTTCGATATCGCAAAAGAAGAGTTTGGAGAAGACCCTCTCTTACAGTTGCAAGATTTTCGCGATCGCGACTCTTATGCAGCTGCAAAACAGATCCTGCATATGGTAAATCCCTTCATGAGGGCTTTTTATCAACATCGCATCGATCATAAAGAACATGCGTTAGCAGCCCTTCTCAATAAAACTCTCTTTGCTCTGATGCTTGCTAGCAATGAAAAACACTTGTCGACGAAAACTGCCAATAAAAACTGCCTTATGTATTTCGAAGATTTTCTGATTTTTTTGCGCGAATCGCTTCTATCCACAGAATACCAGAAGCTGCTTGCTTACGAAGAGGTAGAAAAAACGCCAATTGCACATATCCTCCTCGATTTGATCCATCATCTATGCAAGGCTTTGTATTTGAAAACTTCGGGAATTAAAGAAGAGATGAAGGGATTCATCTACCATCTTGTTCGCAAAGGCCAGGAAAAGAGGGGCAAAAAAGAAAAAGAGCCCGATAGTGTTCTTTGGAAAATGATCGAAAATGATGATCAGATGCGCCTGTATTTGCGCTTTTTTCCCAGCGGTGCGATTTTTCAAGATATCGATGCCATCCGCAGCAAAGAACCATTGGCTTTCGATCCCATGCTGCAGAAAAACACTCCCGAAAGTCTCTATCAGATCCGCACTATGCGCCATCTGCTGCGCGTCGTGAAAATTCCATCCCCTACAAGACAGGAGATCATTACCAAAGCAAACATCATCCCAGAGTTTTTAGGGTTTTTAAGAGCCGACGTGCGCGAAAAACACCCAAAAAAACATCTGATGATCCAGCTACAGGATAAAACCTCTTGGAAAGAATTTGCGAGAGTCAAGGTATTGGAAGATGTGCAAAAAGAGGCGGAATGGAAAGGCAATCTAATTGTGGTAAGCCTTTCCAAAGATAGCGATTTTTACTTCCAAAATGGAGAATATCTTACCTTGGAAAAGGCAAATGATTTTATGTCGAGCTTTATCGATCAGCTCGAAAGTTTTGAGTGCGGCTACTTTCTTCCCCCACAACTCCATACAGAAGCAATGAAAAAAAACATCCAAACCCTTCTCGAATGGATCCATGAAAGCTTTTTTGCAAATAAGGCAATTTTGAGCCGTAAAAATCGGCTGGACTTTATCGAAATCTTCTACCACTTTTTTCTCTTGCATTTGATTAAAGAGGTAGAGCCCCATTCGATTAGCTTTACCTGTAAGGATGCCGTCGACGTGGGAGCTGCTTTGAGCGCTTCTTTTTATGCCTTTGTGAAGTTGCTATCGCAGCAGATTCTCATCAAGGAAGACGAAGAGCTTTTATTCTATCTTTTTTATGCGCCAGCGTTTCTCGTGCGCGAAAGGGCTGTCGATGCGCAGCGCTTGCATCGTCTTCTTTCTGCACTATCGCACATTGAGAGTGTATGCAAAGAAAAGGGAGAGGAGATTTTTAAGAAAACCTCTCGTCTTTATGGATCGGATTTTGGCGTGGCCTCTTCCTGACGCTGGATGAGATCTTCGTTATAGAGTTTTAAAGAATCCATCAGGCCATCTACTTTCTTCAGTAGATCGGAAAACTCTTTTTTGAAGGAAGAGCTGCGTAGAATTTCTTCTTTCTTTTGTTGCTTCTCTGCTCTTTCGAGAAGCATAGAGAGGCGCTCGATGCCGGTGCCTACGCAGTCGATTTCTGATTCGTAATACTGGCGAAACTCCTTGGGAGATTGGAGGGCATTGACGAGATTGGCCTTTTTGGTACGGATACGCTGCCAGTGCTTGTCATATTGGAAAAGTAGACCATAATGGTTTATGTCATTCATCAAAGTGTCCACTTTGCCCATGATATTAGTGATGCGCAGATAAAAATCATCATCCGAGATGAGTCTGCCGAGCGTCCCTTTGCCATCGGCGATGTCTTTGGTAAACTTGCTAATGTTGGCCAGCATGGCGCTGCCATCGGTTTTGATGGACTGGCTTGCCTCGACGAAATTGGTCAGAATTTCATCGAACTTGGAAACCATTTCCTTCTGGTGCATTTCTTGTAAAGCACCTCGTATTAACTTCATGTTATCCGTAAACACCACAACGGCATCTTGGATCGAAGAGACCATGTCTTTTTCATTAAAACTTTTGAGCGTAATGTGCACTTCTCCCATAGCATTGGCAAAAGATTCGATCGCAGAGGAAAGCTCTTCTTTATTTTCTACAAACCACTGTTCGAAGTTGCCCACGGCGCTTTCCATTTTTTCTGCCACCTGAGAAACCTGGTGGAAGGCCTGTTCCAGCGGCTCTGTTGAATCGGCATAGAGAATCTGATCGGTCACAAGCTTGCTTTCTTCCCCCTTAGAGGGAGCCATGGGAATGATCGCAATCGATTTTTCTCCCAAAAGACCTGTCGTGCGGATGGCGATCTGGTCTGTGTTATAGATTTCCACGCTAGAATCGACGCGCAGGGTGAGTTCATAAAAGTAGATTCTTCCCAAGGCGTCCATGGGATTTTCCCTTGCTGTTTTCACCTCCTGGATGGCCACAACTTCACCTACTGGCTTTCCGGCAAGTGTGACCCTAGTGCCGAGCGAGATGCCAGCAATATTGGAAAATCGCACATGCAGGGTCTTTTTACCGTCTCCGATCGAGGGCTTGAAAAAGAGAATGGAGATTGCGACTGCAAAAAGCGAGGCAACGATGAAAAGCCCAATGAGAAGGTTTTTCATTTGATCAGACATTTTTTCTCTCCTTTCTCACACGAGGATGCTGTTCTAAAGTTTCTTTTAAGAAGGTAATCATGGGATCTTGAACCTGCATAAACGTATCGGGATCGGCAATGGTGAAAATTTTTCCCTCTCGAAGAAGGGCAATGCGGTCGGCGACAAAAAGTGCTGAGTGGATGTCATGGGTAACGATAATGCTGGTTCCTTTCAGCTCATTTTGGGTTTTTATGATGAGTTCGTTGATCGTTTGGACGGTCATAGGATCAAGGCCTGTTGTGGGCTCGTCGTAGAGTAGAATGCTGGGGCGATAGGCAATGAGCCGTGCCAGAGCTGCTCGTTTTTTCATTCCGCCAGAGAGGTCTGAGGGCATTTTTTTCTCGGTATTCTCAAGTCCTACCATAGAAAGCGACTCTGCCACACGCGCTCGGATCTCCTCTTTTGAGAAAAATTTTCCCGTATGGGGATCGGGATTGTTTTTTAAGTAAAAACCCGTATTTTCTTCGATGTTCAAAGAATCGAAAAGAGCCGATCCCTGAAAGAGCATTCCCATGTTTTTTACTGCATTTGCATGTTCTTTTTTCTTTAAAGCAGAAATATTGACATTGTCGACCTCTACGCATCCTTTGTCTGGCTTTTCCAGCCCCAATATTTGGCGCAGAAGCACGCTTTTTCCCATGCCCGATCGTCCTAAAATAACGAGAATTTCCCCCGTTTCAATATCTAAAGAAAGCCCCTGCAACACCTGATTTTTTTCATATTTTTTCCAAAGGTCTTTAATGCGAATCATCGGAGCCAGTAGTTTAAAATGCTTGTATGGATGGAGTTGAGTGCCATGGTCAAGAAAAAGTCAAAAACGAGAATGGACACATAGCTAATGACCACGCTTGTTGTTGTGGCTTTTCCCACACCTGCAGCTCCTCCCTTTGTTTTTATTCCCTTATAGCAGCAAATGGTCACTAAAAGAACTCCAAAGATGAAGGATTTGATCACTCCCATAGTGATGTCAAAGGCGGAGATTTGTACTTTCATTGGATCAAAATAGCTCGATGGCGTCATTCCGAAAAAATCCACAGCGATGAGATATCCTCCGAAAATTCCCAAAATCATGCTAAAAACCGTAAGCAGTGGGACCATCATGAATCCGGCAAGAAATCGAGGAGCAATGAGATAGCGATTGGGGTCCACTGCCATGGACCTGAGAGCATCTACCTGTTCGGTAACTTTCATCGTGCCCAGCTCTGCTGCCATGGAGGAGCCCACTCTTCCCGTGACCATTAAAGCAGTCAGTACGGGGCCCAATTCTGTGATCATTGCTTTGGCTACCATGATTCCGGTGACCCCAGCAAGCCCTTTTTCACTGAGTTGATAGAAGGATTGGGCTGCTAAAATGGTTCCCGTGGATATGCCTGTAAAAGCAACCACATTCAATGAGGTAACGCCAATGGTATAGAGCTGTTCTCTAAGGACAGGCCAGGAAGGGGGTTTTTTAAGGATCGTGATGAAGACCTCGAGAATGAGAGAAAAATATTCTCCAAATGAGGAAAAGACATTGAAGAACTTTTCCTTTAACATTTGCAAAAGTGTTCCGCCTTCCATATAGAAGTCCTTAAAAACCGCATTGTACGGAAAGCACCCTCTCAAAGCAAACCAAATTTAAGCGATGATCAAAGAGGGGTAGCATTGGAGCTTTTCTACATTGGTGTCATTTGATAAAAAAAGCCACTTCGCTTTGTTGCACGTGGCTTTTCTGTTGTAATTGTGCAGCAATTAAGCTGCAGGAGCGGCAATGCTTTTTTGGAACATCTGGGTAATGGTTGAAAGCGTTCGCATCATCTCTTCTTCTGTGGTTTTTGCAGAAGAAGCCCCCTGGCTTTGCTGACTGGAGATTTTTGTGTTCAAGATAGTGATAGAACCATCCGTCCTTGTTTTTGGGGAAGCAAAGAGGATTTCTGACGCAGATCTTCCAACCTCTCCACCAGTTTTACCGATGGTTGTACAAATAGTTCCCATGGCGCTTTTGCCATATCCTGCTCCAAGAGCGGTAAATATGCCAATAACTGCAACACTCATAAAAAGAGTGGTGATTGCCTGTAGTTTCGAATACCTAGCAGAGTTGTCATATTTCCCCGACAATTCTTTAAGTTCTACATGTTGCTGGGTAGATTGCAGCGCTTTTAATCTGTTTGCAGCATCGCCCACCGTGGCAAGCAGCTTGACAAATTCGCATTGAAATTTAATTGATGACATAACTTCCTCCAATTTTATACTGGTTGGGCAGCAAGTTTTAGACTTGTAAGATAGCTTTGCGTAGCTTCGCTACAAGCTTGGTATAAATTTTGTCGATGCTCTTCACCTTCCCGCAAGCTTTTGGTAAGCTCACTAGATCGATACTTATAATAAGAAGAGCCGTTTTCTGAAACTTTGACCTCTTTTTGCATGGTAAAATTATTTGCGGTAGCAACGCCGCTTTGAATGCCTAAATACGCAGTGACAATGTCGGCGGCTTGTGCAATTTTTGTGGGGAGATACCGAGCAGAAAATGCCTGCCTCCATAGAGGAGTGGCTGTCAGCGAGGTTGCAGAAAATCCCAAAGTGACAAGTCCTAAAAGAGTAGATCCGACAGAGGCGCTTTTTTCCAAAAGAGAGGCGAGCTTTGCCTGGCTATTTTCGCTGCTGGCTACGAGCCCTGCCACCCAATGCCATCCCTTTGTAAGAGACATTCCTTGATTAAAAAGAGCAGCGGATCCCGAGGCCCAAAGAGCATAGCTTGCGTAAGCGGTGGCGGCCCCTCCGGGGGTAAGAGCTGCTGCAGCAAAAAAGGTGAGAGCAGTTGTCGCGGTAGCTGAAATTTCTCTATAACGCTCCCAAGAAGATGCATCGGCCTCGCCATCCGCGAGCTCTCTTTGCTTTTTGGCCATGAGCATGGCAAAGCCTTCATGTCGTTGAGAGGCTTCTTTTAGATCTTTTAGTTGTATAGAGCTTAATTGTTCGAGTCTTTCTTCTGCTTGGATCTGAAGGGCGAAGAGATCCCATAAGATGGGTTTGGATTCAGAGGAGGATGGGGAGAGGGGGGGATGTTGGTATTCGGAAAACTCCAGCGGTTTTTCTGCTGTGGCAAGGCGATCGGGAAAGAGAGTGGCAAGTGTAGGAGTTATTGACGCTAAAGGCGGCAGTTGTTTTGAGCGCTCGATTGCTTCCAAATAGGGAGTGATTGCTTTCTTTTCGATAGCTGAAGAAAGATTCATACACAACCTCCTACTTGGGAAGGTGCTGTCTGCTCTTGTTTGACAAGGAACACATGTGAAAAATTTTTCATCGGGTCGAATTTCTCGAAATGTGCTCTTTGGCTCTATTTTCTTCTCTGACAGCTGCTTCCATTGCTTCGCTGATCAGCCTTTCTGCGGATTGTAGGGGCTGCAGCTTTGCCAATTCTTGATTAGCACGAGCTGGCCTCTGTTCGCATTCGTTGGCCACTGTGTGGTTCAAATCCTTTAATGTTTGGATCAACTGTTTCTTTTCACTTCTGGAAGGATTGAGAAAGTTGTAGCGACCCTTTCCTTCTTTTGTAAGGATTTCTGTCAGATTCTTCTTTTGCAGATCTTCAAGAGCAGCGCACTCTTTGATACGAGAGCCAAACTCTGCTTTTGTTTTTGCGTCGACAGAAGGGGCAAACGAAATGACATAACTGCCAGAGCTTCCCATTCGATCGGCCTCTTGCTTCATCGCTCGGACGTTATAACCATGATGCTCGAGAACTGTGGCAAACTCATCGCTAACAACAAGATCGCTTTTTTGGGCCTTTTCTTTCTTGATGAAGAGGATCTCTTCTTTTTTCAAAGGGGGCAAGGAAAAATCGATCGATTCGATGATGGGTTCTTTACCACCGGAAGAGTCGAGTTTAGACATTTCTTTACGCAACCTTTGGCGCAGCTGGATTAGATAATCGAGAACGCGGTAGATTTCCGCCGCATCTTCTGTGATCTTTTTTTCTTTTTCGTTCAGTTCCATCTCTTTGCGAGCGTAGAGGATCTCATAGACCTCGTAGAAGAGATTATATCCATATGGATGGTTAGAGGGAGGAAGTGCCTCAGACTTAACATTTGCAGAAAGAGAAGGAGAGAGTGAGGAATCGAAGTTGAAAGCGGGCGCTGCTACACTATGTGTTTTTAGTTGATCTGGGGTCAAGTGTTCCTTGCTTGCAAGTTCTTTGAGCATATTTTCATAATAGGTGGCAACAGCAGGATTTTCTTTGTTTTTTTTCCTATCCACGCTTGCAACGGGATCAATTTCGTCTCCCATCTTCTTTTCCTTTTTAGAGTTTTTTACGAGGAGGTTTTTTTCGCTTGTACAACTGACAACTAATTTCTAGTTTTGCATTTTTTGACAAAAAAAATCTAGGAAAAATTTTCTTGGGAGGAAACGCTAATGCGTAGTTATTTTCGAGGATACTCTGCTGCGAGCTGTCCGCAGGCGGCGCCGATTTCGCTGCCGAAGGATTGGCGGATGGTGACATGGATATTTCTTTTTTCCAAAAGGTCTTTGAATGCAAAGAGCGATTTTTTTTCGTTTTGCACGCTGGGAGAAAGTGCATCGAGCGGAGGATTGTAGCGAATGAGATTGACGAGGAAGAGATGCTGCAGTTTTTTCCTTTCCAATAAAGAGGTGAGTTTTTGCACGTGGGCAAGAGTATCGTTCTTTCCTGGAATGATCATGTAGGCGATGTAGGTTTTTTTGTTTGTTTTCACCAGATGTTCTTCGAGAAGTTCGAAAAGTTCTTCGATGGGATATTTTTTGTTAAAAGGAACCAGTTCATTGCGCTCTTCGTTAAAAGGAGAGTGCAAGGAGAGCGTGAGAGATATTTGAGGAAATTCACGGGTCAGCCGTGCGATCCCTTCTGGAATGCCTACGGTAGAGAGGGTGAGTCTGCGTTCGCTAAGTCCCATATATTTGGGACTCGTTAGAATATGGAGTGCGTCGAAAAGATTGGGATTTAAAAAAGGTTCTCCCATCCCCATAAAAGCAACGTTGCGAAAGGGCAAGTCATTTTTTGCAAAGAAAAGAGGTTGGTCCACAATTTCATCAGCTGAAAGGTTTCTCTGATAGCCAATCTTTCCCGTTGAACAAAAAGAGCACTGGCAGAGGCATCCTACCTGCGATGAGATGCAAAGAGAAGTATGGTCCCCTTGGAATTCCATGCGCACAGCCTCGATGCGGTTTTGATCGGAAAGTTCAAAAAGATATTTGCACGCCTGCTCGACGTTATGCGTTTTGGAAACGTGAAGGGACAGGATTTCATCTCCTAAAGCGTCTATAATGGAGTCTCTGAGTTTTTTTGAAAGAGTTGTAATTTCGCTATAGCGTTTGACAGGAGTTCGAAAAATTGCCAAGCAGACCTGTTCTTTGCGAAAAGCTTTTTCTTCTTGCAATAAAGAAGAAAGAGTTTTTAGGCGGTCTGCTTTTTTAGTAGCAGGATCTTTTAGATCATCTTTCTTGGGACAAAGAGTAGACATGTGGAAAATTATAGAGCAAATCTCTTATTTCATTCGATCTTTTTTCTTTTCATTTCTCTTTTGATATAGAAATTTCTTTGACAAGATTTTTTTTGTTTTTAAGGGGAATTATGCTCGTTTTTTCTTGACTCAAATAGGTGTTTTTTCTAAAATTTTAATAATTTTAAAAAAATTCGGAGGAAAAATGAGTGGTACTACTGTAGATCGTGCCTCAGGAAAAGCTGAAGAACTCTCAAAAAGAAGGGCTACATCCGTTGCTGCAAAAGAAAATAGCGTGGCGAAAAGGATCGCCGATCTCTTTGGAGTAACTATTGCGTGCAGTGTTGGCATTTTTTGGGTTCTTCCACGAGCTCTTCCCTTCCTGCTTTCCCATTTGAAAGCTCTTAACATTTTTTACTTTGCAGGTGAGATTTGTGCAAATAGTTTAAATTGCTATGACGATCCCAGATTAGCAAATTTTTTACAAGCGACTCTATGGGTCGGGATGTTAGTTAGCTCTTACTTTGCACATCCTGTAGCTCCCTTTTGCATTGTTCTCTGTAGAATACTACTTTCTAAGTCGGGCATTATGAACTATGTTACTCACCCTAGACGATTGCTCGAAGAAATTATGCCTATACTTGCTGCCGGCCTTGTTTGTTTTAATTCAGCGGAAATTTTCACTTTACTGTCTTTGACGCTGGGCCTGTTTTTCCTTTTCCGTGTTATAGAAGCCACGAAAGATGGAAAAATATTTTCAAAAGGCATGCAAAAAGACCTTGAAATTACAATTGCGTTGGCTTTGCTTCTTTTTTATTGCAAAGGCAATTTATCTTCAGGTTTGCATCCACGAGAGTGGGTCCAACAGTTAGTAGAGAAGCTGCATTTGTCCACCTTGCCTCTGCATGAATGGGTCCAACAGTCACAGAACTTTTTAGGGAACTTGTCTTTTGACGTTCACCCAAGCGAGTGGCTTCAGTACTTAAAGAATCTTATAAGCAATCCAGCATAGAGCAACAACTTTCTGAGATGGCTGAATTTTAAGATAAGTTGACTTGCGCTTTTGTTGTATGCCATCAACTTATAAGGATTGCTATTGGGTGTGTTTCCATTGCCTTCAATAGAGCACAATTTCTTTGTATTTTTCTTGCATCAAACAGGTGTTTTTTTCTAAAATTTCATATGACTTTTAAAAAAATCGGAGAAAAAAATGTCTACCACTACCTCAACAGGAAGCATTGAAGAAACCCGAAAAGGAAGCTCCACACCTGTTGCTGCAGAAGAAAATAGTGTGGATGTTAAGGTTTCAGAATTCTTTTTGGTAACTATTGCTTCCTATGTCGGTGTTTTTTGGCTTCTTCCACGAGTTCTTCCCCTTCTTCTTTCGAAGGAGGTTGCTATGGTTTCTTGCGGGAGTTTTGCCTTCTTTGAAAGTATAAATTTTTATCGTCAGCCTAGTACGTTTGCTTTTTTAATGACAGCACTTGCTACAGCTGCTTGTGCTGCCTCTTTCTTTGTGCATCCAATTTCTGTTTGCATTTTTTCCGGTTTGATAAGTTTTTCGAAGGCTCTCGCGCTTCTAAAGAACTATGTTGTTGATCCTAAAGAAACAACATTAATCACCTTTCTTCTAAGTATACTTGCTTTGGGTCTTGTTTGCTTTAACTCAACAGAAATTTTTACTTTATTTACTTTGATGTTAGGACTGCAGTTCCTTGCTTGGGCGAAAGAAAAAGATGTGCAGAACACTGTCGCAATGGAAGTATTGCTAACGATGCTGTTTTTTTACTTCAAAGGCAGCTCGTCTTCAGGCCTGCAACTACGCGAGTGGGTGCAACAGCTACAGAGCTTTTTTAAAGGCAACCTGTCTGCCGGTGTGCATCCAAGTGAGTGGATCGGACAGTTAAAAAATGTTCTACATGCGCTGAGGACAGCAGCTCTCTTGAGATAGTTGACTCTCCTTTTTTCTTGCAGCCTCGGCGCTTGCGGTATGCTCCGCTGTCTTCGATAGAGAACAAATTCTTTGCATTTTGCTCTGGTATTAAACAGGGGCTTTTCTTAAATTTTTTTATGACTTTTGAAAAATTCGGAGGAAAAAATGAGCACCTCAACGAGAGGGGTTGGAAATGCAGAAAAAGTCTCTAGTAGCTCGCCAGCTGCAGCAAATGGAAAAAATAGTGTGGCCTTGAGGGTTGGTGAACTCTTTTTTTTAACTATCGCAGCCTATGTCGGGATTTTTTGGATTCTTCCTCGCACCACTTCTTTTCTTCTTTCGAAACCTTGTGCCATAGTTCCTCTTGCGTATATGACCTTCAAAACTGGCAAAGATTTTTACCAAAACCAAGATGTAACAAATTTTTTAAGTGTTGCTCTTTTTGCGGCAGCTTGTGTTGGCTCTTTCTTTGCGCATCCGATTCCCATTTGTATTGTGTTCAGTTTAATGGTCTTAAGAGAGGTTCTCCATGCGCTGAAGGACTGGGGTACTCATCCCAGAGATCAAAACAAATTAATAGTACTTGTTACAGAGCTTCTCGCTGTCAGCCTTTTTTGTTTTAATTCAGCAGAAGTTTTCACTTTGCTTTTTTTGACAATTGCTTTGGTAGTCCTTGTCACTACAGTAAAAACAGTGGTACAAGAAAAAGCAATTTCACAAGACACGCAGCATCTTATCATGGGCGCAATCATTCTCACGATGCTGTTTTTTTATTTCAAAGATAGCTTTTCTTCGGGTGTGCAATTGCGCGAGTGGGTCCTACAGTTAAAGGATATGCTGCATGAGCTGATCTTAGGATAGTGCTTTTCAAATGATTGATTGAAGAAATATTTCTTCAAAATCGGCTTTTGGCAAGAGCCAAAAGCCGGGTTTTTTAGTGAATGTAGCGTTAGCGATGTGTTCTATCTTGCTTTGTGAAAGTTAGCAATTATTGCGTTTTTAGCTTTGACAAACTCAAAAAACACCTTGATGTTCCTTGTCTGGAGTTTCTGTATCATCTCCTGCTTGATGGGCTCTTTTACTGTAAAATAAAGTTTAGAAGCCAAAGAAATGTTTTGCACAGCAATGGATACAAGTGTCGATGCTTTTTCTTTGTCTGATATTTTCTCAAAATGAGCCTCAATTTCTCTTGGGGCAAAGCTTCTTCCGTTTAATACAATAGTCATAATTTTCTCCTATAATTATTATTAAGTTATAAACTTGCTTATAGATTATTATATCAAAAAAGTATTTATTTGTAAATAATATAAATTTTAATTGTGCAAAAGAACTAATATTAAAAATTTTAAATGCAAAATGCAAAGATATATCGAGATTTATGACGTAAGATGCTTAAGTATAGTTGGTTGAGATTGTGTTTTTGGAGAGGTTAAGGAAGGTTCAGTAATTGATGTTCCATTTGAGGGTAAATTTGCTCTGCTCTTCTTGCTGCATGGTTTCTGCTTGGAAGATAAAGCCATGCTTTAAGTCTACTTCAACGCTAATATTGGAACTATCCTCTTGGGTGCCTTGCGTAAGAGAGACCAGGACGTCTTTTGTGATGTATTTTCCTACTTGCACGGCAATTTTTTCAGACTCGTCGGGGGAAGCTGCTGGAGTGGAAATAATGGTAAAGCGGTCAATTCCTAAGTTTTTGCGCGCAGCTTCTAATAAATTAGAACCATTGGAAAGACTGGCAATTGATGTTGCAAGCTGAATGGCTTGAATGCCTGAAATTTCTGAAATGTCTTGGCCAAAGATAAGTAGAGACATAATCGAGCTTAAGGGCAGAGGGGGAAGAGACTCGAAAGTAATAGTGGGGGCATTAAGAGGCCCTTTGAGATAGGCGGTAATTATAACTCCTTTTTGCTCAACCTGTCCTGCAAGAGAAAGAACGGGCAAAGCTCGGATGGCCCCAGGGAAAGTCAAAGAACCTTGTGTAAGAGTGAACACACGGCCTGAAAAGGAGTAATCTCCATGCAGAAGGTTGAGTTGTCCTTTGGCGATTAGATCTGCATAGGATCCCTCAATTTTCAAGCTACCATTGCATTCAGCGTTGAGTCCTTTGCCAGAGATTTTGATGTGATCTTTGGCAAAGAGATCGAGGTGCAAATAGAGGGGATAAGGGGTATAGGTAGGTGTTTTCTCTTCTTCTTTTTGAGAAAAAGGATGGTTGCGGTAGGTAATGGGAAAGCTAGGAATAAAAGGAGGGATGCGGTCGGGCACTGAAAGGGAGGCTTTGTTTACCTCAATACTTCCTGTGGCTTTGGCAAAAAGCGATGTCCCTTTGATTTCTAATTTTCCCGACGTGGTAGCCTCGATCAGATCTGTTTGAATGCTGCTGAGCTTGTCGAGATAGGCGAGAATTAAAAAGGGAAAATGTCGTTTCGGATCGAGAAGCAAAAGCCCTTGCGCTTCCAAAGAGCCGCTCTTTGTGTCGGAAGCAGTCAATGATTTGATCCGCACGAGATCTTTTTGCGCTACCAGCTCTGCTTGCATGTTTTTTACATAGCTTCCGGTGTAGTAATTTTCATAGGTGCCTTGTTTTAGGTGACAAAAACCGTTGAGTTGTGGTTGTTCAAGAGTTTGCGAGAGTTCTAGTTGAGAGTGGAGATGGCCTTTGAGACGGTGTGTTCCTAAGTCAAAAAAGTCTAAAAACTCTTCGATGCCTCCGTTGTACACTAGTCGAGAGTAGATAGGAGATTTTTGGTCGATGGCGAGATGGAAGGGGAAGGGGGAGAAGTGGATTTCCCCAATGGCAGAAAAGTCCATGATTTCTGTCTGGTTGAGCGCAAGGTGATTTTTTACGTTAAAATGGTTGTCGACGACACTCCCTTCAAAAGAGCCCATTGCTTTTAAAGGGTTTTTTTCAGAGAGAGAGTAGACAAAGAGTTTTTCTAAAGAAAGAGCAATTTTCCCATTGAGCCTTTGATCTTTGTGTACAAGATCTGCATCCATGGAGGCAGAGCCGCGCACGCGTAGATTTAAAGGGTTGAAAGAGAGAAAATCGATGGGAAAATCTTTCGAGTGCAGATGGATTTCCGCTTCTTTTTCAGACAAGAGAATCGAGCCCTCCAGAGAAGAAGAAGCGAGCTGAAAACGAAAATTTTTCATAGAAAAGTGGTCGGGGCTCCATTCCCACTGCACAGGTTCTGGAGCCAAAAGAGGCTGCGCGAGAAGCTGTCCTGAAAGCGTTTCGATTGTGACGAGAAGGTCGTTGGAAGAGAGTTTCCAAAATCCGCTCGAGCGGATCTGCAGAGGCTCGCGCCAAGTTCCGGTGAGAAAACATTCATAGGGCCAATTTTCCTGGAAGTTCGAAGTTTCTAGAAAAAGACCCTTGATGACAAGATCGTGCCAGCGCGCATCTTGTAGCAGAAATTTTAGAGTCCCTTTTAGGTCGGAAAATGGCTCTGCAGTATCAATGGAAAGGTAGGCCTTTTGTCCAAAAAGGTTTTTATAGTGGAAGTTGGCAAGATCTGCTTGGACTTGTGCCTCTTGTTTCGCTTGCTCTGAAGAATAGAGATGCAGTACCAGGTCGCCGCTTTCTGCAAGAAAGGGAATAGCAGGAAAGAGAGCATAAATGAGGTTCATCTTATTTAGATGGATCTCGATTCTTCCCGTTAATAATCCCTCTTCAGTGCGTGAAAGAATGGCAGAAGCATGGGCGGTGGGAAGAAAGAGAGAAGAAGAGGTAAGGGAAAAGAGTTTTTCTCCCTCCCACTGAAATGTAGCAGATGCTTTTGCGAGTTCCTTTTTGAAGATAAAGGTAGCTGAGCCAGAGCCTTTCTCCTTGAACTTGAGCTGTGAGGATAAAGAAAGCTCTTCAATGGTCTGATCTCCAATCTGGATTTGTGGCGAGAAAAAAGTGAGATCGAATAGAGGAGAAATAGTAGCATCGAAATGGAGGTTGCCAGAGGCTTTTTCCATCACTAAAGAAGGAAGACGCTTTTGCTGAATGGAGAGGTTTTTTGTCTTGAGAGAAAAGTCACATTTGCTAAGGAGCTCAGAAGTGGTAGAGGAAAAAGCTTTTCCGAGAGAAAATAGGCAGTAGCCTTTGAGTGCGGTTTTCTCGTTGATGTAAAAAAGGTCCAAAAGCTCCGTTTGCCCGTTTTCGCGAATCTGATAGTTAGAAGCAACCTGCCCTTTGTCGATCTTCAGATTTTTAAAAGGCGGTTTTTCGAAAAAGGGAAGGCCTCGGACTTTTCCCTTGATTTTTCCAGAAAGGGCGATCTTGTTAGGATCTTGGTTTTCCGCAGTGATGAGCCTGTAGAAATTATCGACGCTGCCATTGCCATCGATTTGCAAAAATAGGGATGCATCATTTGCAACGGGAAAAAGAGAAGACAAAGAGGGTGTGTCGATGATCAGACGGGAGCGAAAAGATCGTGTTGTTTTTGAGATGCTTCCCACGAGCTGCAAAGAAGAGCTTTTGTCGTTTAGAGGAGTTGCCATGAGAGCGAAAAGAATCTCTCTGCCCTCTTTTCTCACTTTGCCCTTACCGCTTACTTTCCAGTTTTTTTGCAGCTGAAAAGAGGCAATTTGAAACGAGGAAATTTCCAAAGAAAAGGGAAGATCGATCCAGTGGTTTTTGAGATGGATCTGAAATAATGGTTCTGGTTGCTCTGCCGTTGGTTGAGTGAGAAAAACTACGTTATGCGCAGAGAGGTTGGAGATCACGAGTCGCTTTGCAAAAAGAGGAAGGGGAGAGAGGGTGGTCGTGACCTGGTCGATGATGACTTTTTCGCTTTTGGCTATTTGGATGTTCACATCGTAGAGCTTGAAAGAAAAAGGGGAGAGAATTTCCGCCCTTGTCGAGGAGACGTTGATCTGGTTTTTTTGGCCCCATTTATGCAGGTAGGAAAGAAAGTATTCTTGGCCCATCTGCGTATGAAACAAAGTGGCCATCAACACAAAAAAGAAAAGGAGAAAGAGCAGTGTGAAAATAAAGGTTTTGAAGAGGAGGTAGGGAAAATTTTTCATCAAAACGTTTGTCCTACACTTGCATAGAGTTGATAACGAGGGTCCAACTGACTCCTTCGGTTTAAAGGAAAACCGATATCTATACTCAGGGGACCAAAAAAGGTAAAATAACGCAAGCCGATTCCAGTGGATTTGTACCATTTTTTTTCTGGCGTGGGATAGGGACGATCCGTTACGCACCCCAAGTCAAAGAAAGGGACAATACCGATCATAGAAGTAATTCTGAGTCTAGGTTCGATGTTAATAAAGATCGCGCCTCTTCCTCCAACGGGTTTGCCATCCATATTGCGTGGACTTACGGTGCGATATTTATATCCACGCAGATTGATGTAGGAGCCGCCCAAGAAAAGTTTGGTCATCGGGATGAAAAAGACCGACGGACCGATGATCGAGCCCAGCTCGGTGCGTAGAGCCAAAATAAATTTGTCTTCTTTGACGATCGGAGCGTAGGTTTCAATGGTAAGCACCTCTTTGAAGAAAAAGTTGTGGTGGCGATGGAGGTTGAAAGAGGGGGTGATTCTGTAGGATATCTGATAGCCCGATAGGGGATTTAGCAGGTTGAGATTATTGGAAATTTTCAACATAAGAGGAAGAGCGACGAGAAGATATTTTCCATCATTGGCACTATGGGTCACATCGATATATTCTTCTGCAATGCCGAAGGAAAACTCCCTTCGCTTTTTTATTTTGCGGTCGAGGGCAAGACTAGAGCCGTAGGTAAAAGCAAGGTAGGGAAAAATGTCCTCTCGTTCTGCATAAAATCGAGCAATGAAATCCTGATCGGTTTTGAGAAAATCTGGTTTGCGAAAAAGGATGAGGCCAGAATGCCCCTTTTGCGAAAGCGATCCTTCCAAGCTGAGCTGTTCTCCCATGTGACGCAAATTGCGATGCGACCAGGCAAAATTGCATCCCATGCCATCGACTGTTGCATAGCTAAGACCGAGACTTAAACTCTTGTGCTTGGACTCTGTGAGATGCACTTTCATGGGAAGCTCTTGATTGTCCGAAACAGCATCCGCATGGGTGATCATCACCGAGCTAAAAAGATCGCTCTCCAAAATTTTCTGCTGTGTTTCTTCGATCAGGGTTGTGGAATAATTTTCTCCGCGTTTCCAGACAATTTTGCCTTCAAGGAAGCGAGGGCTGACGTCGATGAGTCCCGTTGTGGAAAGAGAGCCAAAATGACACAAGGGGCCAAGCTGCACCATCAGGGTAATATGTAGCTCTTTTTCGCTTCCATCGGCAATGACTTCTTGATTTTCAATCGTTGCGAGAGGATATCCCTTTTCCGCAAGATGGGTAAGAAGAAGAAGCCGTGCTTGTAAAATTTTTCGCTCATCAGCTCCCTCTTGCAAGTGAAGACCGAGCTGCTTGAGTGGAATTGCAACCTCTTTTTTTTCTTCTGGCGCTTTTCCCATCTCCTCTTTGCCCAAAGTAGTAAAAATGGCGTAAGAGCCGATTGTGTAGCGCTGTCCTGTTTCTACAAAGAGCGTGATGATGACCGTATCTCCCTCCGTCGTAACCGAGGGGGTGATCGTTGCATCATAATATCCATTGGCGTGCAGAACCTTCATGAGCTGCGGGAGGTCTCTGTCCATGCGATAGCGCAGAGCATTGATGGAGGGAGGCGGTTTTTTTTTCATCCCCACAAGATCAGAGCTATTTTTTAGCTCTTTGAAGACGGAGAGATCTTTGACTCCCATTATCCTTACATCATAGTTCAGAGCATATGCAGAAGAGGCGAGAGAAAAAAACAAGAAAAAAAAGACTACGACTCTTCGCACCACAAGAGTTTTTCCTCAAAATAGACACAAAAAAAATCTTGCCGTAAGGGAGTCGATTCGTCAATGAAAAAAACTCTTTTGCCACAAACTCATTGTGCGAATGGCTTTTTTTGTGGGCCTTTTTATTCGGTTGTAGGGCAAAAATTAGAAGAGTTTTCAGCTTCGGGAAGAGGCAGATTGCATGCCTTGTGCGCAAAGAGAAGCGCTGCATCAATGTTGGCAAAGCAATACTCCTGTCCCACTTTTTTCAAGAAACCCGATCGTTTGAGCGTCTCTTTGAGAGAATGGGGAATGCCAGAAAAGAGAAGGAGGGTTTTTTCTTTTTGTGATTTTGTTAAGAGGTCTTCGAGTGCACGCAGTCCGCTAGCGTCGATGGTGGATACGTGGCGCATGCGTAAGATCAGCACTTTGGGTACGCGGTTGATGCGAGTAAGAGCCGATCGGAAATTTTCGGTCGCTCCAAAAAAGAGGGGACCGAAAATTTCAAAAACTTCGATGTCTTCGGGAATTTTTCTCGAAGAGATGGCGAAGGGATCTTCTTTATCTTCTTCTTCGTCCTTGAGGGCTTCTTTGAGGTAGCGGAGCTTGGAGGATTTGACTAGCTTGTTTAAGAAGAGAAAGGAGGCCAAAATAATACCTACTTCGATTGCGGTGACAAGGTCGACAAATACGGTGAGAAAAAAAGTGGCTAGAAGGACAGCGACGTCAGACTTGGGGCTTTTGAAGAGCCTTGCAAAATGGCGCCACTCGCTCATGTTGTATGCGATAACGGCCAAGATGGCGGCCAGTGTGACCATGGGAATGCAAGAGACCCAGTTGCCAAAGAAAAAGAGAATCATCAAAAGGACAACGGCATTGACAATTCCAGCAATGGGGGTAACGGCTCCATTTTTGATGTTGGTAGCAGTCCTGGCAATAGCGCCTGTTGCGGGAATTCCAGCAAAGAAGATGGTGCCAATATTAGCCAGTCCCTGTGCGAGAAGCTCCATGTTGGACCGATGGCGGCGGCCCGTCATTCCATCGGCAACAACAGCCGAAAGCAGAGACTCGATACCTGCCAAAAGTGCGATGGCAATGGCAGAAGGAATTACGCGCAGCACGAGATCGATATTCCAAGAAGGCATCATGGGGGAGGGTAGCGAAGTTGGGATGCTTCCAAATCGATCTTTGACAGTTTCGATAGGCAGATGAAAGAGCTGTACGAGCGCTGTTGTGAGTAGTATGGCAACAATGGCGCCGGGAATGCGTTTGGAAATTTTTGGCCAAAAGACCATGATCGCAAGGGAAATGAGTGCAATGGAGAACGTGATTAAGTCGATCGAGGTACAATGGCTGGCAAAAAGAGCCCAGCGTTTATGGAATTCTGGCGGGAAGGAGGTAAATTTGAGGCCAAAAAGATCGGGAATCTGCCCTGTAAAAATCACAAGGGCAAGGCCGCTGGTAAAACCGATAGTTACAGGGTAAGGAATAAATTTAATAAAAGCGCCGAAGCGAAAAAAACCCATAAGGCAGAGAAACACGCCTGCCAGAAGTGTGGAGATAGCAAGCCCTTCATAACCAAACTGTTGGATGGTCGTATGGACAAGAATAACAAAAGCGCCTGTAGGTCCTGCGACCTGTACACGAGAGCCCCCTAATAAGGAGACGAGAAATCCTGCAATAATGGCAGTAAAAATACCCTGTTCGGGTCTTGCCCCAGACGCAATGGCAAAGGAGATTGCCATGGGAATGGAGAGGATGCCAACAATAAGGCCTGCCAAAGAATCTTTAGCGAATGTCGCAAAGTTATAGCCTTCTTTAAAAACAGTCCAAAGGCTAGGGATCAATCGATTTTCCATAAAAGACCAATCTTGAAATGAAATAGAAAAAATTCATCTTATGACAAACAATGCTTTTTGTCAAGATGAAGATTTAAATTGATTTTATTTAACTATTAAACTTTTATTTATTTTTTATTGAATGAAGTGGTCGGATTTCTAAATGAGATTCGGCAAGGAGAATTTTTTCTCCTTCCACTTCGACGAGATAAAGCAGAGACTTGGAGCTCAACACTCTTTTTTCTAAAATTTTGATTTGCTTTTGTTCGTTGATCTCCTTTTCTCTCGAACGCATGAGTCTTTTT
>JAJZPH010000024.1 GCA_021811265.1 bacterium
TCTGCCTTTGCTTTGCCTGTTTTCACAATCGATAAATTTTGCTCAGAAATTCCAATCGCCTCAGCAAGATCTTTCGAACGCATTTTTCTTTTGGCCAAAAGAACATCCAAATTCACGCAAATGGGCATACTCTCTCCTAAATTGTATATTTTTGTTCTTCTTCCAATTTTCTTCCCTCATTCATGATCCAGGAAACGAGGATCAAAAGAAAACCCCAAAAAATTCCCATTAAATTATCTTGATCAAAGTCAAGTGCAACAACTCTCTGTCCAACCGGATTGTGGAAGGAAAGAACAAATGTGATCAAAACCTGATAGATGGGCTGCGCCATCTGCGCACATAAGAGCGTCCACCCAATCTTTCGTATGCACTGAACATTACTTTCAGAAAAGATCTTCATCTCTTCGTACAGCTTAAAAAGCCTTTGTATGAAAAAAACGACAACCATTGTAAATGCCATGGGAATGCAATTGATTAAAAAACCAAAAAATTTAATCTCTGACGACAACGTAGAAAGAGGAGGAAGATTTGGGGGAATCATCTGCAAATCAAACCCTCGGAGCCACTCTTTCACTCCAAACAGCTGCCCATCTGTTAACCAAAAACCCACTTGGAGGATGGGAAGGAAAACAAGCACAACAAGAAAAAGGTATCGAAAACACCTACTCACCTTTTGAATTTGATTCATAAATGCTCCTTTGCATTTTTTTGATAATTATCGATATTCGATGAATATTTATCAATTAACAATAATTTTCATTGGAAAAAATCACCTCCTTCTTCGCAAGCACTCTAAAGTCAAAAAAATAAGCTTTTTTTGACTTTCTCCCACCGAATTGATAGAGTCCATTTGTAGGTCTTCGGAAATGCGCATGGAGAAACGTAAAAAATTCAGAACATTAAAAGATGGTATTTTGCTTTTGCAAGAAGAAGCAAAATCCAGACCTATTTCCATTGGGAAAATTTTACGCATTCTTCCAGGAAAAGGACATCCTTTAATTCTCATTTTATTGAGCCTTCCCTTTTGTCAACCTCTCCAAATCCCTGGGCTGTCAATACCTTTTGGCCTTACAATTGCTTTTGTCGCCTTGAGAATGGTTATTGGGAAAAGCGTCTTGCTTCCAAAGAAACTTTTGGCAAAAAAAATCCCGACCCATACCCTGAACATGATCCTCGAGAAAGCGGATAGGACTCTGAGAAAAATACAACATCTGATCCATCCTCGCCTCTCTTGGGCATGCCGTTTTTCCGTTATGCAAACGATAAATGGGATGGTAATTCTGATTTTAGGGCTGCTTTTGGCGCTCCCTTTGCCTATCCCCTTTTCCAATTTGATCGCCGCTTGGCCCATTTTTTTAATGGCGCTCGGCATATTAGAAGATGATGGTGTTTTTGTGCTTCTTGGCTATCTTGGTTTTCTATTCACACTAGCATTTTTTATTGGCATTGCACTTGGAATAAGCGCTCGATAATTACGCGGTTTTTTCTTCACAATTTCTGGATATGTGAGAATTCCTTTTTTTACTCGCAGAAAAGATGTGCGTTTGTGAAGTTTTGCAGTTTTTTTTGATTGGATATGAAAAACTTTCCATTTTCTCAAAGTCAATGCATCTGCAATCAAGCTGCGATGGCATCGCCAGGGAAGTGCTTCTGCACAGAGAAGGCACGTCCTCGTTTTTTGCGCTATTTTTTCTAGCTTTTTCAGCTCCTTTTGAAAATTGGGTGTTTGCATATAGTCTGCATATCTGCGAAAAGAGCCATTGATCCATCCCATATTGACCGAGTCCTTCTTTGGGTGGCGCAGCCCTCCGAGTCCTTTCATATGAAGGTATCTGATTTTTGTTTTTCTCAAATCAAGCTTGAGAAGCTCCTCATTGAATTGAGGATTATGCCTTGATTTAGCAATAGTGCGCACGTCCACTACTCTCTTAATCTCATGAGCGTGCAAAAGTGTTAAAAACTCCTCCACGGTGTGTGTAGAATGGCCGATAGTAAAAATCTTTTTGGGTTTCGGAAGCAAGATTCTACCTCTCTCAAAAGTTAAAGCATTGAAACTCTCACGATAGGGTTGCAAGAAAAAGAGCTATCGAAGGAAACCGGGTTTTTAATTCTAAAAGCTTTTTTTTAAGCGAACGCTCTATCATGGGATCCCTCACTTTAAACAATTTTAACACTTGACTTATAAAATCGTCCAATTCATCATAACATACTAATAATTAGCTGATTGTTGAGTAGTTATCACTTCCGCTCTATTTTAGAGAAAGTCTTTGTGCAAAACCAATTTTTTATACAAAGAGTTTCCGGCTTACACAAAATAGAACGAAGCAATAAGATGTTCATCGATAGCTAGACGAACTTTTTGTCCCAGATGCAAAATAGAAAAATAAAACTCGTTCCCTACAACCCCAAATGGCCGCAAATATTTCAAAAAGAAGCAGGGCCCATCCAACAGGCGCTCGGTTCCAATTGTGTTGCCCTCCACCATTTTGGCTCTACATCCATTCCGGGATTATGCGCCAAACCAAAAATTGATATTCTTGCAGTTGTTCATAAGCTCGATGCAATCGATGTTCCGGCATTGGAAAAGCTTGGATTTGAAGCAAGAGGAGAGGTTATTCCCTCTGGAAAGTATTTTTCGAAAAAATCTCCCCATGTCCACCTACATATTTTCGAAGAAGGAAACCCTCTCATTGAAAAAGATCTAAATTTTCGCGACTATCTCCGCACACATGAAGAAGACCTAAAGAATTACGCCTCTTTGAAAGCGCACTTGGCAGCTCTTCATGAAGATGGCATGAGCTACTCTCTTGCAAAAACGGAGTTTATCGATCAGATCCTTGCAAAGTGCAATGCAGAAAAACACCTCTAGGACCACTCCTTTGTGTTTCTCCCGAAAGACCTCTTTTAGATCAGATGATTGCCATGGAAGCGCACAATAAAATATTTTTTCAAGTATTTTGCCTGTTTGTATATAATTTTTCTCATGAAATGCTGTTAGAACTCTCTTGCTTTAGCAATGGAGTAAGTCAAAACCAAAGGGACCCGGTATGAAAGCAATCATTGTAGGTGCATCTTCTGGAATGGGAAGAGAACTTGCAAAAATCCTCGCAAAAAATGGATATGACGTGGGCGTGGTGGCACGCCGCGAAGAGCTTCTTGTTTCTCTAAAAAAGGAGTTTCCCTCAAAAATAACCATCCAAGTAGCAGATGTGTCCCATCCCGAAAAAGCCATGATGCTCGTAGAACAGCTCATTTCGAAAATGGACGGAGTGGATCTTGCTGTTTTGAGTTCGGGCGTTGGTTTTTTGAACAAAGATTTAGAGTGGGACAAAGAAAAAGAGACGATTGATGTCAATGTCCTGGGTTTTTGCGCCATGGCAAATGTGTTTATGAAGCATTTCCGAAAAAAAGGAAAAGGACATCTGGCGGCCATCTCCTCGATTGCAGCTTTTCGAGGATCTGGAAGCTACAGCGCTTCGAAGGCCTTTGTATCAAACTACTTGGAGGGCCTGAGACATGCTGTTTTTAAACAAAACAAAGAGATCGTTGTGACCGACATCAAACCAGGTTTTGTCGATACTGCGATGGCAAAAGGTGCCAATCTTTTTTGGGTAACGCCTGTAGAAAAAGCCTCTCTGATGATTTACTCAGCCATACAAAAGAAAAAAAGGCACGCCTATATCTCCCCGAGATGGAGGCTCATCGCCTGGCTTTTGCAATGCATGCCCTCTTATCTTTACGATCGCTTCTTTTAAGTGTTCTGGCTGATGCCGCGCGTGCTTGGCCAAATGAGAGCACCAGATATTTCAACTACTATGCATGCAAGAGATAGTGAAACTCTCTCACCTCATCTTCCATTGTGACGCGCTCTACAGAAACAGGAACAATCGTGTGAGGCTTTTCCACCGTAAAATAGCAAATAGGCTTATGATGCTTTTTCGCTAGCAAAATTTCTGCAAGAACTCCATTGGAAATGGAGCCAAACACCCAGATTTCATCTACGCGCAAAACAATCGAGTTATTCGCCTCTCGGACAAGGTCTCTGTCTACGCTATCTAACAGAAAATAATCAAAAAGCATGAAAGGGTTCAAAGGCACATTTCCCTTTTCCAAAACATACCGCGAAATATGCATCCGGAAATAAAAATAATGCTTGGAAAGGGCCGTATACACAAGCGGCTTTTTTCCCTCTTTAGACAATGCCTCGTGAGAAAAGGAAGAGCTCTGCATAAAACACACCTCTTGCAATTTTATAAAAATCCTACCATCGGCCCAAAGGCTTTTCCATAGAAAAAATCCATTTCGAAAACCCTATGCGCAAACCCTGAAAAAAACTTTACGAATTGACAAAGAAAAACTTACCAAATAATTTTCTTTCTTTCACTTTTTCACAATAAGAGTTGGTATGAGCATCGACGAAATAAACACTTTGGATTCTAGTCAAAAAAGCACTATTGACAGCCAGCAGTTTGAGAAAAAAGCTTTGACCATCTCTTTTCTTGCAAGAAAATCGATCAGAACGATCTTTTTTCCTCGAACCGAATCATTGCATCTTTGCAGATTAGAATCGGACCCTCCTTCTATCACCTTTAGAGAAATTCGCACAAAAGATCTGGAACGAGTCGCGGCATTTGCGGCTAAACCTACATGAACTCTTTTTTGCTGCATGAAAAAATGAGAATGGTATATATCCCAAAAACAGCTGCACGACAAGCTGCCTCGGTGCGCCAAAACCATAATGAAAAATTATTAACAAGAATCAAAAAGAACTCGGAGATGATCATTAGTGTATGGTTGGCCTCTCTACGCAAGAAGCTCTTTTGCTTCTCAAAAAATATGGACCCAATGCCATTGTGGAAGAAAAGCCCCACGCATGGATGATCTTTTTGAAAAAGTTTTGGGAGCCGATCCCTTGGATGTTGGAAGGCATCATAGCACTAGAACTGGTGCTGAAACACCAAGAAGCAGCAGGCGTCATCTTTCTTCTTCTTCTTTTCAATGCCTCTCTCAGCTTTTTTCAAGAAAAAAAAGCGAGCGCGGCCATGCAGCTTCTGAAAAAGAAGTTGAACGTCACAGTTCGTGTCATGCGCGATGGCAAATGGAAGCTTATTCCCGCAGAAGAACTCGTTTTGGGAGATTATATTCGCTTGCGCATGGGAGATTTTTTACCTGCCGATGCGATTCTTTCAGAGGGAACTCTTTCGATTGATCAATCGCTTCTCACTGGAGAATCGCTTCCCATTGAAGCCTTAGCTGGCCAGTTGGTATTTGCAGGCGCACTCGTTATTCGAGGAGAGGCTTTTGCACAAGTTACGGCTACAGGTAGCAGATCGCAATTTGGGAAAACAGCGGAAATTGTGCGCATTGCAAAAGCTCCCAGCCACTTACAAAAAACAATTTTTCAAATCATCCAATATCTCGTTGCTTTCGATCTGATTCTCATCATTAGTGTCTTTCTCTATTCTCTCTATTTTCATCTCTCCATAGTAGATCTTATTCCCTTTTCCCTTCTTCTTTTTGTTGCATCTGTACCTGTTGCCCTTCCTCCAATGTTTACTCTCGCATCGGCCCTTGGATCCTTAGATCTTGCCCAATCGGGAGTCTTAGTGACCCATCTTTCGGCCATCGAAGAAACTGCTGCCATGTCCATTTTGTGCATTGATAAAACGGGAACCATCACTAAAAATTCTCCCGAGATCACCGAAGTATGGCCTATCTCTCCTTTTTCCAAAGAAGAAGTGCTTTTCTTTGCTTCCCTTGCCTCGGAAGAATCGACTCTCGATCCTATCGATCTTGCCATCGTAAGGGCATCCCAAAAAGTGAAACAGAATGATCTTTCGCTGCGGAGAAAGGAATTTATTCCCTTTGATCCCGAAAAAAAATATTCCGAAGCTCTGATCAGCGATGGAATACAAACGATGCGCATTCGCAAAGGAAGCGCAAGCGTCCTCGTGAAAGAGAAATTTGCTGAAAAAGTGCATCAGCTCGGCGCAGATGGATCTAGAGTTCTTTGTATAGAGATAGAGGGAAAGCCCGCAGGCTTTTTAAAAATCCAAGATCCCATCCGCGAAGACTCTCAACATACCATTCAAGAAATCCAAAAACTTGGCATCCGTGTGTTGATGCTGACAGGAGACACCTTCGTCACTGCTCAAGCAATTGCAGAACAGGTGGGCATTGGAAAACGCGTGATTACGAGGGATCAATTAGAAAACATTCTACAAGCAGATAGCATTGCCGGTGTTTTTCCCGAGGACAAATATCGCATCATCGATCTTCTACAAAAAGAAAGCTTCGTGGTGGGCATGACAGGAGACGGAGTCAACGACGCACCAGCCTTGAAAAAAGCAGAGGTGGGCATTGCCGTTGCCAACGCTGTAGACACGGCAAAATCCTCTGCAAGTCTTGTACTAACCACGCCTGGCCTCAGTCGCATCGTCGACGCAGTCAAAACAAGCCGCAAAATCTACCAGCGCATGCTCACCTATACCATCAACAAAATCATCAAAACTCTCGAGATTTCCATTTTGCTAGGTGTGGGCCTTATGTTTGCAAAAGAGTTTATCATTACTCCCTCTTTGATCGTTCTTCTTCTTTTCACCAACGATCTCATCACCATGTCCATTGCGACGGATCGAGTCTCCTTTTCTCGAAAGCCCGACCGCTGGAAAGTCAAAAAGCTGATGGGAACAGGCATTTTCTTCGCATCTCTGATTCTTCTTTTTTCCTTTTCCCTCCTTTTGTATTGCAGCAAACGCTTTAGCCTTCCCGAAATCCAAACCCTTGTTTTTCTCACCCTTTGCTTTACGGGGCAGGCCACTGTTTACCTTGTCCGTGAAAGGCGCCATTTTTGGCACTCCCGTCCTAGCACATGGATGCTCGCAGGCTCTTTCTTTGACATTGTTCTCATCTGCCTCTTCGCATCCTTTGGGATATTCATGTCTCCCCTCTCCTTTTCTTTCATCCTCCTTCTTTTCCTCAGCATTTCCGTCTTCTTCTTTCTTCTCGACTTTGTCAAAGCAAAGCTATTCAACAGATTCTCCTGAAAAAACTCTATTATTTGGGAATCATAATAATAGTTGTTCCCGCTGTTCTAAGGATCTTGGAGAGGTACAGTGGGAACAGCCCAATAAAGAAAGAGTGGCCTTCAAAACAAAGAAGTGGACTAAGATGAAGAGCACTCAATCAAAAGCTACATCATCGGCCAGATTCTGACGCAGTTACAGCTATCGCTACAGAAGAAACGTCTACACTGGTTCTTCTGCTGCTGGAGCTGGACGGTCCTCATCAGCAATGGCAAAAGCATCCGCAATAGCTAAATATTCTCTTAAATCTTCTCCAGTAATATTTGCATTTCTTTGAAATTCTCTTACAATTGCATCACGTAATCGTAGAACAACTTCATATAGATTGCCTAAAAAGGACAGACGTTCGAAGTGTTGTAAGCTTAAAAAGATAAGTTCCCGCTCCTCCTACAGTACCTCCTGCAACAACTGCTCCCAAAAAAGTACTTTGCAACCTCTTAGAAATAGCTCTAACTGTTTGCTGTGTTTACTTCTTTATAACTAGATGTTCACCTCCTTTCTTCGTCGGGAGGCAAAAAAAGAATTGTCTATATTTTTTTCTTCCATCAGAAATGTAAAATTTTTAATAACACTTCGGTATGAAACTAACGTACGAAGAATTAGGTAGACATTCACCTCCCAACGAAGGAGGGAGGTGAATGTCTGTCTTTACAAAGTTACTTTTTCTTTTGACAGAAAGTTAGAGACGACCCTAAGATTAGAGATCAATCAAGAAATAAACGTCTACATGAGCATCTCTTTGAGACAGAAAAAAATGATGAAAACCAAGCATGCGCTAGCAATGGCTTTCATCGAAAAATTAAAGGAACAAAAATTTGACACAATCTCCATTAAGGACATTTGCGCACAGACCGACGTCTCCGAGGCCACGTTTTTCAATTATTTCCCACAGAAAGTCGACGTCATCGCCTATTTGTTAAAAGCTAAAATTTTTAAGACCGTTTGGACCGTTCGCTCTTTGCAAAAAAACATGCCCTTTACTCGAAGAGTGGAAAAAACATTCGAGCTTTTCGCAGAAGAGATCAAACACCCTTACGTCTTTTTTGAAGTCTTTTCCATGATTGCCATGAATAAGGCACAAATCGAGGCTTTTTCTATCTCCTGCGAAGAATTGCAATATATTTATCCCGACTGCACGTGCGAAGAAAAGATACGCACGATCTCCATTCATGATTTTTTCGAAGAGCTCATCGATGATGCAAGAAATGAAATTCCCAAAACCCTTTGCAAACATGATTTTGCACAGTTTTTACTCACTATCCTCACAGGAGTCCCCCTATCGATTCCTGTTTCAGAGTTCCCAAACATCACACAAATTTATCACAACCACCTTTCGATCTTATGGAACATTTTCCAACTCTAAAATACTTCATTGGTTTTTTCTGCTTTGCCTCTGTGCTTTTTGGAGAAACCATACAACTTAACTTGTCTGAAACTACTGCGCGCGCCATCAAAGAAAGCGAAGATTATCAGATACAACAAAATGAAGTAGTCAAAGCCCGCTACAAAGCCAAAGAAACCTCTTCTGTATTGTTTCCACAAATCACAGGAGAGCTCACCTATCTGAATAACGTTCATTATCCCGATCTTCCTCTCACAAGATTTACCAAGAATTTTAACTTTGAAGCCGGTGTCAGCGTCAACCAGATCATTACAACCTTTGGCAAAATCTCTTCTTCCATCGCTGCATTGAAAAAATTAACCTCGATGAACAAGTATCGTCAAGAAAGCGTGAAAGATGAGGTAGTTTTTAACAGCAAGCTCCTCTATTACAACGCCTTTTTTGCAAAAAGGATGTTAGAAATTACAAAAGAATCCTACGAAAATACGGTTAAAAATAAGGAGCTGCTCGAAAAAATCTCCGAAACGGGAAGGCTTTCTAAAAGAGATACGATCAAGATGGAAGCCGATATTGCTGCGAGAATCCCCATGGTCTCGAATGCAGAATCCACCTATTCCACCGCTCTGGAATCTTTGAAAAAAGCCATTGGCGCTGATTTTAAAGACACAATCGAGCTTACCGATGGCTATCCTCAAAGCTATGAAAAATTCGAGATCGGCAAAGCGCTAGAACAATTAGAACAGCGCCAGCCCACTCTCAAAGCTCTTTTGGAGGCAGTTAGCGCACAAAAAAAGATCGTCTCTAGCAAGCGAGCAGAATATTTCCCCACCCTCTCTGCCTTTTTTAGATACAACTACAAAGGCGCAAGCGATGATTATTTCATCGGCAGCGATGTGCTATTCCCCTATAGCGCAGTGGGTTTGAACTTGCAAGTCCCTCTCTTCTACGGCAATAGAACAAGAGATAAGATCAAACAGAGCCTTGCCGACAAGGACAATGCCATTTTAACTTACAAAAAAACAAAAAAAACCCTGGAACTAGAACTAGAAAAAGCAGTCACGGAATATCAGGAATTGATCCAGACGCTGCCTGCAAGCGAAAAAGCTGTCCAACTAGCTGAAAAATCGTTCCGTTTGAGTCAGGACCTTTTTTCTTCGGGGCAGCTCTCTTCTACAGATCTCAACGATGCGGAAATGATGCTCACCACGCAACGAATAAAAAATGAAACCAATCTGTTTAAACTACAGGTTGCTCTCGCAAAAATTCAACGATTGATTCATTTGGGAGACTTCCATGAGTAAAAAGCATTTTCTCTTCTACCTGTGTGCGCTACTTCTTCTTGTTTGTTCCGTACTGGCCAAGCAACACTTCATCCGAAAAAAAAGCCAAAAAAGTGTAGTGAGCTTCTACTCTTGCTGGAAAGAAGGCGGCAAGCCTGTGATCGTCAAACAAGTAGAAAAAAAAGACCTCAACACTACCTGGAAAATGACCGTCGTCGCAGAATCGGAACATAGCTGCATCGGCTACGTTCCCAAAAACCTCTTACGCTCCCTTTCTCAAACAATGCCAGCTTCCATACTAGTAGGAGGGAAAAAAATCCCTGCCCACATCCGTGAAATCTCTACCACCCTCCATCCAGACACCGGCATGTATCGCATTGCAATGGATGTGCAAGGACATGTTTTTGGGAAAGAAGAGAAACATCTAGCAGAAGTGATCGTGCCTGGAATAAAAAACAGCTGTTTCTTGCCCTTGAATGCTATCCAGAAAGAAAATCAGCAGCCATTTGTTTGGCTAGTGCAAGAAAACAGAGCTCATAAAAAATTTGTCACTTTAGGAGAAAAAAACAGCGAAGGAGTTGCTGCAAGCGGCGTCGAAGAAAAGGAGTCTTTTATCCAAGGCGGCGCCTCTTCTATTCAAGAAAATGACCTCGTAAACAATGGAAAGTAAACTATGATCGAATATTTCATCAAGCGTCCCGTCACTACCATCATGTTTGTCTCCGTTTTTGTGGTGCTTGGAATTTTTTCCTTCTTCAACCTCAAATTAGACAAGCAGCCTAAAGTCGACTTTCCCTTCGTCGTCGTCTCTCTCGTTTATCCCGGATCGACTCCCCTCGAAATGGAAACCTCGGTTATCAATAAAATCGAAGATGCTCTTTCGGAGCTTTCCGAAGTAAAAAAGATCCGCAGCCATTCCTACGAAAATGCTGGCTTTGTCATGATCGAGTTTCTTCTCTCTTCGGACACCAACACAAAACTCATCGAGGTGAAAGAAAAGGTCGACTCTCTACTCAACCAGCTTCCTGACGGCATGAAAAAGCCCGTCGTTGCCAAATTCGATCCCTTTGTAGAGTCGATCGTCGACCTTGCCTTATCTAGCGAAACACTTTCAAAAAAAGAGCTCTACGAGCTTGCTGACACCACTTTAAAAGAACAAACTCTTGCAATCAAAGGAGTTGCAAATATTGAGCTTTTTGGCGGTGAAAAAAGGCAGATCAACCTTTCGCTCGATCCCATGCTCATGCGAGAGCACTACGTAGCACTGGAAGATGTGATTGGACAGATCAAATTGAAAAACAAAAACATCCCGGGTGGAGTTTTGGAAAGTGGAGACAAGTCCTTCAACGTGCGGTTTGTCAGTGAATTTGAGAGCCTGGAAGATATTGGCAATATGCTTCTTACCACAAGAAATGGCGACACAATCCCATTACATGCAATTGCCACCATCGAAGATGGGATTAAAAAAGTGGATAAAATTGCACGATACAACGGAAAAAACGTGGTAGGCATTGCCATCAAAAAAGCATCCGATAGCAACGCAGTCGATATTGCCAAAGAGATCAAGGCAAAATTTTCTCAATTGCAAGCAGCCCTCCCCTCTTCCACTACTTTAGAAATTGCAAATGACACAACGCAAGTGATTGTCTCTGAAAACAACAATACGCTGGTCACTATTCTTGAAGGTATATTATTAACAGTTGCTATTCTCTATCTGTTTACGGGAAGTTTCCGTCTGACCTTTATCTCCGGCATTACCATTCCCATTTCCATTGTTTCTGCATTTTTCCTGATGGATCTGTCCAAATTTTCGATCAACTTTTTGACTCTGTTGGCCATTGCTACTTCTCTTGGAACCCTTGTAGCTAATACTATTGTGATCATCGAAAACTTCTGGAAGCATTTAAAAGAGGGAAAAAATGCCTTCGATGCGGCCCTGCACGGAACCAAAGAGGTAACCATCGCCATTCTTGCCTCCACAGGAACTAACCTTGTGGTCTTTGCTCCTATTGCCTTCATGGGAGGAATTGTGGGCAAGTTCATGATTTCCTTTGGACTCACCGTCATCTACGTAACCATATTTTCCCTTCTCGTTTCCTTTGCTCTCACACCCATGCTTTGCTACTGGATTTTGAAAAATCAAAAAGAAAGCAGCAATAGATTGACGCAACTTTTCAACAGGGGGGTGAACTTTTTAATCCAAAAGCTCCAGCCCATATTCGAACACACCTTCCGCTTTCCCAAAACTACCTGCCTACTTGTCGTCTTGGGCATCTATTCGATTAAATTCATTACCCCTTACATCCCAAGCGATTTCATGCCCTCTTCCGACCGCGACCTTATCTTCATCAACGTCGACATGCCGCAGGGCTCTTTGATTGAAAAAAGTTTAGACGCAACCGTGCAAGTCGAGCAGTGCCTCACAGACATCCCCGAAGTAGTCTCCTGCTTTTCCCTCATTGGAAGAAATGGCGTTGAAAAATCTCAAGTTGCAGTCCACCTTCTTCCTGCAGACCAAAGGAAAAAAACAGATGTCCAAATCATCGAAGAGCTAATCCCTCGTCTTGCCAAAATCGTCGATGCCGAGATCGCTCTGAATCGCGCAGACCGCAAAGGATTTGACTCGGGAGATATCACGATCAATATCAATGGTTCGAACTATGAGCAAATGGTCCACCTCATGCACCAGATGAGAGAAAAGATGATCGACTCTGGATATTTTCGTTCCATCTCTTCGAATTACAAAACCCCTAAAAATGAGGTCAAGTTTCTTCCTAATGCAAAGCGTCTTTCTACGTACGGACTAAAAGAAGTACAAGTAGGATCGATCCTCCGCACCGCAATCTATGGAGACGCCTCCAACGTGTTTAAAACCAATGGAAAAGAATATGACATGCTGATCAAGCTGGACGATCGATATTCCAAAGACTTCAACGATTTGGGATATATCGATGCCATTTCTAAAAAGGGATTGATTCCCATTCTAGAGCTGGGAAATCTCGAAGAGCAAAAAACCATCCCCATGTTGGAACACGAAGATAAAAAACGTGTAGTCAAACTCAACGGTTTTTTAGCCAAATCCAACCCGGGTTACGTCGCAAAAGAGCTCCAAAAAGCCTTTGCTGAAATTCCCTTAGACAAAGATGTGAGCTACACATTTGCCGGAGTTGCAGAAAGGCAAAAAGAGTCCTCTGCAGAAATCGGCAAGGCCTTTCTTTTAGCAGTGATTTTAACCTATATGCTGCTCGCTGCCATCATGAACTCTTTCATCTATCCCCTATCGATCATTCTTTCCGTTGCAACTTCATTTATTGGCGTCTATTACACACTTTTCTTTTTGGAAGAGTCGATCAACCTCTCTTCCATGCTAGGAATGGTGATGCTTGTAGGTCTTGTCGTTAACAACTCCATTCTTCTCTTAGATGACGCCATACAAAAAATTGAGAAAAACGTTCCTTTAAAAGAAGCTCTTTGGTCCGCGACGGCTAATAGGTTCCAAGTAATCCTCTTGACATCTCTTTCCGTCATTCTGGGAGTTTTGCCCCAAGTTTGGGACATCATGCCTTTCAAATCCTCTATGGGAGCCGTCATGTTAGGAGGAATCATTGGATCTTTTATCTTCTGCTTCCTCTTCACTCCCATCGCATTTTACTATATTGAAAAACTACGAAGAAAGTGCAGTTCTGCCTCCGAAAAAAAGGAATGAGAATCAAATCAAAGTTTTCCTAAGTTCTTTGCAGGCGAAGAAGCACTATTTGAAATCGATCGCAAGTGTCATTTTTTTCAAAAGCTTGAAAAAAAAAATTATAATCTACAAAATTGGGCAAAAAATTTTCGTGGGTCTTATGAAACAGCAACGCTTTGGCATTCTTTTAATAGAAAAACTCCTTTTTTTGACTTTTGCTTTCTCCGGTTTCAGCGCTTATGCGCAAACTGCGGAAAAGGAAACGTTAGAACAGGGAGAGCCTCTGCAACCTTCGAGCAGGGAAGTGGGCACAATGTTGAGCGGATATAACTCTCCTGCACGCATCGACGTGCATGGGCCGCTCGATTTTTCTCTTACCGGCAGCTTTCTCTATTGGCAATCAAAACTGGAAGGACTGGACCTGGGAAATTATTCCTATACTACCCCTCCGCAAGCAGATGGCCATGTGCTAGAGGGAAATTTCGACTTCAACCCCGGCTTTAAAGTAGCCTTTGCGCTCCATTCGACCTTTGACAACTGGTCTTTATACGGAGAGTTTACTTGGGTAAGGGCAAATAACAAAACCCACTATACCCTTCCTTCTAATGTCAACCCCATTGCCATTTGGAATTCCAGCTCGCCTCTTGCATTCCACCATGTACATAGCCGCTGGATCCATCAAAACAATATAGTCGACATCGATCTGGGCAGAGCTTATTACGTGGGCAAAAACCTCACTTTTTTCCCTTTTATCGGCACACGCGGATATTGGATCGACCAAAAGTTCGGAGTCAAATACTTTGTCTCTTCGACCAGTTCTGCTGCCTCTTTTTCTTCCCAAGACTCCTGGGCTGCAGGAGCAAGATTAGGAGTGCAAACCTTCTGGCTTTTGGGAAAAGGACTTCGAGTGGAGGGAAATGCAGCTGGAAGCCTGGTCTATCAAAAGTTTCATACAAAATTTCGAGATTGGGACATCGCCACACAAATCCTAGACAGGCTAAAAAGATCTTCATCGCAAATCACTCCCAACCTCGAGGGCGCCCTGGGCATGGGATGGGGCTCTTATTTCTCGCGAAAAGAATGGCATTTAGATCTTCTGGCTCTCTGTGAGTTTCACTGCTTTTGGAAGCAAAATAGCATGCGCTCTTTACTCGACCAATTTATCACACGGGCTGCAGGACCCATCGACCTTACCTATCAAGGGCTTACCTTAACTATACGATTGGACTTCTAGATCTTTTGCATTAAACTTTTCTAACTTATATGATAGTATGCATGCCGAAGCTACTAAAAGTCGGTATTGGATATTGAGTTGTATTTCATGGAATTTTTTCAGCCTATCATTCCTTTTCTAGAAATTGCAATTATCTGCATCGCCTTTAACTACCTTCTCTCCTTTTTCTGGCATACAAAATCGATGGATCTTGTATGGGGCTTCTTTGCATTCATTCTTCTATTTGCACTTTCCGGATGGCTCCATCTGCCCGTTCTCAATAAGATCATGTTTTTGATTGCTAATACAGCCATGATCGCAGTCCTCATCATCTTTCAACCAGAACTTCGAGTTGCGCTTTCCAAACTTTCGTTGAAGGGAAAACGCTATAAAGAGATCACCGAATTCGATAAATTTCTCGATAGTTTAACCAACTCCACTTACCGCTTGGCCGAAAAAAAAACAGGTGCATTGATTGCTCTGGAAAACGAAGATTCTCTAGAAGAATATGCCCAAAAAGCCGTCATGCTCCATGCGGATTTCTCTTCAGAACTCTTAGAAACAATCTTCACCAGCAACACTCCTTTGCACGATGGTGCCCTGATCATACGCGAGAGAATGATCCTAGCAGCTTCCGTAATTCTACCGCTTGCTGAAGACAGTTCGCAGCTGAGCAAATCTATGGGCACAAGACATCGAGCTGCGCTGGGGTTAAGCCATGCCACCGACGCGCTTATCATCATCATCTCCGAAGAGTCGGGCAAGGTCTCCGTTGCTCGGGATGGAATCATGACTCGTGGCGTAAAAAGCGATCGATTCAAAGGGATTATCCGTAGCATTTTTAATCCTCCCAATCGGGTTACCTTTCAAAAAAAATTTCATTTACGTGAATGGTTCAAACAATGAAAGATCTGCTGCAACGACTCTTTATTGAACACTGGCAAAGAAAAGCCATTTCCCTTCTTTTGGCCATCATTACTTGGCTTGTCGTCAACCATTCCATGACAGCGACAAAAATTTTGTCCGACATTCCAGTAAAAATCATTAACCTCCCCGCTGGCAAGACAATTGAAGGACTCCAGCAAAACAATATTTTAAGCAATCGCATCGCACTGACTTTGACAGGAAATAAAAATGTGATCAACGAGCTAACGCCAAGGGACTTGGAGGTCATCATCGACGCTTCGAATAAAGGCGAAGAGTGGATCGTTTCCATCTCAAAAAAGAACCTGATCAGCTTCAATCCCGACATCGATGTCATGCAGAGCATTCATAAAGTCGAACATGAAGATTTTATCGTCAAATTATCTCTTTTAGCCACTGCCCGCATTCCCATTTATGTAGAAGAACCTGAGGGAGAACCGCCCCCTGGCTACGAGTTTTTAGGCGTTTGGCCAAACGAACTTTTTATTACACTCAGCGGTTCTGAAAAAGCCATACAAACGCTAAAAACACAAGGAATTTCTTTTATCCTCAACCTGGACAAAATCTCTCTGCAAGAATTAGAGGGGCTCAGCAAAGGTGATCCCCATGAGGTGATCAGCTTTTCCGTCCCAGACTGTTGGAAGTTCGTGGAGATTCCCGCTCTTTTTTCCACTTTAGTCAAAATCGATGATCCCAGTGCAGCACAGATGCGCATCGACTTCATTCACAAAGAGAAGTTTTCATTGGGCGCTGCTTTGCCCATCCATCTTTTTTGTTCTGCAAAAACACTTGCCTATTACAACCCCTCGGCTCATCTTCTCGAGGCACAAGGAATTGTCGAAGAAAAACAGGGCATCTTTTTTTACACAGCTCCCCTTTTTGTCCATGGGGTAAGCCGTTCATTTTTTGACCTTGTCAAAAATAAACTGCAAATGACGCTCTTCCCAACACCTGAGGGAGTGCGCTGGATTATCGAACCCCAAGATCTGCAAGCGCTCATGCATGAATATGTGATCCGCGAAACCAATCGAAGGCCCGAACTTGCGTTCTCAAAAGAATACTTCATCGATCAGTTTCAAAAATATTTGCGCTCTATCCGCTTCTATCAGAACGATGACGAAGAGCTGCTCTTAGAGATCGAACTCAAAAACAACAACATGCTCATCGTTCCTAAAAAAGCGCACCCATAGATGGAAAAAAACATTGTTCTTCTCAAGAGCAACTTTCATAAAAAAGGCGGACTTGAAAAGTATGCCTGGAGAACGGCAAAAGCCTTTGCTGCAAAAGGAATGCACGTCGATATTCTCACCACTGGAAAAAAGGAGGAGTTTCCCTCCGACGATCAGATCGTTTTTCATCCCCTGCAAACATGCCGTTGGCCAGGGTTTCGCAGAATCGAGCAGTATGATCATTTTTGCACACAATGGACAGAGCAGAACCACTCCCCTCTCATTTTCGGCATGGACCGCAATCGCATGCAAACCCATCTTAGAGCAGGTAATGGCACCCATATCTCCTACCTTCATCATAGAGCCCTTTTCGAAGGGTTCTGGAAAAGAGCAACCATTCCTTTCAACCCCCTGCACAAAACAATTTTACAAATCGAAAAAGAGTCTTTTGAAAATCCGCGCCTGCAAAAACTCATCGCAAACTCCTTCATGGTAAAGGAGGAAATTTTACGCTACTATGCCGTCGATGAAAAAAAAATCTCGGTCATCCATAACGGAGTGGAATGGCATGAAAACGAAAATGATTTTTCCCTCTGGTTTTCGCAAAAAAAGCGCGTTGCTCAAAAGTTGCAGCTAGATCCCAATCTATTTCACTTTCTCTTCATCGGCCATGGATACTTGAGAAAAGGATTAACTCCTCTACTGCATGCACTTTCTCGCCTTCCCACAAGAGATTTTCACCTCTCCGTTATTGGAAAAGAAAAAAAGATCAAAGAGTTTCTCTCCCTTACACACAAACTGCACTTAGAAAAAAATGTGAGTTTTTTCGGCCCGCTGGAAGAAATTCTTCCCTTTTATCAGCTTGCCGATTGTCTCGTAATCCCCTCATTTTACGACCCTTTTGCAAATGTCACCGTAGAAGCGCTTGCCATGGGAATCTTTGTTGTCTCCTCGAAAACCAATGGAGGCCACGAAATTTTATCCAGCAGCAATGGCACAATCATTGAAAATATTTTAGATCCCGACGCCATGAAAGAGTCTCTTCTGTGTGCCATGAACCACCCGAAAACAAAAGAAAGTGCTGAAAAAATCCGCCTCTCTATCCGACATTTGGACTTTTCAAAGCAATTGGAACTTTTAATCCAAACCACTATAAACCCATGAAGCGCGATTTCTTTTCCTATTATTGCATTCGCGCATTGATTGCGCCCTTTGGCTTTCTGTCTTATTCTCTTATCCATTGCATAGGAAGATGGGTGGGCTCCCTTGCCTTTTATCTTCTCCCAAACTTTCGCAAACGCACCTTGAGCAATCTTGCACTTGCAACAGACCTCCATCTGGAAAAAAAAGAACTTATTTCCATCGCAAAAGCCTCTCTGCAAAACCTCGCCATCAACATGCTGGAATATCCCAAGCTCGCCAAGGAAACAAATTTCTCTCGCGTCATTCAATGCGAAAACCCAGAAGTTGCAGATGCACTCTATCGGTCGGGACAGGGCATCATTTTTTTCTGCGGCCATCAATCCAACTGGGAAGTGCTTTTTCTCGATGGAACCTCCAGGATGAAGGGCATTGCGATTGGCAAGCCCATAAAAAATAAAAGACTCTACCAGTGGATCGTCAAGATTCGAGAAAAAAATGGAGGAAAAATCATCTCTCCCCACAATGCGCTTCGCGAAGCCCTCCGATCGCTCAAAAAAGGTGTTTTTTTGGGCATTGTAGGAGACCAGGGAATGCCCGATAGCGGCTACTGTTTTCCCTTTTTCGGAAGAAGGGCATGGAACTCAACCGCTCCCGCTCTTCTATCTTATAAAACAAACTCTCCCATCATCGTCGCAACCACAAAACGGACACAAGATGGCTACCGCATTCACTATAGCGATCCTTTATTTCCCAACTGCACAGAACCCCTAGAGCAAGAAGTCAAACGACTCATGGACCATTCTCTTTTTCTTCTTCAGGAGAGTATCAGACAAAACCCAGAGGAGTGGCTCTGGCAGCACAATCGCTGGAAGCAGCAGACTCCAAAAATTTTGAAAAAAAAATTCCGACAAGATTGCATCGCCATCATTTTACCTCCACAAAAAGAGGAAGTAGATGCGATCCTCCCCCACTTAAAAACGCTAAAGAAAATCTATCCACAAAACTTTATTTCCCTGATGGCTCCCGAGCAATGTAAAAATAGCGCTTTCATCGATGTGGACGAACTCTTCTTTTACCGCGATGTGAAAGAAACGCTAATGAGCGATTACCGCTTCAAGCTAATCTTCAACTTCACTTCTTATAAAAAAATAAAAAAACATTACAAAGCGCTGAGCGCCTTTGCCTCTCTCTCTCTCAAAGATTTGCAAAAACTATCCCGTATCAACTGCCCTACCGGCTGCTCTGATCTTTCCGAAGTTTTTATCCATGCGCTCTGCCAGCCAGCCGCCATTGCCGCATTGAAGGAGCTAGCTCTTAATGCCCCATGACCGCTATTTTTCCGAAGATGACCTCACGCTGGGCAAAAAAATCTCTCTTTCTGGAGGCGAATGGCACCACCTCGTCCACGTCATGCGCAAAAAAGAAAAAGAGTGCGTCGAGATTGTCAATGGCAAAGGAAAGCTAGCAAAAGCTGTCATCTGCTCACAGAGCCATAAAGAAGTTTTTCTCGAGATTGTAAATATTCAAGAGCAAACAACACCCACTCCTCCTCTTTATTTGGCACAAAGCTGGATTGCTTCTGCAAAAATCGATTGGATCTTAGAAAAAGGATGCGAGATGGGAGTTTCTGAGTTTTTTTTCTTTTCCGCCGAAGGCTCTCCGCCATCGCCTGCATCAGAGGCAAAACAAACACGCATGAGAACCATTCTGATTTCCGCCATGAAGCAGTGCGGCAGGCTCGATCTTCCCAAAATTTCTATCTATCAGAATCTATCGGCATTTGCTGCACGAAAAGCCACCTTTCTTTTTGGAGATATGCGAGAAAAAGCGCCTTTTTTACAGCACTATTTAGACACACATCCTCTGCAACACCCTCCCTGTTTTCTTGTGGGGCCTGAAAAGGGGTTTACCGCTGCAGAAATTCAATTTTTAGAAGAAAAGCTTTTTTCCTCTGGAGTACGTCTCCATGCAAATATTTTACGCAGCGAGACGGCAGCGCTCATGGCTCTTTCTCTGTTAGCACACCTGCTTTCACAGCCTTGTACACCAGTCCCTTTTTAGGATCGAGGACAACAAGGTCTTTTTCTTTGAGCAAGCTCATGGCATTGTCAGCCCTCACAATCAACGAAAGGCCAAACTTTTCCGCTGTAGCGATTGCAAATTTTTCAGAAGCGGTATCTCCCTGATGGTTTTGCAAAATCACGCCAGAAGCATTGCACATCAAAGGCACATAACTCTCATCGCACCTTGGGATCACCAGAATTTTTCCCACGGCGCTCTTGGGAGTCTTTTCCTCTGCAAACCCCACCTGTGCCACCCTTCCTTTTGCCAGATGGCCCACACCCGAGTATCCCCGCACAAGAATGGGGCCAATGCTCTCTACCATCATCAAATTGGTAGACCCTTTCTTGTTAAAAGGCGCTCCCGTCGTCATCACCACCAGATCTCCAAAAGTCACAAACCCCTCTTGCAGTGCAAAACGACTCATCATGGCAAAAGCCTCGTCAGCATCTGCACATTTTTTGGAATACAGAGGAACTACGCCCCAGAGAAAAGAGAGCTGATGGTAGACCTTTGCACTTGTCGTCAAGGCAATGATGGGAACAGAGGGTCGAAATCGAGAAACGAGCCGCGGCGTAAATCCACTATGGGTAAAGACAAAAATCGCCTTTGCCCGGGCACTATAGGCTGTTTTTACAGCAGCAATGGAAACCGAGGAGGAGATGTCATAATAATCTCCTTTGGCCTCTTTTTCAAAAAAGGAAATATAGTCGAAATCTGCTTCCGTTTCTTGAATGATTTTCCCCATTTGCATGACAGCTGCAATGGGATATTTACCTACCGAAGTTTCTCCCGAAAGCATCACGGAAGAGGCACTGGAATAAATAGCAGTCGCCACATCGGACGCCTCTGCGCGTGTCGGTCTTGGATATTGGATCATCGACTCGAGCATTTGCGTTGCAATCACTACGGGTTTGCATGCAGTCATGCTCTTTTGAATCATCATTTTTTGCAATTTCGGCACTAAGCTCAAATCGATCTCCACTCCAAGATCGCCTCTCGCCACCATAATGCCATCTGCCACCTCTACAATCGAATCGAAATTTTTGATTCCTTCCTTGTTTTCGATTTTGGCAATCAACGGAATTTCATACGAAGACTCTTTTTCGAGAAAATTTTTAATCATCAACACATGCTCTGCAGAGCGAATGAAAGAGGCGGCCACAAGGTCGATGCCATATTTGCATCCAAACTGCAAATCTTCCATGTCTTTTTCTGACAGGGCCGGCAAGTTCAATAAAGCATCGGGGATATTGACCTTTTTTCCGCTTTTGAGAACGCCATTATTCTTGATCAAAACAACCACGCCCTTTTTTGATTTTTCTACAACGCTGGATTGGATATATCCATCGTCAAAGAGAATGTCCATTCCTTCTTCCACACACTCGAGCACCGAAAAAGGATCGATCATCGCTTCGTGCATCTTTCCAGAAAATTTTTCACAGAGAAGAAGATGATCCTTTTGCTTCAGCAAAATTCGATCCCCACGCACTTTGCGGATGCGAATTTCCGGCCCTTTGGTATCGAGGAGAATCGCCAAAGGTTTTTGCGCCCTTTCGCGTACCTTTTTGAGTTTGTTTATGATCTCGCGATGCCAGGCATAACTGCCATGGCTGAAATTGAGCCGCGCCACAGTCATCCCCGCGTCCACCAAAGCGCTCATCTTCTCCACACTGTTGGTCGCGGGACCCATTGTACAAATGATCTTCGTTCGCAAAAACATGAACCATTCTCCTTATGAGATAAAAAAATAAGTGTATAGAGGAAATACGCAAGAGCTGTCAAATACTATATTTACCCAGAGCATAATGCAAAAGCTGTAAATTTTTTTTTGACAAATTTTTCTTTCTTAGAGATCCTTTTACCTAATTTTCAACTTGAGGAAGGAGTTATGGCAATATCAAGCATTACGAGATTGGCAATCATGCTGTGCGATGTCATTAACACTATAGATGCTGCATCCGATGAGGAAGCGGGCTCTTTGCTAAAACAAGCCAGATTAGTGAATCAATTAGCCATGTTAGGGTTTTCTGTGGTCGAGCTAGGCGTACGTGCTGCAGGAGGACAATCAAAAACTCTTGTGAAAATCAAATCGTTTGAAATGATTCCTCGGATGATCAATCTTCCGATAAGAGTTTCTCTCGCTGCTGAAGAAGCCGTAGAAGAAGATGATGGCAGAGTCAGAACTATGTTAAAATTTTTTCAAAAAGGAGTGGTGGCGCCCTTGGCCGACATAACGCGAGCGGCAGCTGAGGTAAGTGTCTATCAAGAAAAAGCTTACTTAGGCATGACTCCAGAAGAGCGTGCAACGACCACTCGTCCTGTTTACGGCTACGATCCTGTTACAGATGCTATAGAAGTTGTGGGACAAAAACCCATCGACCCTCAGGAATGTCAAAAAAATTTGGAAGCAGCTCAAACCATTGTTTCAGGAGCTTCTGTTGTACGATTGGGAGCAGAAGCTGAAGTTCTTACCCAAGTTGTAGATGTAGCATCGGGAATTTATCAAGGAATCCGGGCTTATTTGGAAAGATTTCACGTGCATGTAAGAAATTTGAGAGACCTCCCTTTGATTCCTCCTCCTCTTTTCCAGGATGATGTGTTAAGTCAGTATATATGTCCCATTTTAAACCAACCCATTCGCCACCCAGTGGGAGATCCAACAAGTCGAAATGCAGCAGGTCAAATTACAACAATCTATGAAGCGAGAACGATTCAACGATGGTTGGAAGAGCATCCGACATCTCCTGTAAGTCGCCATCCTCTGCATATAGAAGATTTGGTTCCCATGCCTGCATTACAAAATTTAATTGATTCCAGATTAGAAGAGCATGACCGGCATTTTCAAGATTATTTATTACAGACGCCGGCTTTTGATGATCGATTGCAAGCTCCACCCCCTGCTGCGCTTCAAGGAGCCGCAGATGTGGAGCACCCGCGGGAATAAAGAAAAGTCATCTTAAATGAAAAGATCATTTAGTGTTTTTATGCAAAAAAAGGGTAAAATGTTTGCTGTTCTTAACTCTTAAGATCAAGGAGTAACAGATGACAACAAGAAGTTGCATTTCTAGAACATTTTTTTTAATAACAGCCCAAACGGTTAGACATCTTTTTTCTGGTGGAAGAGACGAAAGAATACAGGCGACGAGTTCCAAGATTTTTCGAGAGATATGCGCCTTTTTTCGTGCTATCTCTTGGATTGTTTTTCCTCATCGAAGCTACCAACCAGCTATTGCCGCTCCTGTTAGTCCACAGGAAAAGAAACCAAAAGCTAAAACTTTGACCGTTTACGATGTCGTTAATAGCGTTCCCGAAATCCCCGATTGTTTGTACGACGATGAAATTTTTTCTAGGTTCATTTGTCCTATTACGCAACGCCCTATTCGTTTCATTATCTTTGAGCCAAATAAAAAGATTTTTTACGAAAAAGCCGCTATTGAGCAATGGCTTGATCAATGCCCTATATCTCCAATCACAAGACAACCTCTTCGTAAAGAGGATTTGGTACCAGCCCCGGCGGTTCAATGCTTCATTAGTTATTGGTTGGCTCAGCATATAAAACTCACCCCAAAAAAGGAGGAAAAACCATGAGTATTTCATGGGGAAAGACAGTTGCTCTGGTAGGAGGAGCTTATCTCGTACCGAAAGTATTGAGCTATCTTACAACTCATCCCACCGACACTACCTCTACAATAAGAAAAGCACAAGAATGCTTGGCAAATACACGAGATGTTTTGGAAGAAATCGCAGGAGAAGATCTCTGGTTTGTGATCAGTAAAATCATCGGAGAGAATGGTTGGATAGGTGTAGCTGGTTTGCTTGGTTTTCGCTATTATCTGTCACTAAAAGCTATTTCTGTGATTCCCACAACAGCTCTTTCTCCAACGTTCATAGATCGGGTTACCGCCATGGCTGAGAAAACAGAACAAGGTATGCAATACGGAGTGTTATTTGTTTCTCTTGCTGGCACAGCTTGTATTGGACGAACTATCCTTGGCCTAGACTAGGCTTTCTTCTTAGGTATAGTCATGATTTTTATTTAAACAGGAGAGAAAGAAACATGACAGTTTCAAGAATATTTAGTACTGCTGCTTGGATTGCGCGAGCGATGGAGTATCTCATAAAGGTATACCAAGCATCTGAAGCATTGGGGGCCGCATATAACACGTATAAAGACCCTAAGCTATCTAGTGGAAAAAAAACTCAAAGAATAGCTATTAATTGTTTTTTCGCGATTGCACAAGGAACGGAAATAGCGGCCCATCTTTCTAATAGTTCTATGGCATGGCAGATGGGAACGAAATTTGTGGCGGGGACAGGAGAGGCATTTTGTGCTTTGGATAGTGGTAAAAGCATTAAAGATGTTGTGCAATACAGGCTATTAGACATAGCTGGATGCTATACTACCCATCATCAGCTACCAACAGCTAAATCTGCTTTAGATATGATGGAATCTGCTTATATGATTTATTCCGATCGACAAAAGTTTTCAGCTGCTATTTGTTCGTTGAAAAATCGTGTGATTTTTCACCAAGGGCAGTTTTTTCTTTTTCAGGTTCGGCCTATTCCAAACCAACCTCTTCCAGCACCTTCAGCAACTATTCCGGCAGCAGCTGCGGGAGCACCTCCCATCCCTGTGGCACCTAGTGAGGGAATGCAAGTTGAAGCTAAACCTGTAAAGAAGAGAAAGAATTTAGGACAAGAAGCTGAAGATATGTTGCGAACAAGAGATATTGAAGAATGGAAAGATATTCCAGAAATGCTTACTTCAGATCCAGTGCTCCAGTTGTATTGTTGTTCAATTACGCATAAACCCATTCGTTTTCTTCTGGTAGTAACAGCAACTAAAGAATGGGAAAGCCCAGTTTATTATGAACGTAAGACAATTGAAGATTGGTTGAAAGAACATCCGCAGCAACTTCCTGAAAATTGGCCAGAAGGAGTTCCTTTACAAATGGCTTCGTTAAGTGTTTGTCGTGACAAACAAGCACAAATTGATAAGCAATTGCAGCAAGTACTTGCCAATGCCAGAGAATCTGCAGAACTTCTGAGAAGATCAGGTCGGGGTGAACAATAAACTCATGTGAGTAATTTTTTTGAATTTTTAAAAATAAAAAGGAGCAAGAGATGAGTATTTCATTAGGGAAAGCAGTGATTTTGGTGGGAGGAGCCTATCTTGTGCCAAAAGTGCTGAGCTATTTTACAACTCATCCTGATGCGAATCCCGACAATATTACCTCTACAATAGGAAAAATACGAGAGTACTTGGCACATACGCGAGATGTTTTGGAAGCAATTGCAGGAGAAGACCTCTGGTTTGTGATTAGTAAAATCATTGGAGAGAGTGGATGGATAGGCGTGGCGGGTTTGCTTGGCTTTCGCTATTATCTGTCACTAAAAGCTGTTTCTGTGATTCCCTCAGCAACGCTTTCTACAACATTCATAGATCGGGTTGCCTCCATAGCTGAGAAAACAGAAAAAGGCATGCAATACGGAGTGTTATTTGTTTCTCTTGCTGGCATAGCTTGTATTGGTCGAACAATCCTTGGCCTTTGAACCCGACTTAGTTACAAAAAGGAGCAAAATATGAGCTTTTCATTGGGAAAAGCAGTAATTTTAGTAGGAGGCGCTTATCTCGCACCGAAAGTATTGAGCTATCTTACGACTCATCCTGACGATATTACCTCCACGATAGGAAAAATACGAGAGTACTTGGCACATATGCGAGATGTTTTGGAAGCAATTGCAGGAGAAGACCTCTGGTTTGTGATCAGTAAAATCATTGGAGAGAATGGCTGGATAGGCGTGGCGGGTGTGCTTGGCCTTCATTATTATCTGTCACTGAAAGCCGTTTCTGTGATTCCCACAACAGCTCTTTTTCCAACATTTATGGATCGGGTTGCTTCCATAGCTGAGAGAATAGAAAAAACTGTTGTAGCAGCAGGAGTATTTTCTGTTTGTGCTACTTCGGCTTGTGTTGGGCGAATGCTCCTGGATCTAGCTTGGGCCTAGCGCATTGTGTCAAAACTAGGATCGCTTAATTTCCCTAGATTATTATCTTGAGCAATCTAAAACTTCACCTTCATTTCTTCTTTTTTTTATGTTTCCTATTTGAAAAAAAGGAGTATAATTATGGGGAAATCAAGCAATTTTTTTTGTGTCCGGACAACCCATTATTTTAAAAAAAGTAAGAGTACACAATCTCAAAGAAGTCTCTTTGAGGCTAGAGAGTGGAAAATTTATCGTCTTTACAGGAGTCTCTGGCTCGGGGAAATCCTCTCTTGCTTTTGATACCATATTTGTCGAAGGGCAAAGGCGCTATATTGAATCTCTCTCGCACCATGCGCGTAGGTTTTTGAAAGAGATGAACAAACCAGACGCTGAACTCATCTCTGGCCTTTCGCCCACCATCGCAATTGAACAGAAAAGTATCCAGAAAAACCCAAGGTCCACCGTCGGCACCATCACAACCATCTATGACTATCTGCGCGTTCTTTTTGCCAGAATTGGCATCCCCCACTGTCCGGTGAGTAAAGAGGTTGTAACAGCACAAAGCAGAGAAAAGATCTTACATAAAGTCGAAACTCAATTTTTCAATAAAAAAGTCATTCTCCTCTCGCCTCAAGTGCGTAAAAAAAAGGGCTCCTTCCAAGAAGAAATTGCAGCCTGGATCAAACGAGGTTTTACCAAAGTGCGCATCGATAACGCCCTTCTCGATCTGACAGAAAAAATTGCGCTCGACAAACGCTACGTACACGATATCGATCTTGTGGTGGATCGGCTTTCAATCACCGACTCTACAAAAAGCCGCCTTGCAGAATCTGTTTTTCTTGCCCTTGAGCTATCAGAGGGATCCCTTTCTTTGATCGATGCCGAGACCGAAGAGGAGTTTTCTTTTTCGCAGCATGCCTTTTCTAAAAAGTCGGGCCTCTCCTACGGCCCTCTAGAACCCGTGCATTTTTCTTTTAACCACCCCTCTGGCGCCTGTCCCACCTGCCAGGGGCTTGGAGAGACCTTTGAATTTCTCTTAGAAAAAATCATCGACCCCAATAAGAGCATTGCCGAGGACTGCTGCATCGTTGCCAGCCCCTATCAAACAGTCCGCTATGGCAATATTTATCGCAATCTAGCTAGCATCTACCATTTCGATCTCCACACTCCCTGGAAAAATCTTTCGGAAGAGGCCAAAAAGATCTTTCTCTACGGGAGTGAAAAAAAATGGCTTTCCATGATCTTTGTCCACCCGGAGACAAAAAAACGCTGGCGCCAGTATGTCTCATGGAAAGGCGTTTTGCACGAGGCTGCTTTCCGCATCTCCGAGGCCAAAAGCGAAACCTATCGCAAAAAAATGCAAGGTTATATGGGGCATGGCATCTGTCCTTCCTGCAAGGGAGGCCGCTTGCAACCCTACCCTTCTGCAGCCACGGTGGGTGGGAAAAAAATTCACGAACTTACTGCTCTTTCTTTAGAAAATGCCCAAACATTCTTCCAAAAGCTCGTCTTGTCTGACGAGGAGAAGTTTATCGCGGGCGATCTGATTGCAGAAATCCAAAAAAGAATCTCTCTTCTCATTGGTGTGGGCCTTGGCTATCTTGCGCTCGACCGCAGCTCTACCTCTTTAAGCGGAGGAGAAGCGCAGCGCGTCAAGCTCTCTGCACACATTGGCTCTGGGCTGCTCGGGACCACCTATGTGCTCGATGAGCCCTCGATTGGCCTCCATCCTGCCGACCACCACAAATTGATCGAAACGCTTCTTACCATGCGCAACCTGGGAAATACCATCATCGTTGTAGAACATGACCGCGAGACGATCGAAAATGCAGACATCATTGTCGACGTAGGTCCACTTGCTGGAAAAAATGGAGGAGAAATTCTCTCGGCAGGCTCTCTACAAGAGCTCATAGCAAATCCGCGTTCTTTAACAGGAGCCTACCTTTCTGGAAAAAAAAGACTTCTTCCTCCAAAAACGAGAAAAAAACCCACAAAAGAAAAACTCTCTGTAACTGGCGCCACGCTGCACAATTTACAACATGTCCATCTCCATCTTCCCTTGCATCTGTTCACCTGCATCACCGGAGTCTCTGGCTCTGGCAAATCCTCTCTCATCGCAGATACCCTCTACCCTGCCCTTTCCCATCGGCTCTCTCAGAGCCAGCTGCCTTGTGGAAACTTTTCATCGCTCGAGGGAATCGAACATATAGACAAGGTGATTTTTGTCGACCAGTCTCCTATTGGCAAAACCATCCGCTCCAATCCCGCCACCTACATCAAGCTGTTCGATGACATCCGCGATCTTTTCTCTTCTCTTCCCGAAAGCCAGCTCCGCGGATTTGATACGGGCCATTTTAGCTTCAACATCCTCGAAGGATCTTGTCCTTATTGCAAAGGGCTAGGGCAGGTGAAGATCGACATGGATTTCATGGAAGATGCCTTTGCCGAGTGCTCCCAGTGCAAGGGAAAACGCTTCGAAAAGGAGATTCTTGCCGTCGAATACAAAGGAAAGAACATCTATGACATCCTCGAGATGGAAGTAGATACAGCCGTTGATTTTTTTGCAGCGATACCCAACATACAAAAAAAACTCTCTCTTTTACAAGAGGTAGGCCTTGGCTATTTGAAGCTAGGACAAAGCTCTCCTACTCTTTCCGGAGGGGAAGCGCAGCGCATCAAGCTGGCCAAAGAGCTCGTCCGTCCCTCCTCGGGTTCTACTCTCTACATTTTCGACGAGCCCACAACGGGTCTCCACTTCTACGACATAGAAAAACTCTTTGTGATCTTTCAAAAACTGCAAGAAAAGGGCAACACCATCCTTGTGGTGGAACATAACATGGAGCTGGTCCAGATGGCCGATTGGGTCATAGAGATGGGGCCGGGCGCTGGTGTTTATGGAGGCAAAATCATTGCCGAGGGAACTCCCGAACAAGTGGCAAGACAAGATACAGCTACCGGAAAAGCCCTGCGCCACCTGTTCCAAAACAAAAGTTTTGCGAAAAAAGCAAAAGAAGCAGCCTCGCTTCCGATCAACAAAATTTCCATCTTCCATGCAGAAGAAAACAACCTCA
>JAJZPH010000025.1 GCA_021811265.1 bacterium
ACTGCTTGGTAAATCAAGCCGTTGGGAAATGATGAGTTTGACAATACTCTCCAGGTCAAAGCTTTTTTTTCCTTGAGCATTTTGGAGAATCTGAGAAAACCCTGAAATTTCCATCAATCTCTCTGTGACCAAAGTAAAACCATCATAGACAGTTTTTTTATGAAGCAACTTGGTTATTTCTATTTTTGGATTAATTTCGAGTCCTTCTTTTTCAAGACGCTGAATGAGTTTTTTGGCCAAGTTATTCAGCCTTTGTAAATCTTTTTGCCCTTTGATGACTCCCAAATGGGCAATTGTGCGTTGTCTGACTTTTTTTCCTTCTCTGACACCTTCAACAATTTGCAAGGTAGGATATTTTGCTTTTTTGGATGTTTTCAATCGAATGTACACGGTCTTTCCTTTTTTTATGCACGACATATTTTTTAAAAAAATTAAGCGTCAAAGACTTATGAATTCAAAAAGGGAGCAACTGTCAAAGTCGGGAGAATGGAATGATTAGCAAGGATGCTGGAATAGCTCTCCATTGCATAATTGGGCATCTCATGGCGCAGATGCATTTCGAACGCTAGCAACAGGCCTTCATTTTGTGACAGCCAATAAAATTATTAATGATGCCTCTTTGGGTAGAAGACCGTATTTCTTTCCTAATCTTTGTTAAGACAGCTGTTCCACCTGGCTACCTTACGATCATAGATTGTGAGGCTTTCTAGACCTTTTTTCATAGTTAAGTCAATTTGAAGCTTCGGCCATAGAGAAAATCTTCACAATCCAAATGAGATTCTTATCGCTTCATCTACAAGTAACATTGTTTTTGCGTCTGCAGTATCTATTTTGTCCTTTAGGCGGCTTCTGTCTATAGCTCGGCATTGATTCAGCAAAACCTTGCTCGGTTTTCCCTTAAGGGAAATGGCCACTTCGAAAGGTCGTATGATTTCAATTTTTTTGCTAGTAATTGGAGCTATCAAAAGAATGCGCGCGACTTGTGTGGCCACGTCATTAGAAACGATTAATCCAGGCCTTATTTTATTTATTTCCGCACCGATTGTCGGGTTAAGATCGATCCAATAAATATCGCCCCTTTTTAGAGTAATGGTATTTTTAGTTTGGCTCTTTTTACCAATCGCTGCTTCCATCTTCAAGTGTTCCTTCCCAATTGTTAAATTCTTCTAGCTGCCCTTCATCTTCATTGGCGGCAAGATAATGTTTTTTTAGGTCGTTTTTTTTGTAAAGAAGCTCTTTCCTGATAGCTTCACTAACGAATTGGCTCATCTCTCTTTTTTTTATAAGGGAGTGCAAATCGTTTGAAACATCCAAGGGTATTGAAAATGTTTGATTAACTCTTTTGAGTTCGCGCTTCTTCATGCTTCCATTATATCATAGACAAGATTTTTACGTAATATGTATTAAGTATTATGTAATTATATGTTTTTATGTTGTTTGCTATGTGAGACTTGCATTTTTAAATATTGGTATACCGTTTCTCTTGTAATCCCAAAATGTCGAGCTACTTTTGCCTTGGAAATCCCTAGCTCTATTCGTTGTCGCAGGTCTGCCACTTGCTCAACCGACAGCTTGGGCTTGCCACCGCGATATTTACCTTTGGCTTTAGCCGCTGCAATTCCTTCCCTCTGTCGCTCCTTAATCAGCGATCGTTCAAATTCAGCAAAGCTCCCCATCACGTTGAGGAGAAGTTGAGCCATTGGCGAATCTTCGCCAGTGAATACCAATCGCTCTTTAAGGAACTCGATCTTAACACCACGAGATGTAAGATCTTTTACAACCCTTCGCAAGTCATCCAAATTGCGTGCAAGGCGATCCATCGAGTGCACAAGCACGGTATCGCCATCTCTGGCAAACGCCATCATTGCTTCCAATTGTGGTCGTTGAATGTCTTTGCCCGATGCTTTGTCGATAAATGTACGATCTAATTGAATGCCATCGAGCTGCCTATCGGTGTTCTGTTCAACGGTTGAAACGCGGATATATCCGATTCTTTGTCCTAAAGTCATGGAATTTCTCAAAATGTAAGGAGGAAGTCTATAACCATTGCTCAAAAGAGTCAAATCGAAAGAATTTCGACTTCGGTCTTACCACTGAGAGGTCTGTTTGGTTTGCATGTCAAAACTGGGTATATACCAGTCGTGAATGAAAATTCGGTAACTCCCTAAAAATCCAAAAGAACTCCTCAAAAAATGTTTTGATTAAATTTTTTTGTCCCCGTACAATTTCAGGAATCAAATCGCAATTCCTGAAATTTTGGAACAAGATCATGCCTTTTTTAAGCGACGAAGAGAGAGCTCAGCTCAAAGCCCAACACAAACGAGAACGGGATAAGCGCATTGCTGATCGAATTAAAACTGTTTTACTCTGCGATAAAGGTTGGTCCATTCCTGCGATAGCAGAGGCTTTATTTCTTTCTGATGACGCAGTCCGAGAACACCTTTTTGAATACAGAGAATCCAAGAAATTAAAGCCCGAAAGCGGTGGGTCAGTCGAGAAGCTTTCTGTCGAGCAGTCTGTGCAACTTGAAGAACACCTCCGGAGCCATACTTACCTTTACGTCAAAGACATCACTGCTTATGTGCAAACTACCTGGTCCGTTGCTTATACGGTTCCTGGAATGCGCAACTGGCTTCAACGGCATGGGTTTTCTTACAAAAAACCCGCGATAGTTCCTGGTAAGGCTAATGAGCAGCAACAAAGAGAATGGTTGGCTGAATACGAGAAACTAAAACAGGCTTTGCCTAAGGATGAAACGATCGGTTTCATAGATGGAGTGCATCCTACGCATAACGTACAGCCAGCCTATGGATGGATCAAAAAAGGTGTGAGGAAAGAGATCCCCGCTAATACAGGGCGATCTCGACTCAATCTTTCTGGCATTGTTGATGTGATTGATCACAAAGTCCTGATTCAAGAGGACAAAATGCTCAATGCGATCACAACAATAAGTTTTCTTCGAAAAATCGAGGAGGCTTATCCGACAAAAACCAAGATCCACATTTTTTGTGATAATGCGGGATACTATCGCAATAAATCCGTTACAAAATATCTCGAGGGCTCAAAAATCCAACTGCATTTTCTCCCTCCGTATAGCCCCAATCTCAATCCAATTGAACGCCTATGGAAATGGATGAAAGAGCGTGTCCTCTACAACACCTATTATCCAGAATTTGAAGATTTTAGATCGGCTGTGCTTGGTTTTTTTGCCGTACTATCGAGTCTTGGGCCAGAGTCCATCTTAAGTCAAGATTTCAGAAGCCGAGTAAGGGATAAGTTTAGCCCGATCGGCGCTCCGGCCAGAGCTTAAATTACCGATTTTTGAACTTTCTCCGGTATACCTCGATTAGGTATCGTAGAGTTTATTAAAAAGGATTGATTTTGCTGATTAAATAATTGTTTTTATTGATTTATATAATCTTTTAAGTATAATTATTTGACAACCTTTTATTTTAGATTTTTATGAAAAAACTTACTTTTTTGTTTTTGCTGATAATATTCTTTGGATCGCAATGTCAAGCATCTGTAATTGTTACGCAAAATCCAATTGATAATGCTGTCAACACTATCGGCAATAGTGTAGAGAATGCAGCAAATACTATTAGCAACGGAATGGTTCAGAGTGCAGTTCAAGGTGCGTTATATAATGCGATGCTGAAAAAAGCAGCAGAAGACCGTGCTATTGCCAGAAGAGTTGCTCAAGTACGCGGGCGTTTGGTTTCTATTCTCCAAGGATACACAAAAGAACAACATAAGAAATACATGAAGCTTATAGAAAATAGTCCAGACGTATCATATTCACTGAAAGTTGGGGTGCTCAATATTTGCAATGCCTACAGAGAAGCAAGAGATAGTGTTGATGCAGCGTTTTTAAAACGATATCGATCTTGGGCAGAAAGTGTGGCAAAAATTCATGAGGCTTCTCTTCGAGAGCTTATGATGTTACTCAATTATTTTAATCCGAATGAGAAAAGAAAACTCCTGAACAAAGAAATAGATAAAATCGGATTGGGAAAAAACATACGTAGAGAGCTAGACAACCTTGTTAGAGATTATTATGGATCAAGAAGCAAAATGGATGGCGCTTTGAAAAAAACCGCAGAAAATCTTACTGCAACGATAGCAGAGTAATGTTTCTTTATCATGAAATTGCTAGACCAGTAGTCCAAGACACGTTGAAAAAATGACGGAATTCTGACGGAGTACGCAATTTCCGAAGATTGAAATCGCTTGATCGTAATTGCAAAAGTTTTCTAGAAAAAATTCTGATTTCTTTATACGATTTGGCGATATTGGTTGATTTTGGGAAATTGGAAGTAATCGAAGGAAGTAGCTTCTTAAGACTGAAAATCCTTGTGTCGCTGGTTCGATTCCAGTTCTGGCTACAGCTTTTAGGCATGCAAAATGCCGGAGTACTCAATTTTACCAAAAGAAGCACTTCATCAAACCGATGCTCTATTACATTTTTCCTTTCAGGAGGTCGATCACATCGACCGTCTTTGGATGCGCGGAGGATATCCTCGTTCCTACTTGGCAAAGACAGAGGAGGAAAGTTTTGATTGGAGGGAATCATATATTCGTACTTTTTTAGAACGAGATATTCCAAATTTGGGCATTCGGATTCCTCCCATTGCTTTGCGCCTGCGCCTCGAATGACTCGATCTCTGCAGATCGCCCTTAAAGATCTTTTCCTCCAGAAAATTTGCGTGGTCTATCCAGGTCAAAAAGATTATCCACTATCTGATCGAATCATGGTGATGGGACTTCAAAATCTGCTCTCGACTTTACCCATAGCGCCGTAAAGCCCATGAATAAATCCAAGTTCTTTGTGTATAGCTTTGAAAATGCAGATGAATGGTTTGATTCTCTAGCCGAGAAGTCCGAAATTTTGTTCCGAATCGAAATCACAAAAAGATCTTGAGCTCTAAAAATAGCTCATGTGCTCTGAATTTGATTCTCCATTCGTCTTTCCCAACGTCGAATGATTGTCCGATGCTGTCTCTAAAATAGCGGGGTCCTTTGAATCGCATCGAGTCGAACCATCGATAGCCTGTCGATAGGGCCCATTTTTCGTGGTATCTGTATTCTAACCCTGTTTGTAATTGGTAGGTAAAACAGTAACGAATCGTATATTGATTTTCAGAAGCAAAAGCTGGGAAAGGAGGGATCAGAGAAGTTAGGTTTGTGGAGCGAAAATTATAGATTTTGAGACGAGAAGCTCCAATGCCGCCACCGAAAAATGGATAGAGCTCAGAAGAGGAGGTGATATCCCAGGATAAAAATGACATTCCTCTTCCACTCAAATAGAGAGAGCCCATCAAACTTGTCGCATCAAGGTCAAACTTTCTGATCTTGGTTCCTACGAAGGCTGGAGTAGATATGGATGTGGATGTCTGAAACTTTCTATAGCGATAGTCGGGACGAAATGAAGCCGTAATGTCAGCAGAAAAGAGGGAGTTAAAATCGCAGCCAATGCCAGCACCAATGATGGGACGAGTTTTTAATCTTCCATTATATCCCTGAGGAGATGGGTCCCAAGAAGCAGGAGGTGCAGAAATTTTTGCTTTTCTTGCAAAGGAAGCGCCGGTGTTCAATTTGAGATAGAGATGGCCCGGCGTTCTTTGTTTTTCTGCCGTTTCAGAACATGTGTTTGCAAAAGCCAGCTCGGCAAGCATCAGAGATAATAGGGCAACAACCACTCGTTTCTTCATCAACATCTCTCCAAAAAAATTTATTTTTTGCATAAAGCAAAAAGCATTAAAGGGTCAAGGTTTTTCGGCAAGGAGGCAATTTTTGGAGAATGAATTCTATTCTTTTTTCGAAAAAAAAGACTTTTTAAGAGACAAAAAGAAGAGGAGAGCGTGGAGCAGAAGATGGTTGTGCTTTTGTAGTAAGACGCTCAATTGCCTGCATTAAAGATGCAAAACCAGTCGATGCAAGGGCAGAGATTTCAAAGAGGGTCTCTTGAGGAAAAGGATAGCGTTTTTTGAAAAGATCTGCGTTTTGTCGAGAAGGGTCCATATCTATTTTGTTGAGAAGAACAAGGAAGGGTTTTTCGAGTATTTCCTTGCGATAACACTCAATTTCATGGCGCAGAAGAAGAAAGTCTTCAAATGGGTCTCTTTCTTCCATCGCTGAGATGTCGATCACAAAAAGAAGAAGAGAGGTGCGTTCGATGTGTTTTAAAAAAGATAGGCCAAGTCCGCGATTTTTGTGCGCATCTTGAATGATTCCAGGAATATCTGCCAGGTGAAGACGCGTATAGTTGTCCAGCGTAACGACTCCGAGGTTGGGATAGAGTGTTGTGAATGGATAGGGTGCTGCTTTTACTTCGATGTGAGCAAGATGGGCAAGAAGAGTAGATTTTCCAGCGTTAGGCATGCCAATTAATCCAATGTCAGCAATGAGCTTAAGCTCTAACTCCACCTCTTTTGTTTCTCCTTCAGTTCCTTCGGTGCATATGTAGGGAGCTTGCTGGGTGGGTGACTTAAAACAGGTGTTGCCACGGCCGCCCATGCCCCCCCTGCAAATGAGATGTTTTTGGTGCGGCACTATGCATTCAAATAAGAGTTCGGAAGTAGCGCTGTTTTTGACAATGGTTCCCATGGGCACTTTTAAGAAAATGTCTTGTCCATTGGCACCTTTTTTATTTCCAGAGCTTCCACTCTTTCCATTTTGTGAACGGATGATTTTTTGATTGCGAAAAGACTCCAGCGCAAGAAGCTGAGGATCCGCTTCGATATAGATGTTACCGCCGTGGCCACCATCTCCTCCAGCAGGACCGCCTTTGGGAATATATTTTTCCCGTCGCCAGGCAATGACACCATTTCCTCCGGTTCCGGCTATCAGAGAGAGTTTGACTTGGTCGAGAAACATAAAAAATACTTTTTTTGTTGTTTTGCTAAGCACAAATGTTCAGATAGAACAATTACACTCTACCTCATATTGCATATGAAGTAGTCTGTAACGTTACATTCTGAGGTTTTGGTGCGCACCAAAACCAATTATTCAAGTAGTTTCGATAGCAACTGTGGAGGGAAGGACGGAGACGAAGGTTTTGTTGGTTTTGCGAAAAGAGACCATTCCGTCGATGAGAGCAAAAAGGGTGTAATCCTTTCCTACGCCCACATTTTTTGCAGGGTGCCATTGGGTTCCCCGTTGACGAACGAGAATGCTGCCTGCAGTGACAAATTCTCCTTGGCCAACTTTGGTTCCAAGTCTTTGTGATTGAGAGTCGCGGCCATTGCGCGTGGAGCCTTGTCCTTTCTTATGAGCCATTCTTTCCTCTTACTTTTAAATTAATTTGATGTCGGTAATTGTGACCTTTGAATACTTTTGGCGATGTCCTACTTTTCTTCGATAGTTTTTTCGCTTTTTATACTTATAGGCGATGATTTTCTCGCCTTTCACTTCTCCGAGAATCTCTCCAAGGACTTTGCAACCCGTAACGTGGGGAGTTCCTACTTGCGTTTGATTTTCATGGTTTAACAAAAGTACATGGTCGAAAGATACTGAAGAGCCAGCTTGCGTTTTGAGAAGCTCTACGTTAATGGTGTCGCCTTTTTGCACACGGTACTGTTTCCCGCCGCTTTCTATGATCGCGTACATGGTTCTCCTCCAGGAGGTCGAATTTGGATGCAAATTATATGAAACTTCTTGCGAATTGTCAATGCATACCAGAGAAACTTGAAAAATCGATCAAAACCTGAGGGTAATAGCGTCGAGAGAAATTCAACATTTTCTTAATAATGGTCTTCTTGCAAATGTGCCGCCTCTGTGAATCTGGCCCAAAGCACAGAATAAAATTGAGCCTCTTCGGCAAACTGATTCGTGAAAACTTGCAGGGCCAAAAGATCCTCGTTTGTTTCCTTTACGCTTAAGGATTCTAAAACTTTCGTTACCTTGTTGTAAGATTTTGTGACTTTATCCATTGTGGTCTGAAGTGAGGAACTTACGGGTGTTACTAAACGTTCATGTTTCGATACGATAGATTGGTATTCTTGGTCAATTTTTGCTTTTACATCACTAGCGCTGCTCATGCTCTTTTTCCTTCTGAGTTATTAAATAACGCAAGTTTTGGATAAGGCACTCATGAAAAAGGGCTATCTTTCAGCGATTTAACAACCAAAATTGGGAAAATGAGGGCGCCTTCGACCTCTGTTTTCCCAATTTTGGTTGTTAAATCATCTGAAATATCTGCCTTTTTCATAGAGCGGCATATCCAAAACTCGCGTTAAATAAAGCCAGAAGTAATTTTCTAATCTCTTCAAGATTTAGTCAATTTTTTTCTTGGAGATTTTATCTCTTTGTGGTGGAAGAGAAGAACGATGCAGACGCCGAGTGCGGACAAAAGTCCTAAAATAATAAATCCTGTGTGAAAATTTCCCGTCAAGTCTACCAACCAGCCAGTGAGCGCAGGAGAGGCAATGCCGGAGAGAGAAAAAACAGTAGAGGTAATTCCCTGAGCAGCGCCTGCCTGGTTTTTTGCCACTTCGATATTCACATGAAAGAAGATGGCGAGAGGCAAAAATCCAAAGCCTACTCCTAAACTTAAGAGAAATAAGGTTACAAAAAGCGAGTGGTTTGTGCTTAAAGAAAGAAAGCATATTGCCGTGAGTAGCTGGCTTACCCAAATGACATGGGAGTGAGAGATGCGGTAGCTTTTTGTCTTTTTGTAGAGCCAGTCAGAAAGAAATCCACCGAAAGGAAGAAACAATGAGGCGGTAAGCCAGGGGAGGGTTAAATACCAGCCGATGCTTTTTAAATTGAGGGCAAATTGAAAAGAAAGGTATCCAGGTAGCCATAGAGTAGCAAAAAAAACCATGTAACCGAAGGCGAAGTAGGAGAGATTGCTGGCAACAAGAGTGGGGTGGGTGAGTAAAAAACGCCAATTCGTGGAGCCATTTTCTATTGGATGCTTTTTTTCTTCTTGCGAACAGGTGGACTCTACAGAAGGTACGCGAAAAATGATGAGCCAAAGAATGGCCCAGATGATCCCTATCGAGCTGATGACGAAGAACATAAAGCGCCAGCCCCAGTCGGCTGAAAGATAGGAAATTAGAGGCGCTCCGATCATGCTGGAAATTGGGATTGCTGCAAGCCCCAAAGAGAGAGCTTTAGCTCTTTGTTCTTGGGGAAGCAGATGGTTGATGCTGCAAGAAACGGCAGGATAGTGAGGCCCTTCAGCAACGCCTAGAAAAAAACGCAAGATGACAAAACCCCAAAGGCCACTTGCAAAGCCAAGTAGGCCCAAGCACAAAGACCATGCAATTGCTGCTACCGGCCAAGCAATGCGAGAGCCATAGCGATCCACTACCCAGCCTCCCATGCCCGAGAGCAGAAGGTAGCCGATGCCAAAAGCAGATAAGATCATCCCAAATTCGGTATCGGTAAAGAGAAATTCTTTTTTTAAAGGCTCGATAATAAAGGAAATGGCGGTTCGATCGATGAAGTTAACAAGAGTGATGGCAAAAATTAAACTGACAATAAACCATGGATAAAAGGAAGATTTTTTTTTGTTCATGCAAATAAATGGTCTTTAAGGCCAAAAACTACCACTTTTTTTATTCCTTGTCCATTGGAAAGATTGCTTTGCGAACTCGGCGTGTATACGATGTGTTTAAGGTCGATTTTTTCCATGTGCATAAAAATAAATTTGAAGGGTTCGCTTTTTTCTTGTCAGATAAAAGTTTTTTGCGATAATCTCTGGCTCCTTTGGGAGGAGTGTCCGAGTGGCTGAAGGAGCACGCTTGGAAAGCGTGTATATGCAGAATATGCGTATCGTGGGTTCGAATCCCACCTCCTCCGATTGAGCTTTTCATGGAGGATCTTTGTGAAGTGTCCCTTTTGTCATTTTGAAGAAACAAAGGTGACCGATTCTCGCTATGCGGGAGAAACCAATGCGATTCGTAGGCGCAGAGAGTGCCTTTCCTGTTCGAACCGCTTTACTACTTTTGAAACGGTAGACCTCACGCTTCAGGTTCTCAAGCGGGATGGGACCTATGAAGACTTTCAGCAGGAAAAACTTTTTAAAGGATTGGATGCTGCTTGTAAGCATTCGCGTGTGTCTCACGACCAGGTCAGAGAGCTAGTATCGAGAATCCTGGCCGATCTTTTAACGCGCCAAATTCGTTCAATTTCTTCTCAGGAGCTTGGAGAAATTGTCATGCAACATTTGAAAGAGTTGGATGTTGTTGCATATATTCGTTTTGCATGTGTATATAAACGATTTAAGCATATTGAAGAGGTAATGAAGGCCATCGAAGGCGTGACCCTTCACCACTCTTCTGAACAAGAACCAAAATAAGGGAAATGCTTATGCCATTGAAAGCAGAAGAACTTGAAAGAGTTAAGAAGAAACTTGAGCATTTGAAAAATCAGATTACGCGCTCTATACAAGAAGCCAAAGAGGGGGTCAAAGAGTTTGACGAGTCCAAAGGATATTCTCAGCATCAGGCAGATGAGGGAACGGATGACTTTGATAAGACGATTAGTCTTGAGGTTTCGAACAAGGAACTGACAATTCTCAAACAGATCGACCGAGCTCTTGAAAAGATTCAGGAGGGGACCTATGGAATTTGCGATCTATCGGGCAAAGAGATTCCCAAAGCGCGTCTAGAGGCAATTCCTTATGCTACTATGACTGTGGATGCTCAAGAAAAATTGGAAAAAGGCATTTTATGAGCCGAAACTTTTCTCGAAAGGGAAAGATTGCCATTTTCTTTTGTTTTTTTCTGCTTGTTGACTTCATTTCTAAGTACTACGTACGTCTATTGCTTCCCAAGATGAGCGCTTTGTATACGCTCTATCCTTTTGGAGGACTGCCCGTGTTTCAAAATTTTTTGGGAAGCTCTTTTTCCATTAATTATGTGCAAAATCGGGGAGCTGCCTGGGGTCTTTTTTCCGGCATGCCCCACCTATTGTTTTACACGCGCATTGTCATCGTAGTCGCCCTCATTATTTATCTGTTTTTTTTTAATAAAAAACCCAATCAAGAGATCCCCCTTTTTTTTATTGTGACAGGAGCTTTGGGCAACATCATTGATACCATTATGTATGGCTACGTGGTAGATATGTTTCACTTCACCTTTGGTAGTTATTCGTTTCCCGTCTTCAACCTAGCGGATGTGATGATCTCTTTGGGAATTTTTTGGATGTTTCTGCTTTCGTTGAGATGTAGCAGCTGTCGATCGCGCTGAGGATGCATGATTGAAATTCTTTCCATAGGCAATGAAGTTCTTTCGGGACTCGTTGTAAATACCAACAGTGCTTTCATTGCTCAAATGCTACAGAAACATGGATTGTGTGTGGGTCGGCATACAGTTCTGAGTGATGATCCAGTGCAATTAAAGAAAGGAATAGAAGAAGCCCTTGCACGCTCTTCTTGGGTTGTGACAACTGGGGGACTGGGCCCGACATTTGATGATACAACAAGAGAAGTTCTTTCTGATGTTTTTGCCTCTCCTCTTGTCCTTCACGAAGAGATTCTTCTTGATTTGGAAAAGAGATTAGGTCCATTGCCTCATCTAAGTAATCAAGCGCTTTTTCCCAAAGATGCAATTATGTTGCCCAATCCTTTAGGAACAGCGCCTGGGATGATTCTCAGTTCGGCAAGAGGAAGACTCATTGCAATGCCGGGGATTCCTCAAGAGATGGAGCGGATGCTGGAAAAAGAGGTGATCCCTTATCTTTGCAAGCATGCAGCAGTAGAAACAAGGAGTTTTACGGAAGATCTCTATTTTGCCCTCATTTCTGAGACCGAACTTAATCCTATTTTGCAAGAAATGAAGAGAAAAACAAAAGAGCTTACCATCGGAATTTATCCCTCTTTGGGGAAAATACGCGCCCACTTTACCGTCAAAGGTCTGGAAGAAAAAAGAGCAAAAGCGCTTCTGTTTTCGCTTAGAGAAAAATTGATGTCCCTCTTTCCGCAGAACATCTACTCTTCGCACAGTGGATCGCTTGCAGAGGTAGTACAAGATCTGTTTGTATCTCAAAATAAAAAGCTGGCGATTGCCGAATCTTGTACGGGAGGCCTGCTTTCTCTTTTGATTACGCAGATTCCAGATTCTTCTCAGTATTTTTTAGGATCGATTGTCTGCTACTCCAATGAGATGAAGAGAGATGTCCTGAAAGTGACAAGCAAAACGCTTAAAGAAAAAGGAGCAGTAAGTCGCGAGGCGGTGCTTGAGATGATCGATGGAGTGTTTCATACAACAAAGGCGGATTACGCTCTTGCGATTTCTGGAATAGCTGGGCCCTCTGGTGGCACAGAAGATCTTCCCGTAGGAAGCGTTTGTATTGGCATTGGGAAAAGGGGAGAAAAAAGCGATGTGGGATTGATCCTTGCGCCAAAAGATCGTCTCATGGTGATGGAGTTTAGCGCACACTTTGCTCTCGCTCTTCTTTGGAGAAGAGCTGCATTTAATCTTCTTTACTTTTCACCTCTATGAAAAACACCTATTTTCTCCAAGACAGTGGCAACGAACAGAAGTTAGAGCAGTTTGGAAATTATCTGCTCATGAGGCCCTCTGCTGGGAGCGTTTGGAAACCCTCTTTGGAAAAAAAGAGGTGGGAGCAAGCAGATGCCACTTTCACAAGAGAGAAAAACGCTGGGTGGATCTGGAAAAAACCTATTCCTTCTTCTTGGGAGATGGAGTTTTTTTCCTTTCGCTTTTTGTTAAAACCCACTCCTTTTGGACATGTGGGAATTTTTCCTGAGCATGCGCTTTTGTGGGAATGGATGGAAAAACGCATTGAGCCCTCTTCGCGTATTTTGAATCTTTTTGCTTACACGGGAGGAGCTACGATAGTCGCTGCAAAAAAGGGCGCTTCTGTATGCCATGTAGATGCTTCAGCTCCCGTAGTCTCATGGGCGAGGGAAAATGCACATATCAATCAATTGGAGAGAGCAAACATTCGCTGGATTGTGGACGATGTGGTTAGGTTTTTAAAGCGTGAGGTGAAGCGGGCATCTTTTTACGATGGTATTCTTTTGGACCCTCCTACTTTTGGCAGAGGGGCAAAGAAGGAGATGTTCAAAATCGAAAGAGACCTTCCTGAAATTTTAGACCTCTGTCTTGCTTTGCTGTCGGAAAAACCTCTGTTTCTTGTTCTTTCTTGCCACACGCCCCTATGGACTCCTCTAGTTGTACACAACCTTTTGGAGCAAAAGATGAAAAAAAAGGGGGGAAGAGTGGAGTCAGGAGAAATGATTCTGCCCTCGCAAGCATGTTATCCGATTCCTTCGGGAAGCTTTGCAAGGTGGCAGCCATGATCTTTACGAGCATGAAAAATCCCCACATTCGAGAAGTATTGGATTTAAAAGAAAGAAAAGAAAGAGACAGACAGGGTCTTTTCATTATCGAGGGCTACCGCGAGCTTTTCCGTGCCCATTTGGGTAAGGTGCAGCTCAAATCTCTCTACATATGTAAGGAGTTTTTCCTCAAAGAAAATGAAGAGATGCTCATTCAGGAATTTGCAACAAAAGGAGTGGTGGTATACCTATGTTCTCCTTATGTTTTTGAGAAGATTTCCTATCGAGACCGTCCCGATGGGCTCATCGGCATTGCATTGCAGATGCACAAAGGCATTCCGGAATTAGAGCAACTGCTGGAGAAGAAAAAAAATCATTTTTTGTTGATTGCTGAGGGAATTGAAAAACCGGGAAACCTAGGAACTATTTTGCGCTCTTCGGATGCCGCGGGTGTTGATGGGGTCGTCATCTGCGATGCAGCGACAGATCTTTTCAATCCCAACGTTGTGCGCGCAAGTGTAGGAACGCTCTTTACCCAGCCCATTTTCGAGACGAAAACGGAAGAGATGCTCACTTTTTTGCAACAAAAAACAATCTCGGTTGTTGCAGCAACCCCCCATGCAAAGCAAGAATTTACCGAGGCTGATTTGACAAAGTCAGTAGCGATAGTTGTGGGAAGCGAGCAGTATGGACTTTCAGAAACCTGGATGAACAAATGCAATATTCAGCTACGCATTCCTATGCTCGGTGTTGCAGATTCCTTAAATGTAGCTACAGCCACCACCCTGCTTCTCTATGAAGTCATTCGCCAAAGAAGATCCGTTTAAAATTCTTTTTTTCGACAACCACCTTCTGGTAGCCGATAAAAAAGCAGGTCTATTGACGCAGCCCAACGAGACGAGCGAAGAGAATTTGCAAGACCTTCTGAAAAAATGGGTCAAAGAAAAATGCAAAAAACCAGGAGGCGTTTTTTTGCATTGCGTGCACAGACTGGATAAACCCGTAAGCGGAATTGTAGTTTTTGCCAGAACTTCCAAAGCACTATCGAGGCTCAATGAGCAGCTGAGAGCCAAAAGCTGGCACCGTATCTATATGGCAATTGTGGAAGGAACGATCGAAAAAGAAAAACAAAGAGTAGTGCATGGGCTTTTGCACGGCGAGCACAAGGCAGAAGTGGTTTTACTACAACACCCACTGGCAAAGAGGGCCGAACTTGTAGTTTCAGTGGTAGAAAGAGGAAAAAGAGCAACGCTGGTCTCCATTGAGCTGCACACGGGAAGATATCATCAGATCCGCGCACAGATGTCGGCTCTTGGACATCCGATTGTAGGAGATCAAAAATATGGAAGCAAAATTTCATCTGGTCGCATATTACTTCATCAAGCAGAGCTGGAGCTGGTCCATCCCGTCTCGAAGGAAAAAATGCTCTTTCACTCAAAAGTACCCTTTTCGTTGCAAGAGGTGGCGGAGTGATTGTTTTTACGAAAGACCATGATGGTTGTTTTTAACCAGGGGAATGATGCAGCGTCACGTAGGGCCTTTTCTGTTTCCACATCGTTTATGTAGCCATAAGCAGCAAAAAGCTTTTTGATGTAATCGTTATCACGGCAATTGCAGTGGCCGCGGCCCGATTGTCCTTTGAGCGCCCAGCTGATGATGATTCCTGAAACTGCATGTCGATCTAGATTTTCGATGAAATTTTTCTCATATTGAGGCGGGAGATGTTCTCCTACTTCGATCGAGATGACCCAATCGTAGCTTTTTTTGAGATGGATCGGCTGGCTTAAGTCTAGCACTTCTACAAGTCCGTGGGATAAAGAGAGGCTGAAGGGGTTGCCGTCAAAACCTTCACAATCGATCCCATGTTCTTTAAAAAACCTTACGTAGTGACCATAGCCTCCTGCACCAAAATCGGCACAAGTAGATACCTTTTCTTTTTGAAAAAAAAGGATGATTTCTCGTGCAAGAGAGCGATCAAATTTGTGTTTAACTTTCGACGCAATCCAGTAGCCGTGTTCGTGAATTTTTGATTTTGGTTTTTCATGGTGATAAAAAAATTGGTAATAGAGAAGACAAAGAATGAGCGTAAGGGGCAAAAAGAGAAGAATCATTTTTTGCTTAAGGGAAGGCATTCTTTTTTCTCAAGAAGGGTTAACTTTTACAAATCAATAGATTCTAAAGAGTGGTTTTTTTAATATGATGCAACTAATCATAAATGGGGGTTTCTTTTTTATGAAGGAAGATATACGAAGCGCGGTGGAAGAGGGAGTTCGCGCCATCGAGTTTTTGCGGCAGCCACAGTCGATTGCATTTATTGAAAAAGCAAGTGACTGGATGGTAGATTGCTTTGAAAAAAGAGGGAAGCTCATCATCGCAGGAAATGGAGGCAGCCTGTGTGATGCCATGCATTTTGCTGAAGAGCTCACCGGTTTTTTTCGCCAAAAGAGAAGAGCCCTTGCTGCCATTGCTCTGAGCGATCCTGGGCACATGAGCTGTACGGGAAATGATATAGGATTTGATTTTGTATTTGCAAGAGGTGTAGAGGCTTTGGGGCGGGAAGGAGATCTATTTATCAGCCTGACCACCAGTGGCAATTCGTTGAATCTTCTGTATGCAAATCAGACGGCGCAAAAGATGGGGTTAAAAACCATCTCCTTTCTTGGGAAGGGAGGGGGGAAGTTGAAGGGAAAGAGCGATCTGGAATGGATTGTTGATGGTTTTGCTACTTCTGATCGCATCCAGGAAGCCCATATGGCAGCCATCCATATTCTGATCGAAATCGTTGAAAAAAAACTTTTTTCTCCCAAGAAGCTGTGAAGTAATTTTATACTGAATGTTTATTAAAAAACTGAGATGAATCGATTAGAAATTATCTTATACATTTCTAATGTGTATAATTGCAAAATTTCAAGGCTGTTGAACAGATGCTGCTGGATGTAAGAAAAGAGCTGTTGTTCCGAGGCAAACTTTGGGCGCAAAAAAAGGGGATAGCTCCCTTTTTTTTACGTTTGGTCTTGCACTTTGTTGCCTTTTTTTGGGGGATGGTTTCTTGGATAAGAAATTGGGGCTATGACCATCGCATCTTTTCCGTTGGAAAAGTGGACGCATTTGTGGTGAGCATAGGCAATCTGGTTGCTGGGGGGACTGGGAAAACGCCATTTACTCTTTTGTTAGCTAAAAAACTTCTGGAAAGAGGGTGCAGGGTTGGCATTATATCTCGTGGATACGGCTCTTCTTTTGGGAGAGCAAAAAGGTCTGTGCGTATTACCGAAGAGCACTGGAGTGCAGCAGGTGATGAGCCCTGCCTTTTGCACAAACATCTGCAAAACAGAGCTGAAGTGATCGTAGGTGACCATCGTCTGTCTTCTGCTATGATGGCAGTAGAAAGAGGCTGTCGCACCCTGCTTTTGGACGATGGAATGCAGGCGCGTTCTTTTCACCGCAATTTAGAAATTACACTCTTAAATGCACGCGATCTTTTTGGCCAGGGTGCTTTTTTGCCGCTGGGACTGCTCAGAGAAAGGCCAGAGGGATTGCAAAGAAGCGACTACATCGTTTTGACCCATGTAAAGAGCTTGGAGCATTATAGAGAGGCAAAAAAAAGGGTGGAGCTTTTTGCACAGAAACCTATGATTGCTGCCGCACACGCACTATCCTCGATCAAAAATTTACAGGGAGAAGAGGTTGCTGTGAAGGAGGGAGCTTGTGCACTTTTTTGTGGCATTGCAAACCCGCATCTTTTTTGCGAACTGGTAGAAAAATCTGGATGTTCGATTGTTCACAGCCTTTTTTTGCCAGACCATGGGTTTCTTTCTCATGAAGAGCTTCTTTCCTTTGCAAATATGGCAAAAGAAAAAGGTGCTTCTTATATCTTGTGCACGGAGAAAGATGGTATCAAATTAGATGCAGAAACTCGTTTCCCCCTTCCTGTCTATTACGCCGAACTGCAGCTACAGTTTATTGATGGAAAAGAAATTTTTGAACAGATGGTCGAGCAGATTGTTCTTTCCTGTCGGTAATTTTGACTACCCCGTAGGGTTTATTTTTTAATGATGTCTTAAAAGATTTTACTATATAACTTTTAATATTTACATAACTGCTTTAATTGATTTTTTTTCGGCATGTGCGATATGGTTTTATCACAAAACGGCGGTAAATTTATTTATGGTATTCAGGACCCAACCAAGACCAGTTGATTTTTCTCTTTCTAAAGGAAGCGACAATCCTTGTTTTAAGAATCACCAGATGTGGCAGATCGATCGGCGCCTGGATTACGAGGCTGGTACGTTTTGCTTTCGTGCGAAATCTCCTTGGGGGCAACCTTGCGTGATTACCGAATTCATTGTCGAAGGTGTAGATTCCGATTTTCTATCTGCAGTAATCAGTGAAAAGAAAAGACAAGAAAGTCTATTTATTGACTATTTACAAAAACAATTAGATCAAGCCACTCCCTATCAGGTACATATTGAGTTTCATGCAAATCGCTTGATAATCCGCTTTGGAGATTATGGCCTTATGGGAGGGGGTAAAAAAACAGCTCTTGCTTTATCAGGAGCGCAGGTCATTGTGGGAATCGGTCTTACCATTACAGGATTTGTTTTCCCAGGAGGAATCCTTCTCGGCTCCGGATTAGCCGGAGGATCTTATGCCTACTCGCAGCCAGAAGGTCAGTATGATACGGATGAGTATGCGAAACAGACCGCTTATGGAGGGGCCACGGGGTTTATCTCAGGGGGTTTAAGCCATTGGACTAGAGGGATTCATTATCTTTTAAGAATTGGTGTCCAAGCGTTTGGTGGGGCTGCAGGTAGTGCTGCAGCGGCGATACCTGAAGCAGTTAAAGAGGGAGATCCTAAAATCGTTTTAAAAAAAGCCTGTATTGGGGCAGTAGGAACCGCGGTGGGTTCTTTAGCAAGTACAACAGTTGGGCCTTTGATGAATTGCGTAGCGGAGGTTGATGATGACATAGCGGCTATCGTATTCAAAAGAACCCTGGAAGGGGGCGTTGGTGCAATGAGTAGCAAGGCCGCCACGAACTTGTGTGAGGGAGAGCAGGTTGGTTCAGGAGTTTTTGGAGCGGGTCTAGTAGGTGCTACAATTAGTGGCGTGATTGCTGTAGGGGAAGAGGGGCAAAGATATCTCAATCAGAAGTCAGTAGAGAAAGCTCTGCAAGTAGCGCAGCGAGAAAAAGCAAAGAGTGAACGTGTTGTTAACGCGCTTGAGGAAGAGTTGCGCCTTTCTGAACAACGCCTTGCCAAACAGCAGGAAGAGTTAGCGGTTTTAGAGAAAACCCGTGATCTACAGCTCGATGCAGCTCGGAAAGCAATGCAGGAAACCCAGCGACAAGTGGAAAAAATGCAACAAGATATCAAAGCAGCTCAAGAAACTCTAGAAAAGGTAAAGCAGCAAATGCGTATAGCTGAGCAGGGCGAGCAGAGATTCCAACAAGAACGGGCTCGTTTGGATGCGCGCATTGATAAAGATATTGATGGCCATTTAAAGAAGGGGTTTAAGGCAAAAATTAGCGGACATTGGACAAAATCCAAAGCAGCGATTAAAGAAGCCTATCAGAAAGGCAAAACCATCAAGTGGAGAAAAGGACATGTAAAATTCCTTAGTTCACGGGAAACGGTTCGATTCAATCCCGAACCTCTCCAGAAGCAACAACAGAAGATTCAAGGAGAGCTCCAAATGCTTCAACAACAGATGGAGGGGTTGCAAGGAGAAGTCAGAGCAGCGCAAGAAGTGCAAGGGACAGAGGGAAACGCTGCACGCGAGCAAATAGAGACCTGTAAACTGGAAATGGCAAAGGTCCAACAGGCAATACTGGTCAAGCAGGAGGCTGTTGCAAAGCTTGGAGAACAAGTGCGTAGTGTTGAGGTAGCGTTTCGTGCAGAACAAGTACGACTGCAGGAAATTGCCAAGAGAGAAATCCATGTGCAGTCAAAAATGAAGGAAATGCCACTTTTAGCGAGGCAAATCGATCGTCTTCCCAGACGGCCCGAATTAGGGGCAGTATTCAAACCAGAACAGGGCGCATTTGTTACAGTGAGCATGCAAGACCTGATCCCTCATGTCGTACTTGTGCATGCATTGAGTCCTCAGGCTATTGGTTCCTTCATCGGGGGTCATCCTGAACTTTTGGATCAATGGGAAAAAGATAAAATAATGCCTTTGTTGCAGCATATTATTACCCCTGATGGAGTAATCGGCCGTCATCTCGATCTACAGAAGAGAGAACTTCAGGGGGAATTAGAAAAGAGGCCTCAAATACATTGGGCTTGGAATCAACTTGTCCAAGCAAATAGTGGGAGTGGACCGGATGGGTGGGAGGATGCGCCCATTGCAGTTCTAGAGCCTCTTTCAGTATTTGAAGAGACTCTCTATCGCAGGCCATTTGGAGTAGCGCCTTATGATACAATGACCTTTAGCTCACACCATCTTTCAGATCACTCCCTTATTCTCATATCGCCTGCTGTGCTAGAGAAGGCCCGATCATATCTTACAGGTTTTCGTGGGAGGATCGTTCCTTACGAGGGCCCAATACGATCGGCAATCATTGATGCACTCAATGTTCACTACCCACAAACATGGCATGTGTGCAATCCAGCCGGAGAGCTCATTGGAAAAGAACTCAACTCTACCCTTAGAAGAGAAGACGAGGTAGCGGGCGGGTATCTTTCTAAGACTTGCCTAAAGAAACCGGATGGTCAGGTAATAACCTTGATAGAAAAGGATGGATCTGATCCCAGGCGTAATGCTCAGCCTATGAAGGAATACAAAAAAGAAGGACGTTTTATTGGATTGCACGCACATTCTATAACCGATCTGATAGAAGCAAAAGATCGTTTTAAAGCTCTAGCGCTGTTTAAGCAAAATTGTGCTAGCGCCAGAGACTGTCCTGTTTTTGCCGGAGGTTTGAGCAAGCCCTCTCAGCTGTCCAAATGGGTTGCACGAAAGGCAATCAAATTTCATCAAGAAACGCGCGGCTACGATCCTCATACCGGAGCTCCTAAAATAGCCAATTATCTATTTCACGAATCATTATTTGCTGACCTTGTCAGCATGTTTTATCAAATGTATCCAGATGGGGTTCCTCCTCTTACCATTCTTGATGCAAAGCTCGTCTTTGCGCATGACGAAATCTATCGCGATCTTGTACAGCCCATCAACGACTGTATAACGTCTCGGGATCGGGCTCAGGAAGAGAGAGCGTTTGATCTTTTTCGGAGTTATTGCGAAAAGCTTCGAGCAGACTTAAAAAATATTCTTCGTGCTAAAGAAGAAGCCGCGCACCTTTTTGATAGCGCAGTCGTACCCTTGGTAGACGAAGGAAGGAGGAGCCCTTTATGCCTTTTGTTTGCACAAGAAGAATGGGACAAAGTGGTTGTTCCTGCGGATAGCGTTGCGTTTGATCTTGAACGCTGGCCCCACAGCGATCTGCTGATCGATTATATCAATAAAGTGCGGTGTACCCTGCCATCTCGCCCTGAAAGCTTGCAACAACTCTATCGACAGATTTGTTCTTATTCTCGAGTAGAATTGCGCACTCCAGAGGAGAGAAAAGCAGAGTATCGTCTCAATGTAATTCGGAGTGTGATTCGATGGGCATGTATAGACGATATCTATCGCGCCTCTTTACGGCCTGATGAAGCACGTAGTTCTGCTCTAGCCAGTGCATTCTCCTGCGATCGGTTGGAAAAGTATTGTTTGGAAACTAAAGACTTCACTAAACTGGTTGGCGATTGTTTGTTCGACAATGTAGCGGCTCAACTTTCGGATTTTGAGGGAGGATTACGGTTAAGAAAGGAGGTAGTTCTGTTCATGCAAGATCATGAAAAAGAATATCAGCAGAAACCAGATTATGCAGAAAAAACATTGCTCAGAGGGGATGGCGAGGTGAAGTTTTTCTTTGATAATTGGGAACAATATCTATCTGGAATGAGTATGCCTCAAGTCTGGGGCACAGAAGTGGAGATACACGCACTTGCATACATGCTGCAGCACCCAATCGTTGTATTAGCAGTTGATGCGCTACCTAAAATCTACAATCAAGAAGCTAGCCAGGAGCCCATTTTTCTTCACCATCTCCGTCACAACCATTTTGAAGCCTGCATTCCATTCGAAGGGCTTACCGCACGCGAGGTCTACCACCCAATCTTAACCCAGGAACATTTTTGACATGATTCATGGAGACAAACATCTAAACATAGATGATGAGGCATTCAAATGCGTATAAATCAAGTAGTTCATTCCCTTGCTTTTTCTTGTCAGTCCTGTGCGACAGCAGTCTGGGTGGGTGTGCGCAATCGTTTGGTCAGTATCATTCAAAGTAGTCCAACATTGATAAAACTTGCCCAAAAAGTGAGCAATGCATGTGCTATAGTTTTTTCTGCAATCAAGAAATATACCCATTATCGAAGGGATCGAAATGTCGCTCAGTTTGTTCAAGAACTAGCTACTGTTTGGGAAAATAGATCCGCTCAGTTTGCTCGAGAACAACCTACCATTTGGGAAAATTTCACACCACAGCTATCTGATGCTGTTGTTGGTCCAGATGCTGTTTTTGGTTCAATTATAAAATTCATTCCAGGAAAGGAAGGTTACATTCCAGGGGAGGGAAGTTTAATTCCAAGGGAGGAAGAAATTCCTGACATGCTAGAGCTGGATTTGAGTAGAAAAAATCTTACAGATGAGCATTTGAAACATATGGCTCAATCAGGCCGTTTTCGCGATCTGCAGATATTGACTCTTCGAGGTAATCCTCGATTGACGGGCAGGGGGATGGCCTTCCTTACAACCAGCGGTTTTGAAAAACTAGAGGTATTGAATGTGGAGTACAATAAACATATATTGCGCGAAGGTTTGGATGAATGGTTGGCATGCGATGGACTGCCCAGTTTGAAAGTACTCTATTTAGCAGTTACGGATGTAAGGCCCTTGCATCTAGAGCAGATGATTGAGAGAGCCGCCTGGTTTAGACGGTTGGAAGGACTCAGACTTTGTTCCAACCCAAATCTGATAAGCTGCCCTCGCAACATATTGCGATTAACAAACTTAAAAGAGCATGGGATCGATCATGAACCACCTATTACTTTTTATCCTAGAAAAGGGCTTATTTTTGCGGTGGGAGGAGAATTCGATCGCGGACGGCTCTTTAGCAAAGCTCCTGAAGCGTTAGTCTTGCTTAGAGCCGGTAGGATTTATGGGGGGATGTTGCCGCTCCCAAGAAAATATAGCTTCCGACATGTTTGTCAGGTCTTTAAGGTTCCTTTGCCCGAAGAGGACTCTCCGCGAATGGATGCCCTTCGAGAGGCATGTAAAAGGTATAGGATACCATTTGATGTGGACCTTCCGTGATTTTTTCGCACCTGAATTTGAGAAATCTCGAATTGAGGAAGGTTCAATGCTGGTTTTTTTAGGCTGCATTTCGTAAGCAGAAATTCCACTGAGCAAATTCACTAAAAAGTTCCATCAACTTCTGTGCCTGTGGTGCTCAATCTGGCAACCATTTTTAAGCCTGTTGTGAACGCTTTCGATCAGGTCCCTTTTGCGAAGTAAAAACTTATCATAAAGGTGCATGAGCTTGTTTTTCATGTTCGCTTTGAGTCTCGTTATCAACTGCTCCAGATTCATATAGTTCAGGAAAAAGAACAGAAGAGATATTTGTGAGAGTGGAATCTATTTCCTGATCCAAAACTGGCGTTGGAAAACATCTTTCGACTCGTGGGGTATAGTGCTCAAAAGCTACACGAGCTTTTACCAGATCAATGGCAGAAGCGTCGCACAAAATAAGCTATTTTTCTTCAAGGTGAGTTTGCTTGATGCTTACAAGTCAAAAGGAATGAATTCATCTGGGCACCAGGAACAGGATAAATACACCTTAGGAGGTAATAAAAGAGATTGAACTTCATGCCATTTTGCATCATCACTTATTGAGTACATGTCAAGTGAAAAAATAAGGTCAACTCTTTCTAGCTGTTGCAACATGATTTGGAAGGATTCGGAGCTAAGAAGTTCCGAAACATCATCTTTAGTGAAGGATCTATCGAGCTTGAGGTGTAAAAATTTTAGATTGCGAGGTCTCTCATCAATGATGCGTGAAAAATATTTTTTATTACGATGCGAAAATGAAGGTGAATGTAAAGATGAAAGTGAAGGTAAAGACGAAAGTGTAAGTGAAGATGAAAGTGTAAGTGTAAGTGAATGGATATTGGGACAGGCCCTAAGGATTAGAAGGGCGCAATGAAAAGAGTACCTCCCCTCTATACATAAATGCCCCAATGAAACCATTGTTTGTTGTTCGCAGATGTCCAAAATACCTTGCTCTGTTAAACCTTTATTTCTGCAACGCAATAACTTCAGATTGGGGCAGTTGACGATTATTTTGCGCAATAAATCAGTATTCAAATCGATCGACAACTTTTCTATCGTAGGGAAAGGAGAATCAAAAAAGTCAGACAAAGTATAAGAATAAGTCTTATATGCTCTGTTTGCAAAAGGGGTTGAAAAAGATTTGAGAGAGTGACAAGATTCTTTGATTTTTTGTAAAACCCAGGGGTAGGGGGGACACGATAAATCTTCTAGAGTAGGGGGAAAAGAAACACGTCCCAGCATTCTTTCAGTAAAACTTAATGATTTTAGCCTTGGGCAAATTTCAGAGAGTTGTTCTAGTACATTTGAATAACAAGATCGGTCAGCTAAATCTAAAATTTTTAGATCTCGTGGCAGAGATGGCAATAGCTGAGGTAAAAAATTATCTGCTTCTTTTGGATCCAGGTAAAGGCCAGATAAAATTATAGATTCAAGTTGGGGTTGTAATCTGATAAAATTTATTATTGAATGCGCTTCAAACCTTCCACCACTTATATCCAAGTGCTTAAGATTTGTAAAGACCTTTCTGTGGTCAATAATCTTGCTTAGAAAACTTCTCGAAAGGTGCCTGTCTGAGAAGAAAGGATTCTGACGACAACACCCAGCAAGATTTAAAGATATTAAAGTATTGCAACAGGTGTCGAGCAGTTCCATTAACTCTTCGTCGTCAAATTGTGATCCACCAAACCGCACATCCGTAACCGATGGAAAATCTTTTGCATCCTTTGAATCTTTCTCAAAAATTTTGTGTGCTTTTCTCCAGGCATGATATTCGGGATAATAGGTGGGATTGGGTGCGGATGCTCTTTCTCTTAAAAAAGAAGTGATAAAATTGGAAATTGTTTCGTGACACAGTCGATCGCATTGAGCAAGAGAGGCAAGATCTTGGAGACGCAAATAGGGAGCTATAATTGATATTGCATCCACTCGAAAATCTCCGGAAAGAGGCGGTGTTGGAGTTGGCATTGTTTTTTCAGAGGAGGAAGTGCTTTGCGAACCTGAAGTTACCTCAACTTTATGAGCAACTGCAGGTGGTAGAGTGGATGAGCTTTCAGCAGGAACTGGATTTTGTCTTTGTTGTTGAACAGGGGCTTGTTGATTAGGACAATACCGGAAAAAAACAAGCGCAGTGGCAGAGGCTATAGTTAAAAGAGCCCCGGTAATCGAAAGAGTCACTAAAACGTCAATTCCAAGAATAGTCACGTTAAAGGAAGCAAAAGCCAGTATCCCCATGCCAGTGACAAATGTAGCGATCTTCTTAGCCGTTGGAAGATTTGTAAACCACCTTCCTATAGCCACGTGTAAAGTAAAATTTTTACTTTCACTTATCCCACTTATTGTCACAATCACCCCTTTCGGATAAAAATCTACACTGATTTTGATTTAAAACCCAATGAAAATGAAGGACAAACGACCCTCTTTTCAAAGAAAGTTTCGAATCTGCTGCTCATTACGATGATAAAGGGTGCGCTTGGTCGCATTAAACTTTAACTCGTACTCCAGAAAGCCTTTTTCTCCTAGCTCTCATAAAGAATAGCATCTATGAAGACCATTAATTGAAAATTTTAATGCGATTGCTCTGCTAACAAGAGAGGTCTTCCTTGATTTTTTTCACGTTCTTTTCAATGATGAGAGACAAAAAAACTAGAGTATCGACTCTTGATAGAGGCAAATTATGGAGATTACCATCTACCTTCCCAAATTGGGAGAGAGCATCCACCAGGCTACCATTGTGCTGTGGCTCAAAAAAGAAGGGGAAACAGTAGAAAAAGATGAACCCTTGGTGGAGGTGTCAACCGATAAGGTGAATAGCGAAATTCCTTCTACGGCTCGGGGCTTTGTAAAAAAAATTTTAGCAGATGTGGGCGCGGAGATTGCCATTGGCGATGCGATCGCGGTTATTGAAACGGAAGGAGAATCAACAAATGTTTTTCCAAAGAAGAAGGGCGAAGAGACAAGAGAAGAGTCTTTTTCTACGGCCGATTTTTTCTCCCCAGCAGTATTGAAGATGATGCAGCAGAATCAAATTTCGCACGAGGAGGCGAAAAACATACCCAAAGAAAATCCCGAGGGAAGGCTTACGAAAAAGGATGTAGAGAGCTATCTCGAAACCAAAAAAAGTGGAATGCAAAAAGGAAAAACGATGGGAAGCATGCGCAAAGCAATTGCTGAAAATTTGACGCTCTCGTCGAAAGAGATCCCTACAGCTTCGTTGATCACGAAGGTCAATGTAACCTCTTTGGTGCAATGGATCAACCTGCATAAGCAAAGGCTGTTGCAAGAAAAAGGAGTCAAAATTTCCATCACTGCCTTTGCTCTGCGCGCGATTGCAGAGAGCTTAAAAGAATATCCTCTTGTGAACGCTTCTTTGCAGGGGGATGAGATTCTATTTCATCCCGATGTGCATATTGGCGTTGCAGTACACGTAGAGAAGGGACTTTTAGTGCCCATTGTCCATAGCTGCCAAAAAAAGAGCGTATTTGCATGTGCTGAGGAGTTGCAGCAATTGGCTCTAGATGCAAGAGAGGGGAAGCTTTCTGTGGAGCAGATGAATGGCGGGACGATTACTCTGACCAATTTTGGAATGACGGGCATTGAGATGGGATTTCCCATTATCCGTTATCCCGAAGTGGCCATTATTGCAATGGGAGCCATCCATAAAGAGGTGACCGTCCTTGCCGACGATACAACGGCCATTGCTTCGATGCTTTATCTCTCGTTGAGTTTTGATCACAGGCTCTTTGATGGAATCTATGCTTGTAATTTTCTGAGGGCTGTACAACTCTATCTGGAAGAAAAATATCAAAAGGAGCTTTCATGATTGCCTCGCTTTTTGCAGAAGAGCGCCGTTATTTGAACCATTTTTTCGATGCAGTAGATATTGAAAAAACGGAACAACTGGTAGAACAGCTCTTGCAGTGCCATGGCTCTATTATTTTAAGTGGCGTTGGGAAAAGCGGGATCATTGCGAATAAATTGGCCGTTAGTTTTCTTTCCATGGGGACAAAAGCTCTTTTTCTTCCTCCTTTGGATGCTCTTCACGGGGATCTTGGCCTTGTGAGCAAAGAAGACCTTTGTGTTTTTTTGACCAAGAGTGGAGAGACAAAAGAGCTATTGCAGATGGTTCCCTATATTCGAAAAAAGGGGGCAAAGATTATAGCGATTGTTTCGTCTGCACATTCGCGCTTGGCACAAGAGGCCGACTTCTTCATCGTTCTTCCCGTGGAAAAAGAGATTTGTCCTTTTAATTTAGCACCGACTACTTCTACTGCAGTTCAATTGATTTTTGGCGATATTTTGGCAGTGGCTCTCATGAAAGCGAAAAACTTTACCCTTTCTGAATTTGCTACAAACCATCCGGCGGGAAGTATTGGAAAAAAAATTTCTCTCTCTGTAGAAGATCTGATGCTGCAAAAAGAGGAGCTTCCTCTCTGTACTCCACAATCTTCTTTGATCGACGTGATTACTGAGCTTTCTGCAAAGAAGTGCGGTGCTTTGCTTATCGTGAATGAAAAAAAAGAGCTGCAAGGGATTTTTACCGATGGCGATTTGCGCAGAGCCATTGAAAAATATGGGCACGAGCTGTTTTCTCGAAAAATGGAAGATCTCATGACTAAAAATCCAAAATCCACCACTAGAAAAACCCTTGCATGGCAAGCCATGCAGCAGATGGAAGAAAATGCAAAAAAACTCGTTACTGTCCTTCCCGTTGTGGAAGGAAAACAAGTAGTGGGGATCATCAGGCTGCACGATATTCTGCAAGCGGGGATGAAGGGTTAAATAAAATTTTTGATATTTTTCATTTTAATTTTAAAATCTAGTTGTTTGTTCTAAAAAACTAGTGATATTAAAGAACAAAACATGTAAAATTATAGTGTATAAATAAAAAGGAAATGATGTCTGCGATCGGTCATTTTTTATTAGCGGCAACTCATCATATAGTTGAGGGGTTTGGTGATGTGCTTGCAAATGGTCTTGATGAAAGTAAAAATTATCCAATTTTTCTTTCTCATTTTTCCCCTTATACACAATTTAAAGAGGTTGGTGAATATAGCTTTCAGAGAGCTGATTCAAATGGTGACTGCTATTGGAAAGAAGAGCTGAACGTAATACGGTTAAAATGTTTAGGACTCATTTTTGCCACGCCTATTGTTCATGCAGTTGGCCTCGTGCTCAACGTAGCCAATCGCGTTGCTAAAATGATCTCTTTTGCTCATTTTTGGTATCCTATGTCAGTAGGTTGCAGCAAAAGAAGTAGTTGGTCTAAAGATTTATTACGTGTAGTGTCCTCCCCGTTTATTTACATAGGGCTGGAATTATCGGCTGTATATGGTCTCTTTCTGCCCGAGAACGGGAGAAAGCTATATGCGACCTTCGAACGCTGCGCTTATGGAAAAGAGTTGCTTGCTCCTTGCTTTCAACCTGATCCAAAATACCACCTCGGCGGAGGAACTCCCATGCCGAACCGATGGTAAAGTTTTTTCAGCAAAAATCTTAAAATCTATTTTTGAGACATTCTCGATGTAAATTTTCCAAGAGGAAAATTCACATCATGAAACAGATTTATCCCAAATAGGAAAAAAATTCGTTGAGAGAAATCAGGGAAATTTCGTATGTTTTTTATTTCTCTTTTAAGAGAAAAAGAGCAGCGAGACTGCTTAAGTGGTATTTTTGACAGTGGAAGAGAAGAGACGAAAGTGAAGTTTGTGTGAGTAAGAGACAAAAGTTTTTTACTCCGTCAAAATTTTTTATTTAAAAAAGATCAATGAGAATTTGATCTTAGTTCAGATTGAATGCTGACGGCGTGGATGAGGCATGCAAGTCGAACGAAGCTATGGGGCAACTTGTAGCTTAGTGGCGGAAGGGTTAGTAATACATGGACAATCTGCCTCTTACCTGGGGATAACGGTTGGAAACGGCCGCTAATACCGAATGAGGTAACACAAGGCATCTTGTGACTATGAAAGT
>JAJZPH010000026.1 GCA_021811265.1 bacterium
GATCTCGTAGCCATACACATCTCCTTATTAAAATTTGCAAAAGAATACTTTTAAAAAAAAAGTTATACAAGAATTATTTTTATCATGACGAATGAATAGTGATTTGGCCACAAAAATTAGGAAAATAAGGGGGCGCCTTCGACCTCTATTTGCCTAATTTTTGTGGTTAAACCATCTGAAATAACTTGAAAAATCGGCCTTTGAAGCATTCCAAAAGCCGATTTTCAAGATCAGTTTTTCACTTATTTCATTTTGATGGTGATGAAGCGCGTTGAGTTGTTGGGCAGTCGTATCAACAAAACAATGTGCTTTTTGTCGGAGGATTTTTGTACCTCTTCGTAAAAATCAGAAGGGATTTTGAGCGCCCTTTGATTGACTTGAAGAACAAAAATTCCAGGGCGTAGACCCGCTCTTTCTCCAATAGAGCCTGGCTTGACGTGGGTGATCACGAGCCCGTTTGCAGGTAGCGCGTTGTAGCCCCACTGCCGGGCAGCTTCAGGAGCAACCATTTTTACGTCGGAGACTTCAATGCCCAGTTGCAGGGTTTCGGCTTTTGTTAGGGGAGCTTCGGGAGATGCAGCCAAGACCACGTTAAAGGTTTCCAATTTTCCTTCTCTTAACACTTTCAATTGGACTTTCGTCCCAGGATCGAGAAGGGAAAGTTCATTGCGAAAAGAGTGGATGTTTTTTACGGGAAGATCGTTATATGCAACGATGATATCGCCCTGTTTCAGGCCGGCTTTTTCTGCAGGGAAGTCCTTTACTATTTCTGCAATGAGCACTCCTTCTACTTTTTTCAGGTTGAAGGCTTCGGCAATCTCTTTGTCGACGGCTTGCAAAATAGCACCAAGATATCCATATTGTACTCCGCCATATTGTACAATTTGATCGATCACATGTTTTGCCATCTTGCTGGGGATAGCAAAACCAATGCCTAGAGATCCACCATTTTTCGATAAGATCGCTGTGTTAATGCCGATAACTTCTCCTAAAATGTTGCACAAAGGGCCACCTGAGTTGCCCGGATTGATAGGGGCGTCTGTTTGGATCAAATCGTCAAGATCGGTAATACGCAAGTCCTGTCGTCCCTTCGCGCTGATGACTCCATGGGTAAGCGTTGCTTGAAGGCCGAAAGGGCTACCGATGGGAATGGCCCACTCTCCAATTTCAATCTGATCGGAGTTTCCGAAGGTTAAATAGGGGAGATTTTGGCTTTCAATTTTGAGCACTGCCAGATCGGTTCTAGGATCGGCGCCTAGTAGCTTTGCCTCTTTTTCTTCACCATTTTTCAACACAACGGTGATGGTGGTGGCATCTTTTACCACATGGTGGTTCGTTACGATTTTTCCATCGGAAGAAATAATGAATCCCGAACCTCCAGAGATTTGGGGGTTAGGTGTTTGGCGATGACCAGGAAAGATAGGTATTCCAAAAAATTTATGAAAAAAACCATCTGGAAGAGATTCAAAAGGATTTTCGTTAGATCCGAAGGGATTCTCCTCATTAGAAACCCCGCTGCATTCTGAACGAATGAAAACAACGGCTGGAATTGCTTTTTTGCCCACGCTTGCAAATCCCTTGGAGGTGATCTCTGCAGCAATTTGAGCAAGACTTAGAGGTTTGGTTTTCTCTTCTGACAAGGAGTGCTCTGCTTTGTCTTCTCCAGCTGTGTTATTGTGCGCAAAAGTTGTTGTTGCCCAAAAAGAAGATAGGCAAAGAATGAAAAACCATCGTGAAATCATACATTTCATAAAACACCCCATTTTTTTACTGAGACTCAACTTCATTATATTGCACAGATCCTTAAAGTTCAAATAGCGGCAGTGGTTGTTGTTTGGCTGAGATAAGTTTTTTATTCTCTTTTTCAAGCAGCTCTTTTCCTGCAAAGGAGACCAAAACTCCCTGATCGATAGTTGTGAGTAGGTGCCTGCTTACGGCAAGAGCAACTTCTGGCGCTTGGGCGTCTAAAATTTTTTGTCGAAATGCCGCGCGCATATGCTTGTCTTTTTTCGAAGAAAGCCAGTCAAATGCCACAATGGCCCTTCCTCCCGGTGGTACGGGAGCATCGATTCCCTGGATGATGCCGAGCCGAGCCTCTTCCAGGTCTTCTTCTGTAAATTGTTGTAAAGCGATCTTGTGAATGGATGCTTGAAAGATGTCGTAGCTATTTTTGATTTGCGGATCTCGATAGGAATAAAAATAGAATTGACCAGAGCTTGGAGAAAAAACGGCTCCGCTTCCATAGGCTCCGCCCTTTTCGCGAATCTCCTTGTGTAAGAGCAGATTTTCCATAAGCTCAGCGCCTAAAAAGAGAAAGGGAGCGTCGGGATGTGCATATCCGATGGTTTGATAGCCAAGAGCGGAAAATGCAACGGGAGAGGCGATGATCCTTCCTTGGGAAAGAGGGCTCTTTTTCTCTATTTGTGCAAAAGGATTTTTTGTCTCGCATGCTGGAAGAGATAAGAGGCCGTAAAACCCCTCTTTGTCTAAGAGCTGATATTGGCTCTGGTCGCAAGAAAAAACTAGGTTAGGGGTCGGGCTTTTGAAAATTTTTTCTTTGAGAGAGGTGAAAATCTCCACTATTAGATCGATAGAGAGGGCAGGATCTTTTTGCATTTTCATGATCGTTTGATAGAAGGTAGATCCGAGCCACGTTTCTTGCAAATGACCTATTGCCGAAAGGCCAGAGAGTGCGAGATTGATGGCGTAACGCATGGCTTTTTGGGAGATGGCCTGCTGCATCAAAGTAGCATGGCTCAAAAGGAGCTGCTGGAGGCGCTCTTTTTCTTTAAAATTGGGAAGGAGCGTTTCTTTGAAAATCTCGAGTAGTTTTGGACTGTAGCGCTTGAGCGCTTTTCCTCGAAGGGAAAACGAGGGCCAAAAGGTTTTAGGGTCGTCTGCTTGAATGTGCAGGGAGACAGAAGCGCTGACATCTCCCGTATACGAATGGATTTTTTCGAGCTGCTTTTTGTATGAGCCACCTTTTACTCCCACTTCTGCAAGGCAGCTGCAAAAAAGCGGCAGAAGGGAAAGTTCTGTCTGATCGAGAGATGGCAGGTCAAAGATCAGATCTGCGTAGAGTATGTCGTTTGTAAAGACTTCATGGTGAAAAAGAAGGGTGGTTTGTTTTTTTTCTTTTGTTAATGGGTAATCTTTGATCGTTGGAGGGATCTCTTCTTTTGCTATTTTGGGCAAAAGGGAAATAGCGCTTTTTTCCATCTCTTCTTGGTAGTGGAATAAAGATAGGCTCTCTTCGATGATTTTTTTCTTTTCAGCAGAGGAGAGTTTTTCTTGTATTTTTGCGAGTGTCTTTTTTTCCTCTTCTTCCTCCTTTTTCAACAAAAAAGGATCGGGAGAGAGACAGAGCTGGATGCAGTGGGGGTTATTGAGAAAATATTGTGTAATCAAAGAGGGGAGGTAGCGAGGATTTTGCAACCGTTCTTTTAGTTTTTTAAATAAAGAGTGGATCGAGAGCGCATCTTCGCTCTTTCCCCCCTTTTGTTTACAAAGAGCGGTGCGCATAAAAAGGGAAAGGCCGTAGGGGGCATCTCCTCCCGTAATTTCCAAGCGCTCGAACTCTAACTGGTGAAGAGAGGCCGAAACGAGCTTTTCGTCGAACCCTTGAGACGATAGCTGTTTTAACGTTTGTACAACGAGGTCTAATAGAGGTTTTTGGTCTTCTTCTTTGCAGTCTTTGCAAGTTAAAAGCCAAGGGATTTGACTCATTTCCACCTCAAAAGAAGAAGAGGCTTCTTGGCAGAGTTTTGACTCTAAAAGAGCTGATTTTAAAGGCGAGGCATCGGTGTCCATTAGGATGCTGTCGAGAAGAGTTAATGCCAGGGTAGTTTCTTGATCGACCAGGGGGCAGGTCATCCAACCAAAGGAAATGTAGTGTTTGTTTTGCAGGTTTTCTTTTTCGTGAGTAGGGTAATAGGCTTTTACTTCTTTGGGGGTTGCAAGGGGTTTTTGTTGTGGCATGAGGATATGTGTCTTAGTGGGCTTTGTCTTTTGCAACACCTCTTTTTCGATAAAATCGAGGTGTTTTTCAATTGGGAGGTTGCCGTAGAAAAAAAAGATGCAATTTGAGGGGTGGTAATAGGTGCGATGAAACTCCAAGAGCTCTTCGTAGGTAAGATTGGGTATTTCTTTCGGATCGCCTCCGGAATTATATGCATAGGGCAGATCGGGGAGGAGGTGGAACATCATTTCATGCCAGAGACGCGAGTCGGGAAGGTTCATGGCTCCTTTCATCTCATTGAAGACCACTCCTTTGAAAGTAAGGGCAGAAGAGGCATCGGTTTGTTTTGCAAACTCTAGACGGTGTCCCTCCTGTAGGAAGCTCAAATATTTGATTTCTGGAAAAAAAGCAGCGTCGAGATAGACCTCTAAAAGGTTGTAAAAATCTTTTTCCACTTGCGAGCTTGCCGGGTAGCAGGTGAAGTCGGCCCCTGTCATTGCATTCATGAAGGTATGCAAGCTTCGTCTTCTCATGGAAAAGAAGGGGTCTTTGACCGGGAATTTTTTCGACCCGCACAAAACGATGTGTTCTAGAATATGGGCAGCCCCTTTGGAATCTTTCGGTAGCGTTTTAAACAAAAGCGAAAAGAGGTTTTCTTCATCATCGTTGGCAAGATAGAGCACTTCGGCATTTGTAGGTTGGTGGGTCATCTCGATGAGATGCACGCGAATTTCTTCAATGGGAAGTGATTTTGTGACGACAAAATTTTTGTAATGGTCTCCAACAGAATAGCTTTTTTTCATGTGCAGTCCCTTTGTTGTACATCACAGTATCACATTGTGGGAATCTGCAAAAGCGTGCTGGTTTTCTTTTTCGTTCGGCAGTTGTTGACACTACCTTTGCAAATTGTGTATGAATCAGGAAAGTAAAGTGGGGCCCTGGAATGAAGATCACTCCTTGTAGACCTAAAAAACTTCCCTTGCGCTTCCTTGATTGGAAACAGTTTGTCGATGTATTGGGAAAAGCACATCGCATCCTTGCACAATATGAAGGGGTCATAAAAAGCGTCGAGCATCCCAAAAGGCTTTTTGCTCTCCTTTCCATCCAAGAAGCTTTGGCTTCTTTAGAAGCGGAACCAAATGCCTCTAGCGTGGAAGATGTTTTGAGCAAAGAGAAATTTTCTTTGCAAACAGCTGTTTTCAGCTACCAAAAAGCACTCGCTTTTGTGCAGCACTATCCACAAGAAAGGCCCATCTCTTGCGCTTTTCTCTGTCGTCTTCATAGAATAATCAAAAAGGGAGCTGCAGAGAGCGGAAAAATCCGCAAGAGGCAAAACTGGATTGGACCTGAAGGAAAGGGGATGTCCTATGCCTATTTTTTGCCGCCGAGCGTCTCTCATATCCCAAACAGCTTGGGTAATCTAAAAAAATATGTGAGCTATCCTGAAAAAGATGTTCTTGTGCAGTTAGCTATCTTTTTTGCGCAGCTATTGATCATTCACCCCTTCATGGATGGCAATGGCAGGCTTGCACGCGTGCTGGTTCCCTTCTTTCTTTATAAGAAAAAGCTTCTTTCTTCTCCCCTGTTTTACTTGAGCCTTTATTTTAAAAAGCATCGATTGGAATATTTTGAGAGGCTCTTTGCCATCACGAAAGAAAATGACTGGGAAGGATGGATTCGCTTTTTTCTCAAAGGAATCATCGAAGAGGGTAGGTCTCTCATCGACACGGCTCTCAAGATCCGATCGCACTTTCAACAACTTCTCAAAGAGATAAAACTATCCGACAAAGAGAGAAAATATCTAGAATATCTCTTTTCTTCTCCCATCATGAAAAAAGAGAGGTGGGAGATTCTGAAGCGCCTGTGCAAGAAGCTTGAAATTTTGGAAGAGAAAGGGTGGGTGTTTACGCATAAAAAGTACATGATGCTCTCGTTTCTCCACAAGATCATGCATTGAAACATTCTTTGTATGTAACGCGAGTTTTGGATAAGGCACTCATGAAAAAGGGCTATCTTTCAGCGATTTAACAGCCAAAATTGGGAAAATGAGGGCGTCTTCGACCTCTATTTTCCCAATTTTGGCTGTTAAATCATCTGAAATATCTGCCTTTTTCATAGAGCGGCATATCCAAAACTCGCGTTATGTAGAAAAAAGCCACCGAATTCTTACGAACTTTGGTGGCTTTTTACAAGCTTCTAATTTGGGAAATATTATTTTGTTCGGAGTAAAATTACTTACATCCGCAAGTGCAAGATCCGCCCGTTCCGCTTTTTTTCATCTTCTTTTTAGCGGTTTTTTTTGCGGGTTTTTTCTTTGCAGTTTGCTTTTTTGCTTTCTTAGCCATTGTCTCCTCCTTTTGAGAAATGAACGTTTTCTTCTTCATAGAAAATAGAGATATTTTAATCAAGAAACTCTGAAAAATTTTGCAAAAGATTTTCACAAAGAGTGGTTGAGAAACCAGCGGGCAGCCAATATGGCCACCTTTTCAAGAGCTCCTTTTTCTTCAAAAAGATAGATTGCATGGGAGATGATTTCCAGCTTTTTTCTCCCGGCAACAGGTCGATTCTTTGACAAGAGGATATGATGCCATAAGGAGATACCCTTCAAGAATCTAATTTTGAGAAATTTTTTTTTCTTGTATACATCAAAAAAAAAGAAGATGAGTGTATGTGGTTGCAGCGATTTTTCTCGCACCGTTCTCGAATGATGTTGAGCCTGTTTATTATTTCCACCATCCATATGGTGGCTTTTGGCATGGCGCAATACCCCAGTGGCTTTTTTATCACCAACATCTCCCATAAGATGCATCTGAGTTTGATGGCCCTTCTGGATGTTTCTGTTATTATCATGGCGCTCTACAACCAGAAGTTGACCAGAAAATTTGGTGTAAAAAAGGTTTTGCTCGGAGGTCTTGGCTTTTATTTCTTGGGCCTTGTCTTGTTTTTTATCTCTCAATTTTCCTCTGGAAGCATCGTGTTTGCCTCTTTTTTCCTCATTTTAGGAATGATTGTTTGCGGCATTGCTTTCAGCACCGCCTTTATTGCTTTGGTGACCTATCTTGTCCTTGGTTCTCCGAAATCTTTGGAAATGTCGATTACGGCTTTGTTTGCTTTTGTGAATATCGGCGCTATGCTCTCGCCCCTGGTCATGCACTATTTGACCTCATGGGATGCGCAAACATTTTTTCTCATTTTTGTCGAAAGCCTCATTCTCTTTTCGATCATTTTTATCTACGAATACTTTGTCGATCCTTCTTTTCCTGCACATCTACAGAAGTTTCGAAGGCCCACTCTGATATGGAGAGAGCTGCACTATCGCTTTTTTTTATTTGTCGTGATGATCATGCTCTACAGCATTTGCGAGAGTACGTTGAATGTGTGGGGAGCTAAGTTTCTTGGATTTTTTTTGCATCCGGGTACGGTAAGCTGGATGGTGGCGATCTTTTGGCTCTTTTTGATCATTGGGCAGTTTTTGATGTTAATTCCTTTGTATTTTTTTGCTACCCGAGGCGTCTTTTTTTTCCTGCTCTTTTTACTCGTTCTTGTGTTGATTTCCTTGCCGGTACAAACCGAGTGGGTGGGATTTGTGTCTCGGCTTGCTCTTGGAGGAGTGGCGTGTTCGGCTGTCTCTCCCATTTTGATCTCCATGTTAGAGGAAGAGCTCAGAGAGGTACAGCATACCTCGTATTTTCACTTGCGCATTCTTCCCTATTTTGAGATGGGAATCGCTTGGATCATCATGGGTTATTTTGCAAGTAATGGAATGATTGCTTTGGCATCCGAAATGATCATTTTGCCTACCAAAGAAGTGGTGCAACAACAATTTGTCTATGCGATGATTGCAGCCATTCTCATGCTGCCCATTACCATTTTTCTCTCCATTAGCTTACACAGAAAAAGAAAAAAGAGGAAAATACTCAATCTGGATGAAATTTAGGAGTTGTTTTTATGAAGATGAAAAAAGTTGAAACTCTACTCGCTCCCAAAGCCATCGGTCCCTACTCTCAGGCAGTGGCAGCAGGAGAATTTCTCTTTGTGTCGGGGCAGATTCCCATCGATCCCAAAGAGGGAAAGATTGTGGACTATACCATTCAAGGGCAGACAGAACAGGTGCTCAAAAATATAGAAGCCATTTTACAAGAGATGGGGTTGGGGTTTGTCGACGTGGTGAAGACCGAAGTTTATTTGAAGGATATGGGAGATTTTTCTAAAATGAACGAAGTTTATGCGCAAAAATTTTCTCATCCCATCAAGCCCGCAAGACAAGCGATGCAGGTAGGCAAGCTTCCTCTGGATGCCCTGGTCGAGATTTCCTGTATTGCAAAGATTAGGAACTGTCCAAGAATAAAATGAACCATTTCACCGCGCCAAACCGGCCAAAAATCGACAATCGTAAACGGAGTTGTATCCTCTCTACCCCGTTTACGATTGTCGATTTTTGGTGATTTCGCGCTGGTCAAATGGTTCATTTTATTCTTGGACAGTTCCTTAGAGATTGAACGCTCAATGCTGTCAACTTAAGAATTCGAGGGCTGTGCTTTCGATCTCTCCCCAAAAAGCTCGCTTTACGGGTATGCCTGTAGAGCGAGCTTTTTTGGAAACCAGTATTAGGTTTCCAAAGGACTTGAGGTCCTTTGGTGGGGTTTTAAGGGGCAAAGCCCCTTAAATTGACAGCATTGATTGAACGCTTGTGCGGCCCATCCAAAACAAGCGCGGATGGTCAGTTTGTGCAAGCTTTTTTCTCTACTTGCCTTTTTCTGCCTTTTCCCACTGAAGGTAGAGTTCTTCGATCTGTTTTTCTTTGCATGAAATTACAGCGCAGGTTTCTTGCAGTTTTTCTCTATGTGCAACAATGGAGGGGTCTGACAGCAACCGATGCAGATCGTAAACCTCTTTTTCCAAATGAGAGATTTTTTTCTCGATTTGAGAAATCTCTTTTCTTTTCGTTAGCACTCTATTTTCCGCACACGTGAGCATTTTTGGCTTTTTTTCTACCGTTCGTTCTTTTTGTGCAGACTCCCACTGAGCAAAGTCGGCAAAAAATGTGGGTGTTTCTCCTCCGCCTAAAACGAGAAGGGAGTTGCAGAGGCGATTTAACATGTAACGATCGTGGGTAATCAAGACCAAAGCGCCTGGAAAGTCAAGTAGGCTCTCTTCTAAAGACTCGAGTGTGGGAATGTCTAGGTCATTGGTGGGCTCATCCAAAAGAAGAAGGTCGGCGTTTTGTAGCATGAGATGGGCGATGTGGATGCGTGCTTTTTCTCCGCCAGAGAGTTTTCCAATGGGCATGTCGAGAAGGTCGGGAGAAAACAAGAAGCGTTTGCACCATCCTGCGACGTGGATGGGGCGTCCGCGAAAAAAGACAAACTCTCCCTCGGGGGCGAGCGCTTCGCGCAAGGTGATCTGATCGGGAAGATGCAATCGGTGCTGGTCGAAGGTGACAATTTTTAAGTCATCTGCCCGTTTGAGCGTTCCTTCATCGGGTTCGAGTTCTTTTGCAAGAAGACGCAAAAGCGTTGTTTTCCCAGACCCGTTGGGACCCATCAGACCAATGCGCGAGGAGGGCGAGAGGGTAAAGTCCAAGTGGCGAAATAAGACCTTATCGTCGATGCGCTTGGAGAGGTTTTTTGCGGCGATGAGCTTTTTGGTCTGACGATCAGAGGCTGCAAAATCGATGAAAGCTCTTTTTTGCTGATTTCTTTCTTTGATGGCAGATAACTCTTGAAAGAGTGCCTGGGCGCCTCGAATTCTGGATTGTGCTTTTGTGGTTCTGGCTTTAGGCGATTGTTTGAGCCACTCTTCTTCTCTTCTTGCTTTGGAAAGAAGAGACTCTTCCTGTTTGCTTTGTCCCTGTAAAAACTCTTCTTTTTTTTGCAAAAAATGCGTAAAAGAACCATGGATAGCAAAGATCCCTTTTGGATAGATGCGGTTGACTTCAACGATGCGCTTTGTTGTGTTTTGTAAAAAATAACGGTCATGGCTTACCAAAAGATAGGTTAGTTGTTCTTTTGCCAAAAATTTTTCAAGAAAAAAAATTCCTTCTACGTCGAGGTGGTTGGTAGGCTCATCCAACAAAAGCAGATCGGGAGATAAGATCAACGCTTTGGCAAAAGAGAGCCTTTTCTTCCATCCTCCCGACAGGAGATCTGCCGAGCCTTCCTTTCCTGTAAATCCAAGCCTGCTCAGCCAGGTCTCTGTGAGCCTTCTTTTTTCCGCAAAAGATAGGCTTTGATCTTGTTCTAACACTTCGAGCAAGACCTGATCGGGCTTTTTATTGGGATGTGTGCAGGTTTGGGGAACAAACCCGATTTTGATCCCGCGCTGATAAGAAATGGTTCCGCTATCAGGAGTTTCTAGCCCAGAGAGAATTTTCAATAGAGTGGTTTTGCCAGAGCCGTTAGGGCCGATCAATCCCACTCTTTCTTTTGCAAAAATCTCTAAGGATAAATCCTTGAAGAGTTGACGCGTGCTATAGGATTTACTAATCGATTGGCAGCTGCACAAAAGGGCCATAGGACCGGTTTAATGCTTTTTGTAACGCTTTTTGTGAAAAGAATACTTGGGAGTGGATTTTTTGTGCTTCCAGAATCGGTTTTCCTTGCGAAAGTTTTGGCTTGCAGCTTTTGGCTCTTTTTCAAAACTGCAGGATTTCATTGCAGGGAGATCTGCAGGTAGGGCTTCCTGTTTCATTTTTCTCCCAGAGGCCCGTTCAATTTTTTTCAAAATATCCATATCTCTTGCAGCTACAAAAGAGAGTGCTGCCCCTTTATTGTTGGCCCTTCCTGTCCTGCCGATACGATGCAGATAATCATCTGCTAATTTTGGAAGATCAAAATTGATGATATGGCTAATGGTGAGGATGTCGATTCCTCTTGCAGCCACATCGGTGGCAACCAGGATACGCACTTCCTGGTTTCTCATTCGCATCATCGTGCGTGTTCGTTGCCGTTGGTTCATGTCTCCGTGCAAGGGGGCCGCCTGATGTCCCTCTTCTGTCAATTTTCTTGCAAGTAGATCAGCCTGCTGCTTGGTGGCAGTAAAGACGATGATCTGTTTCCACTCTGGGTTTTGTAGCAGATGGTTTAAGAGGCCGTATTTATGTTGGATATTGTTCACGCGGTAAAAGCACTCATCGATGAGTTCTTCTGTCTCTTTGTTGCTCTTAACGATGACCATGAGGGGATCGTGGAGAAGTTTTTTTGAGAGATTTACAATGTTCTTTTTGAGAGTTGCAGAAAAAAGAAGTGTTTGGCGCTTTTTGGGAAGCAGGTCTGCGATTTCTTCTACTGGTTGGATGAATCCCATATCGAGCATGCGGTCTGCTTCGTCTAAGATGAAGAGCTCTGTTCTTGAAAACTGGATGCGTCCTTTTTCGATGTGGTCGAGAAGGCGTCCTGGGGTTGCGACGAGAATATCGTAGTGTTTAGAGAGTTTTTGAATTTGTGGGGGATAAGGTGTTCCGCCATAAACGCAAACAGCAGTAGTTTTTGGAAGATATTTTCCATATTTTTTTACTTCAGCGGTCACCTGTTCTGCAAGTTCTCGCGTGGGAACCAAGATCAATACTCTGGGGCCCTTTCCAGGAAGTGGAGAGTTAGAGGCTAGCTGCTGAAGAGCAGGCAGGATGAAAGCTGCTGTCTTGCCCGATCCTGTATGTGATGAGGCGCACAGGTCAGATCCTTGCAGGATCTTTCCAATAGCCTCATTTTGAATGGGTGTTGGTTGTGTATGTCCCGCATCCGCGACGGCTTTTAAAATTTGGGGGTGCGAAATAAGCTTTTGAAAAGGCATAGTTTTTTCTCAAATTTTTGTTAAGGGGCTCTATTATCGCATAGGACACCTATTAATAATATGAATAAAGCAAGATCGGGATTTATTTTTTTAAAAGCTTAATTGTCAGCTGTGTATACACAAAGAACTTGGAAAATCGGTTTCTGGAGCACGCCAAAAACTCGGGGATGGAAGATCGTAAACTACCCCATATTTCATTAATATTGGGCAGTTTGCGATCCTCCAACCGCGAGGATTTTCGCGTAGCTTCAAAACCCGATTTTCCAAGTTCTTTGTGTATATAGTGATTTAGGTTGTGCTTTTTGCCTTCACGAAGAAAAGAAGAGGCAGGGATGCCATTTGCGTCACAAGGGAAAAGATGACGACGTAGAGGGGAGAGAGGTCGTATAGAAATCCCATCGCAGAGCTTCCCAAAAACCAGAGCGATCCAAAAATGAGGTTTAAGAGTCCATAGGCGGAAGCTCTTTTTTGTGGATGGACAAAAATCGCAACGATTGCCTTCATAATGGTCTCTTGCGAGCCAATCCCAATGCCCCAAAGGATAATGCCCAACAAAGAGCCCCAAAATCCAGTGAGAAAAACAAGAGGAGCAAAGAGCGATGATAGGGCCGTCACCCAGATGAGAGTGGCGATTCCTTTGATGTCAAATATGCGGCTGACAAATAGAGTGGTAATGCCATCGGCTCCTGTTGCAACTGCGTAAAAAAGAGGAATGAAAAAAGGCGATAGAATCGAAGTTTTTTCAAAGTGATAGGCGATGAAAGCAAAATCAGCATACCCTGCTCCGATAAGACCAACGGAAAAAAGGTAGATCCAATAGATTTTTGACAGCCCTTCGGCTTTGAAGAGATGTGCTTGTTCCATTTCTTGAGGTTTGGGATAAAAAAAACGGGTGATTCCCAGGATAAGTAGAGAAATGAAGGCGGGGATAGAAAGAGACAAGAAGGCTAAAAAATAATTTTGCTTAAAAAGAAAAATCAGAGAAATCATGAGGGGTCCCAAAAACGCTCCCACCCGATCTAAAGAATTATGAAGAGCAAAGCCCCACCCTCTTCCCACTTCCTTCGTCGCGTAAGAAAGGATCGTATCTCGAGCCGGCGACCGAATGGCTTTGCCCAGTCGCTCTAGAATGAGAAGGAGAGAGGCTGTTTGCCAATTTCCTGCAAAAGCAAAAAGCGGAACGGCGATCAAATTGATAGAATAGCCAAGAAAAGTGATGAACCAATATTTTTGGGTGCGGTCGCTCCAATAACCAAAAATCACACGCAGGCTATATCCGATGAACTCACCGAGGCCTACAACCGTGCCTACAATGGCTCCACTTGCTCCCAGCAGAGAAAGATAGGGGCCAATCACGCTGCGAGCGCCTTCATAGGCAATATCTGCAAAGGAGCTGACACAGCCAAGAAGCAAGATAAAGACAAGGGCTTTTTTCCTAGATTCCACGAAGCCTCAGCAGAAGGTATGGGCGTATATACTCCACCAAGGTGCAGTCTATGGTTTTGTCCTTTCTCCACAAAGAAAATTTTTGAAGAGAAAAAAGTAGGCAATTTTTTCTTCTTGCGTGTAGTCTATTTGTTTTAAGAATGGTTTTGTAATGAAGACGCTAGTGATCATCGACATGCAAAATGATTTCCTCTCTCATGGAGCGCTTGAAGTCAAAGGATCTGAAAGAATCATTCCTCTCATCAATCAGTTGATCCCTCTGTTTGACCATGTGGTCGCTTCTCAGGATTGGCATCCCAAAAATCATGTGAGTTTTGCAAAAACGCATGGAAAAAAGTCGGGAGATTCTATTTTTCTAAGGGGAAGATGGCGGCCTCTCTGGAAAGATCACTGCATACAATCGAGCAAGGGCGCTAAAATCACAGAATCTTTGCACCAAGAGAAAATCGAATTTGTTGCCTACAAAGGAACGGATAAAAAGTGGGATAGCTATAGTGCTTTTTTTGACGATGGGGGAGAGTCGACCCATCTTTTTGAATTCTTGAAAAAACATAATCTCTTCGACCTCTACTTTGTAGGGGTTGCAACGGAGTATTGCGTGAAATTTTCTGTTTTGGATGCTTTGTCTTTGGGATTTTCTGTCTTTGTCATTCGCGATGCCATTGCTGCTCTCCATGCTGGAGAAGAAGAAAAAAAGTCCCTGGATGAAATGAAAAAGAGGGGAGCTAAACTCATCGAATCCAAAGATCTTTTTTCTAGGAGGAGTTAAGAATGGAAGAGATTTCATTTGCTGATTTTGAAAAAGTTTGTCTGGTTTGTGGAACGATCATTGAGGCAAAAGAGTTTCCAGAAGCGAAAAAACCCGCTTACCTACTCAAAGTGGACCTGGGAGAGCGATTTGGGATCAAAAATTCCAGCGCTCAAATCACACAACTCTATCGAAGAGAAGATCTTGTAGGTCGCCAGGTCTTGTGCGTTGTGAATTTTCCTCCCAAAAAAATTGCCTCGTTTTGGTCTGAGGTTCTTGTCTGTGGATTTGCTAGCGGCGAGGGTGTTGTTTTGGCCTCTCCCGATAGAAAAGTTCCAAATGGAACGCGCCTTTCTTGAAAGGAAGCCTTTTATGGTATTTTCCTTTGTTGCAAAAAAAATGCAAGAGCTGAAAAAAAAGGATCTTGTGCGCTCTTTATCCTCTGTGGAAGAGAAAAAGGGGGGCAAAGTAACGATCCAGGGTAAATCGTGTTTGGATTTTAGCTCGAATGATTACCTTGGCCTTTCTTCGCATCCTTTGCTAAAAAAAAGAGCTCAAGAGTTTATCGAAATCTATGGCGTGGGAAGTGGAGCTTCGCGTTTGACCTGCGGAAACTTGTCTCCTTATGAGGAGATTGAAAGAAAAATTGCCCGTCTTAAAAGCACGCAGGCATCTCTTGTGTTGAGTACTGGATTTCAGGCAAATAGTACGTTGATACCAGCCCTTGCCGGATCTTCTTCTCTTCTTCTCATCGATAGGTTAGCTCACAATAGCATTATGCAAGGAGCTATATTGAGCAGATCCAAGATTCTGCGCTATCGGCACAATGATCTTGGCCACTTAGAACAACTTTTGCACAGGCATGCTCGTTCTCTTCCCGCGTTTGTGATCACAGAATCGGTTTTTAGCATGGATGGAGATCAGTGCGATTTGGGCCTGCTTGGTGGTATTGCAAAGAAGTACAATGCCTTTGTCTATGTAGATGAAGCTCATGCAACGGGTGTTTTTGGCAGTGAGGGGGAAGGTCTTTGTGTGGGAAAGCCGGTCGATCTTGTCATGGGAACTTGTAGCAAAGCTCTTGGAGCCTTTGGCGCCTTTGCTGCTTGCTCCCAGAGCCTCAAAGACTATCTGGTCAATAGCTGCTCGGGACTCATTTACTCCACTGCACTTCCGCCCCCTGTTTTGGGAGCAATTGATGCAGCGCTTGATTTGATACCTCTGATGAAAAAAGAGAGGAAACAGCTTTTTCGACATGTGGAAAGAGTGCAGCGAGAACTCAAACGCCAGGGATGGAATCTTTCTTCTACCACAAGTCCGATCATTCCTTTGATTCTTTCAGAGGCCACAAAGGCTCTTTTGCTCTCTAAGAAGCTCTGGGAAAAGGGAATCTTTGCCTATGCTGTGCGGCCTCCTACTGTAGCTGCAGGAACTTCGCGCGTTCGCATCTCTCTTTCTGCCGCACATACGGAAGAAGATATTGACTATTTGATTTCTACACTTTCAACATTGGCTGCGGATTTTGTATGAGAGAGATCATTGCTTATCATGGATGGGGATTTTCTTCTCTTTTTTGGAAAGAATGGCAAAAAAAATTTGTGGGGGAGTGGAGCTTTTGTGAAAGGAGCTATTTTTCACAAGAAGAGAGAAAAAAGCTTTTTTTTCGGCACAAGGACTCTATCAAAATTGTGTGCGCCCATAGCTTGGGCCTTCACTTTGTTTCAGAAGATGTGCTCTCTTCTATGGACCTTCTGATTGTTTTTTCTAGCTTTTTATGTTTTCACGGTGCAGACAGCCAAAAAACCAAGGCCCATTTGGCCCTCATGAAACAAAAGCTGGACCAAGATCCCACGGATCTTTTGAAGAAATTTTATGCCAATTGCAGCGCTCCTCACCATCTGGAAAATTTTGCGCTCGTACAGAAAGAGCGCCTCCTCGAAGATCTACTCTTTCTCGATGAGCATCGACTTGATCTTTCTGGGATGCAGGGAAAAAAGATTTTGGTTTTTCATGGGAAAGAAGATCGAGTAGTGCCCTATGCCCTTGGAGAAAAGCTCGCAAGCACAGTGGGGGGAAGTTCGTTTTTTCTTGTGGAAAATGCAGGACATGTTTTTTCAACAGTTGCGCAAGAAGAAATTTTTCCTGTGATAGAAGCGGATCTTTCTTCTCGTGTAAAAGAGAAGGTGTGCAGAAACTTCTCAAAAGCATCTTCTAGCTATGCGTCTTCTGCTTGCTTTGCCGCTTTGTCGGTGGGCAAGTTCATGGAACTGCTTTCCTCTGTGCAACACTCCCTTCCCGAAGGCCCCATCTTGGAAATTGGTGCGGGCACGGGGCTTCTTTCCAAGAAAATTTTGCAATGCTTCCCAGAAAAAGAACTCATTTTTTCCGATCTTTCTCTTTCTATGATCGCAATATGTCAAGAGCTGCTTTCTTACGATCCTGCTAAGGTCACTTTTTGCCAGAAGGACGGAGAGATGATGGAGGAAAAGGAAAAGTATGCGCTTATTCTTTCGGGGTTGGCCTTGCAATGGTTTGAAGATATCGAAGGAACGCTCAGCCGCTGGCATCGAGCTTTGAAAAGAGGAGGATATCTACTCTTTTCTTGTCTCTGTTCCGAGAGTTTTTCGGAGTGGGAAAAAATATGCAGAGAGGAAAATATCCCTCTTACTAAAAATCCTCTTCCCGACCTCAAGCGCTTGCGGGTTTTTCTCGCGTCCCTCGGGGGGAATGTGTGTGTAGAGGAAAAACGGCTTTCTATTCCTTTTGCGACTCTTCGCTCTTTTTTTCGCAATCTGAAAGAAACAGGAGCCATCACTTCTAAAGGAAAAACGATGAATGTGCAGCAAAGAAAAAAACTTTTGTCTGTATGTCAAAAAAAGGGCTCTTTGACTATCACCTATCAGATCGGTTTTGCGCTCGTGAGGAAAAGATGATCCGTTTCCCAAAAATTCTCTTTGTTACAGGAACCGATACCGATGTCGGAAAAACTTTTATCTCTGCACTTCTTACCAAAGGTTTACAAGGAGGTTATTGGAAACCTGTGCAGACAGGACAAGAATACGATCGGAGGTGGGTCGAAACGCATACCCAGCTGCCTTTTTTCCATTTTTTTTCTGAAAGATTTTTGCTACAAAAACCCCTCTGCCCCTATCTTGCCGCGGAAGAAGAAAAGTGTACCATACAGCTGTCTGATTTCACCCTCCCCAACTTTTCTCCGTTGCCTCACCTTATTATTGAGGGGTGCGGAGGAGTGCTCGTTCCTTTAAATGAAGAGCATTTTGTGATCGACCTTGCAGCAATGTGGAAACTGCCTCTTCTCATTGTCGCCAGAAACTCTTTGGGGACGATCAACCACACTCTTCTTACAATCAAAGAAATACGAAGACGCTCTCTTCCTATTTTTGGAGTTATCTTAAATGGTAAAAAAGAGCCCTTTCATAAAGAATGCATCGAAAGATTTGGTAGAGTTTCTGTTCTTGCGGAAATTGAAAAAGAGGAAGATCTATCGCCCGCAAGGTTCGATCAGATCTTTTCAGAGACTTTTGGAGCAAAGAACCTAGCCTTAAAGAGCCCACCAGGCCCTAGGAGCCCAGGCTCGGGGGGACTTGGATAGATGGCATCTTTGTGGCTTCCTTTTACGCAAATGAAAAACAAAAAAGAGCGTATCAATGCAGTTTCTGGCAAAGGCTCTTACCTTTTTCTGCAAGATGGCAGAGCTGTGATTGATCTCGTCTCGAGCTGGTGGGTAAATGTGCATGGACATGGCAGAGAAGAGATTGCTGCAGCAATTTACCAGCAGGCGCTCAAGCTGGAACATGTGCTTTTTGCAGATCTTCAGCATGAGGGCGCCTATCGTTTGATTGAAAAACTTTCATCTCATCTGCCCTCTTCTTTGCACCATTTTTTCTTTTCCGATGATGGCTCAACAGCGGTCGAGGTGGCCCTCAAAATGGCGACTCAGTATTGGAAGAATCGCAAAGAAGCAAAAAGAAACAAATGGATCGTTTTTGAAGGAAGTTATCACGGAGATAGCGTGGGCTGTATGTCATTGGGGCAAAGAGGTCCTTTTACCGCAGCTTTTCAAGACCTTCTCTTCGAAGTTTTTTCTCTTCCCTTCCCCGCAACCTACGAAAATGATAGCGAAGTGGAACAAAAGGAGGCCAAAACCTTAGAGCTTTTTTCTGCGCTGCTAAAAAAAGAAAAGGGAAGGATCGCTGCTGTATTTATTGAGCCTCTCGTCCAGGGCGCTTCTGGTATGCGCATGTGTAGAGAGAAATTTCTAATTGCCCTAGAAGCAGAAGTGCGAAAGGAAGGTTGTCTTTTGGTTTATGACGAGGTAATGACGGGGTTTGGAAGGACAGGGGAGTGGTTTTCTCTTGTAAAATCCGCTACTTGTCCCGATCTTCTCTGTCTTGCCAAAGGGCTGACGGGCGGCTTTCTACCGCTTGCTCTTACCATCTGTACGCAAAAGATATACGATGCTTTTTTAGGAGAAGATCTAGCTCTTACCTTTTATCATGGCCACTCCTATACGGCAAATCCTTTGGGCTGTGCTGCAGCCATTGCCTCGCTCGAGCTTTTAGAAAAAGAAGAGGCGTTTCGCAAAATAGAAGCGATGCACCGAAAAGAGCTCCAGCCTTTTTTTCAAGAGCCCACAATTGAGAAGATACGCCTTTGTGGCACCATTGCAGCAATGGACCTAAAAGTGGAAGAAAAAGGCTATGGATCTTTCGTGGGGGAAAAAATACAGAAGCTGGCATTGGAAAGAGGCATCTATCTGCGCCCTTTGGGTAATGTTCTCTATCTATTGCCTCCCTACTCTATTACCTCAAAGGAGTTGGCCTTTTCTTATGAGGTCATTCGTGAATGTCTAAAAGAGATTTAGCGAAGTTCTTTTTCCAAAAGGTCAAGAAAGTAAAGATCTTCCTTTACCGAGCAGTTGGGAAGGACGAGTAATTTTTCTCCCACGTGCACTCCCCCAATCCCCACGGTGAAGGCAAGGAGTTGCTCTGCAAGAGAAAATCTAGACCTTCCACCCGCAAGCCGCAAGGTCGCCTGGGGAAGAACAAGACGTAAGACGGCAATGATCCTGAGCAGATCAAAAAAGGGAATAGGGGTGGCATGTTCTAAAGGAGTACCAGGAGCTATGACTAAAGCATTTAAAGGAACGGAGTCTGGTTGGATCTGGGTCAAATAGTGAAGAAAATCGATGCGATCTTGTGCGCTTTCTCCCATGCCTAAAATTCCACCGCAGCAGATAGATAAATTGGCTTTTTTGACCCATGCAATTGTCTCTAAGCGCTCTTCAAACCGATGGGTTGTTATGATTTTCTTATAATATCCAGGGCTGGTATCGATATTGTGATTGTAAGAAAAGACACCTGCTTCTTTTAGTTTTTTGGCTCGCGTTTCATCTAAAAAACCAAGACTTACGCAGACCTTGAGACCAAGAGAGGCAATCTCGCGCACCATTTCCAACAATAGCTCAAAATCTCTACTTTCTTTGACCTCTCTTCCTGCCGTTGCCAAACAAAAGTAGGTGCTATTTTCCTCCTTTGCTTTTTTTGCCAAATCCAACACCACTTTTTTATCTAAAAAATTATGAGGAGTTACGTGGGTTTTGTAGCGACAAGACTGTGCGCAATACGCACAATCTTCAGGACAGTTGCCCGTTTTTACCGAAAGAAGAGAACACCTTTCCAAAGGTTTTTCTTTATGGAACTTTTGGTGCATTTCTTGTGCGCGCAGAACCAACTGTTTTAAGGGAAGATGGAAAAGCGAAGAAATGTCATCCCGTGAATATACCTGCTTCATGCGGACACCTTCTTAAAGAAGAAATCATTTGGTTTTTTCTTCAAAGAGATAGTTAACGACTCTTCCAGCTAAACTTACACTGCGCATAGAAATGAGAGTCAGGGCAAGAGGAGTTGATACAATCCCATTCAAAGCAAGCAGAGCAACACAGGCAATAGGAATTATGTGATGCAATTCATTGCTTGTGAGAGCGAAATCTTTTTGCAACCATCTTGTCAGATCGTATACTCCTCTTCCTGCTACTGGTAAAGAATAAATTGCTACTTCAATTGTATGTTGAAAAGGTATATTTGCTTTAACAGAACTTGAGGCGAGGCAACTATTGTAGATCGATGTTATTAAAGTAATCAAAGAGGGAGAAATCGCAAGCAGAGTAATAGTAGGAGGCAAGTGAAGGGCCCCGAAAATGACAAGCAGGGCAACGGAAGCAATAAACGTGGTTTGAATTGTGGTGACTCTAGAAAGGTAATTTTGTAAATTTGTGGTTGGGAGTTTCATGCGCTCAGAAAAATTTTCGCTATAAAAATACTTCAGTTGATTTAAAGGCGTTCCTATTACGGGAATAGGAGAAATTACATTATTAAATACAAAGTTTACTGTCGCGGATATTGCCATAAAATCCTTGGTTTTTGAGTAAAATTATAACCCTGCCTTGTGAATAAAGCAAGAATTTTTGCGCAGTTTCAAAAATAGATTTTCCAAGTTTTTTGTATATAGATAAAAATGACAAGGCTTTAGCTATGGGGAGAGAATCAGGAGCGGAGGACTCCAGCTTTAACTAATGCTTGGTAGTGTTCTTTTCTATTGGCCGCAAGGTAGATGGCGATTTTACCAGAAGCAGGAGTGGATGAGATCTGTTGCTCTTGCAAAAAATGGTGGATTTTTTGTTCGGCAAGAGGGATTTCTTGTGGCTTAGAGACGAGAAGCTCGCACTCCATCAGGCGGTAGGTCATCGTTCCGAAATCGGCAGCGTCGAGATCGATGGTCAGATCGTCAAAGCGATAGGTTTCTCGGGTGGTGGTAAAAGAGCAAAAGGGGAAAAAACCATTCTCTTCTAATGCTTTTTCTAATTTGGTAGTGGTTGGTAGCAAAAGAGATCGTGCAATCTCTTCTTCTTTGGTAATCTCTTCGTAGTGATCGACTATATCTCTTGATTTTTTGATGCCCACTTTTAATTCGAAGAGTTCTTCTCTTTTTCTTAGCCACACATTATCCAATGTGAGCCGATACTCTTTTGTGTCAAAATAGGTATCGGTAAAAGATGTTTTTTTCACAAAGGAGGCAATCTGCCGGATGCGTAGCAGATCTTTTTCTCTGATCGCAATTTTTTTTTCGACTTCTATCATAAAAAATCCTGTAGCCTCGTGAGAGGATGCGATAGCGTGTTTAATTTTGCAAGAGAGAAAGAAATGAGTGGAGCGTAATTCTATTGAGAAAATTTTTAGCTCGCGATAATCTCGATCAAGAAAGTAGGGTGTATGAAAGCTTTTATTTCTGTTCTTTTTCTTCTTTTGCTCTTTGTCTTTTTTTACATAGTCTCTCCGAAGAAAGAAAATCATGCATCCATTGTCGTCAGTGTCTCTCCTTTAGAGAGTTTTGCGCAGCGCATTGTGCAGGGAAAAATGCCCACTTATGCACTGGTGCATGCAGGGCAAAATCATGAAACGTATGAGCTTTCTCCAAAAGAAATGCTTCTTCTTGCCAATGCAAAGATCTTTTTTTCAACCGATTTTCCCTTTGAAATGAAATTGTGCGAAAAGCTCAAAGAGTTAAATCCGAACATCACCCTTGTCGACCTGCCAAAGGAAATTTTTGCAGATGAAAAAGTGAAAGATCTGCATATCTGGACCTCGCTCAGGCTTGCGCAAGAAATTGCAAAGGTAATGGTAGAGTCTATCGTGCGCATCGATCCTGCAAATGAAAAACTCTATCGAAAGGGATATGAGGAATTGACGCGAGACCTTGCAGCTTTGGGCAAAGAGGTGGAAAAAAAACTCTCTCGCTTCCGAGGAAAGAAGATCTACGTGGTCCATCCTGCCTGGGGATACTTTCTCAAAGAGTATGGTTTGGAAGAGGTCTCCATTGAAAAAGAGGGCAAAGAGCCGACGCTGCAAGATCTCGTCTCGATCATAGAGGCTGCAAAAAAAGATAAGGTCCGGGTAATCTTTATTCAAAAAGGCACAGGAATAAGAGGTGCAAATGCACTAGCTAGGGCAGTTCATGGAAAGGTGGAAGAAATCGATCCTTTAGAAGAGGACTATTTTTCCAATATCCGCACCGTCTCTTCTAAGATACAAAAGGCGCTAGAGAATGAAAAGGCCGATCATTGAGTGTAAAAATGTAAGCTTTGCTTATGAAAAGGGATCTTTTGCTCTCGAAAATGTCTCTTTTCGAGTGGAAGAAAAAGATTTCCTGGGAATCGTGGGTCCTAATGGGGGAGGAAAAAGCACGCTTCTCAAACTGATTTTGGGACTCTTGTCTCCTGATAGTGGCAGTATAAAGGTTTTAGGGGAGGATCCAAGTACGGCAAGGGTAAAAATTGGTTATGTGCCCCAATTTAGGACATTTTCACGTACCTTTCCCATTTCTGTGGAAAAGACCGTGCTCATGGGACGGCTAGGCAAGGTACGATGGATGCAGAAGTATCGAAAAGAAGATCACGACAAGGTAGATCAGATATTGGAAAAACTGCAGATTTCTCATCTGAAGCAAAGAACCATTGGAACGCTTTCTGGAGGGGAGCTGCAGCGCGTAATGATTGCAAGAGCGCTTGCGATAGAGCCTGAAATTCTTCTTTTAGACGAGCCTTCTAGCAGCACTGACCCTTATGCGGAAGAAAATCTTTTTGACCTATTGAAAGAGATGAATCAAACCTACACCATTCTGCTCGCGTCGCACGATATTGGATTTATTTCGCACTATATCAATCGAGTCGCTTGCATTTATCGCACATTGATCTGCCACCAAACAGCTCCCTTGACACAAAAGAAACTCGAGGAGCTCTATCAGATACCCGTACGTATGATCCACCACCATACAAGAGAGAAAGTATGAATTTTATCACTATCCTTTTGCACCATGAGTTTCTTCTCAATGCTCTTTTGGGATCTCTCTTGGCTAGCATTGCCTGTGGGATTGTGGGTCCTTTTGTGGTTGTGCGCCGCATGAGTTCGATTGCAGGAGGAATTGCACATGCTATTTTAGGCGGGATGGGCGTTGCCTTTTTCTTTCAGCTAAGTCCTTATGTGGGAGCTATAGCAGCCGCGCTTCTCGTCGCCTTGATTTTAGGACTTGTGAGCCTCAAAGTTGCTCATTACGAAGATGTGATGATCAACGCTCTTTGGGCCATTGGAATGGCTGTGGGTATTATTTTTCTATCGAAAACATCGGGATATAGCGATTTGATGAGCTATCTTTTTGGAAATGTTTTGATGATTCCCTCCACATCTCTCATATGGATGGGAGGTGTGACCGCAATCATTGGCTTGTTCATAGCCCTATTTTATAAAGAATTTGTAGCGCTCTCATTCGATATGGAATTTGCCTATGTGCGAGGCATTCCTACTACCTTTTTTTACCTTTTCCTTCTTTGTATGGTGGCCCTCATTGTGGTTTTGTTGATTCAGGTAGTGGGTTTGATCCTAGTGATTGCTTTGTTGACCCTTCCTGCTGCGATTAGCAGACATGGGGCCACTTCTGTAGCTAAGATGATTTTCGCCTCCTCTCTTTATGGATCTTTCTTTTCCATTTTGGGCATTCTCCTTTCTTTCTATGCCAACCTTCCCACGGGTCCCACGATTATCTTGATAGCAGCTCTCTGTTTTATTCTCTTTTTCCCCTGGAAGAAAGAGATGAAACTTTCCGATTAGGAACTGTCCAAAAATACATTCTCAAGAGATCGTATTGTGTGACAAATACTCCTTCTTTTGCAATTATAGCACGTGGCGATAGCAAAGGATGGTGCTATGGGAAAAATTTTCGATCGCATTTATGAAGAGGTAAAGAAGATTCCGAAAGGAAGGGTGGCCACCTATGGCGAGATTGCATACAAGGCAAAAACCACTCCTCGAATCGTGGGTTTTGCCCTCCATCGCAATCCCGATCCTAGTTGCATTCCTTGTCATCGCGTTGTCTTCAAAGACGGCTCTCTTTCTGATTCCTTTGCATTTGGAGGAAAAGAGGCGCAAAGAAAAAAGCTAGAAGAAGAGAATTATACTCCACTCCCTCTAAAAATGTGAATTTAGACTGGGCGGAGTATTCCATCGATTGAAATGAATTCTTTCCTCTAAAAATCGATTGGAAAAGGGCGGGCTTTCCAGGGGCTGGCCCATTGGCACAAAAGAAAAAGGGATCACTTCTTTGGGCAGAGAAAGTAGCTTTTGAAACGCTCTGATGATCGTCTCTCTTGGAAAAATTCCCGTCCATACGGCGCCGAGTCCCTTCTCGTGTGCGGCAAGTAGCAAGTTTTGGGTAGCTGCTGCACATCCTTGTACCCAAAAGCCATGGGATTTTTCCAATCGCAAATCTCCTGCAACTAAAACACCTAAAGATACCATGGTAGCCATGGGGCAATGGGGGTGAATATGGGGGATTTGTGCAAGCAACGCTTTGTCATCGATCACTACAAATTGCCAGGGCTGTTCATTATGAGCCGAGGGGGCGCACATTGCGGCTTTTAAGAGCTCGTTTAAGATTTTTGGTGCAATTGTTTCTTTAGAAAGTTTACGGATGCTTCTTCGTGTATAAATTGCTTCCAACGTGTTCATACAACCTCCTTTTTTACTTTTTTTGTAGTGGAAGAGCAATGACCTGGTATTTTTCATGCTTGCTGGTCTCAAAGGTCCAACTAATTTCTTCTGGAGAGGGCCTTGCGTGCATGATGCGATCTGTCCAATCATCTACAATAGAAGATGGTTTTTCGCAGAAATTCTGATGGGTAAAAGATAACCCTCCCATTGATGTGAGAGATAGAGTATATTCTTCTGATTCTACATGAATTTTTTTGCTATGCCCACCAGATTGTTTGGATGCGGCAGGAACTGCGTTGTATGCATGCCAGGTCTTGCTTTTTTTAGAAACAGGAATGAGGTAAGGGGCCATATGAGTGCTGGCGTGTATTTTTTTAAGATCGATGTTCCAATGGTTTTTTTGGATCCATCCAGCGATGAAGACCCATTTTCCAAGGATTCTCAATTTTTCTAAAACGGGAAAGTTGTTGGCATAGGCATCGAAATGGGTAAGAAGATGGTTTCCGAATTCTAAAGAACTATTTTCCGGAAAGCTATTTTGGAAGCAAAAACCAAAGGGTTCTATCAGCATGGTTTTTTTATCGGTAGAGAGCAAAAGAGTTGAGGTTTGCGGTTGCAGGCAGAGAAGAGAGGTATGATCTCCTAGACAGTCGGAATTTTGATAACGGTCGAAAAGACTTTGGTAGTGGGGCACTGAGACGTTGATTGATTGTTTCGTCTGGATGTCTTCGCCTATCTCCAGTGATTTTAGAAGAAGAATGCCCTCAAAGAGAAGATCGCCCAGAGCATTTTTTTGGCTATTTTCTTCGTAATTGAGAAGGAACTGCTTGTGGTTGTATGGGTTGATTGTGACTCCAATTTTTGATGAAAAAAGCAGCAAATGAAAATCTTCGGGCGCGATAAAGGAAAAGCCCTTTTTTTCTATGCCGAAAAGAAGGATTTCATTGTGTGCTTCGTCCCATATGAGCCCTGCTGGATCATAAATTTTCTCGAAGAGTTTTTGAAAGGTGGAAGAAGAGAATAGATAATCAAAGAGCTCTTGGACAAAGAGAGGATCTTTGTCTTTATGCGATTGCTTGCTTTCCATGTGATCTGTAGGACTGCATGTATCGGGATGTGAGAAATGATTTGGTTCCTTGATTGTACAATCCAAAGGGAAAAATGGAATTATCAAAGAGAAAAAAATGGTGAGTGCCTGAAGTGGACACCTGAAGATTTGATCACTGACTTTTTTCATAGAACCTTCTCGAATTTATAAAAAAAAATTTTACAATTCTACATCTATTAGATGCAATTTTTTTTTAAAAAAGAGAATTTTGCGGGCAGGATTTTTTTTGAAGAGGTTTTTCTTTCGCATTTTTAGGATGCAAAGAACTTTTTGACCGATCCGTTGATGATTTCTTTTTTGTGAGTCAAAAGACAGATTTTTAAGATTTCATCACTTGTATTGAGGTGAAATTTTTTCTCCTCTTTGTTCCAGAAGTGCTGCAAAAGATAGAAGAGGTTGGAAGAGTACATCTGTGAGGCATGCAGGGCCACTCGACTTGCTGGATTGCTCAGCCCCAGAATTTTGGTGCCAAAGAGTTCGACAATTTCATTGGGTTTTGCTCCTTCGATATTGCCTCCGCTATCGATTGCAAGATCGATAAGAATCGTGCCGGCTCTTAGCGATTGGAGATTTTTTTGCGTCAAAAGCAGGGGCGCTTTTTTTCCAAAGGTTTGGGCGGTGGTGATGATAACATCTGCATTGCTGCAAGCTTTTTCCATGGCAATTCTTTGTTTTTCTAGCTGCTCTTGACTCAGGGCTTTGGCATAGCCTTCTTTGGTAGCATCTGTCGCGCCCAGATCGATTTTGAGAAATTTGGCGCCGAGTGATTTGACCTGCTCTTCCACAACAGGCCTAGTATCAAAAGCCTCGACCTTTGCGCCCAGACGTCGTGCCGTTGCGATTGCTTGCAGGCCTGCAACGCCAGCTCCAATGACAAAGACCGAAGCTGGAGAAAGAGTTCCTGCAGGCGTGGTCATCATGGGAAAAATTTTGGGAGAAAGAGAAGCTGCGGTAATCACAGCTACATAGCCGGCAAGATTGGCCTGGGAGCTAAGAGCGTCCATTTTTTGCGCCAGAGTAGTGCGAGGCATCAATTCGAGGCTGATCGAAGAGAGGTTGTGCTCAAGCAGTTTGTTCACAACCGTTTTTTCTAGATAAGGATCGAGAAAGGAGATCACCAGCGCTTCTTGTTTCAAAAGAGAAAGCGTTTCGATGGCTGGCTTTTGCACGCTGAGCAGAATGTCCACTGTGGGAAGAATTTTTTGTGGATCGGAAATGATTTTAGCACCTGCTTTTACAAACTCTTCATCTGTAAAGTGCAAATGCAATCCTAGCCCCGCTTGTATGAAAATCTGATTTCCGAGAAGCCCGAGTCGTTTTGTATTTTCCGGTGTGATGGCAATCCTTTGCTCTTGGGAGAAATTGCTTTCTTTTAGGACAAGTATATTCATACAGATGCTCCGTTAAAAAAAGGAATATAACAGGGAAAACAGTTAAAAAGAAGGACGTTTTGAGACAAATTCGAGCGTTGTCGTGGGAGTGTGGGGGCCTTCATTTGTTTGATAGCGGACCATTTGATGCGTTTCTGTATCAAACCAGATTTCTGCTTTCCAAAAGAGGCCTTTAAATCCAGTGAGCCGAATTTCGATCCTTTGGACATGGTAAGTTTGTCCTTGGAGTGTGATGGTCGACTCTTCCATTTTTTTTGCCCGCATCTGGTAGAGAGAAAGATCTTTGGTGTTGAGAACAACGAAGGAAGTGGAGTTTTGTTCGGATGCCGCAAGGGGAATCAGTCCAAAAGGAAAATTTTGGATCCAGGATCGGCGAGTCAGAGTGAACGTTTTTCTTTTTTGCTCGCCATTGACCGTTCCTTCAAAAAGAAGGGTGGATCCGCTCAACGTAATATCGTAATGGTCGGAGTTTTCTTTAGAAGCATAGGTCATTTTTTTGAGCTGATAGGAATCGGAGTAAATAAGGGAATAGCTTTCCTTCGCATTTTCGCTTTGAATCAACCGTTCGCCTTCTTTTTCTGTGACGCGATAGGTGGTTTCTAGATGCTTTTCTCCTGTTTTTTCATCGTAGGTCAAGGTAGTGGAGGGTAAAATTTGCGACAGAAACGCAGAGGCGAGAAAAAAAATGGGTAAAAGAAATTTTTTCATATAAACTTTCTTGTAAATTTTCTTAATTCAAATGTCAAGGCTTTTGCTTTCTAAATGCATATCTTTTTCATTCTTAAATGGTTAAAAAATTTGCTTATGAAAAGAAAATTATATTTTATTCTTTTAAGAAAAATCAAGTTTTTATAAAATCTATGAAGAAAAAAACAGGAGCTTTTGCAATGGTTAGTACTATTTGTTCGTGGAGCAGTTCTATTGTGAATCCTTTGAGTCATTTAGATTCTGCGGCTCATTCTTCTTGGCTAGGTTTGATCAGACAGCCCAAAGCTTATGGCTCAGTTTTGTTTGACGCTATCGT
>JAJZPH010000027.1:0-1559 GCA_021811265.1 bacterium
AACTTGTAGCTTAGTGGCGGAAGGGTTAGTAATACATGGACAATCTGCCTCTTACCTGGGGATAACGGTTGGAAACGGCCGCTAATACCGAATGAGGTAACACAAGGCATCTTGTGACTATGAAAGTCGGGGATCTCGCAAGAGACCTGGCGGTAAGAGAGGAGTCCATGGGATATCAGCTAGTTGGTGTGGTAACGGCACACCAAGGCAAAGACGTCTAGGCGGATTGAGAGATTGACCGCCAACATTGGGACTGAGATACTGCCCAGACTCCTACGGGAGGCTGCAGTCGAGAGTCATTCGCAATGGGCGAAAGCCTGACGGTGCGACGCCGTGTGAACGAAGAAGGCCTTCGGGTTGTAAAGTTCTTTCGCTCGGGAACAAGGGAAATATATGAACAATATGTTTTCTTGATGGTACTGGGTAAAGAAGCACTGGCTAACTCCGTGCCAGCAGCTGCGGTAATACGGAGGGTGCAAGCATTAATCGGATTTATTGGGCGTAAAGGGCGCGTAGGCGTCTTGGCAAGTCAGATGTGAAATTCCGGGGCTTAATCTCGGAGCTGCATTTGAAACTACCAAGATGGAGGGTAAGCGGAGGAAGTGGAATTCCACGTGTAGCGGTGAAATGCGTAGATATGTGGAAGAACACCGGTGGCGAAGGCGACTTTCTAGTTTACACCTGACGCTGAGGCGCGAAAGCAAGGGGAGCAAACAGGATTAGATACCCTGGTAGTCCTTGCTGTAAACGATGCATACTTGATGTAACTGGGCTCAACCCTAGTTGTGTCGTAGCGAACGCGGTAAGTATGCCGCCTGGGGAGTACACTCGCAAGGGTGAAACTCAAAAGAATTGACGGGGACCCGCACAAGCAGTGGAGCATGTGGTTTAATTCGATGCAACGCGAAGAACCTTACCTGGATTTGACATGCAGAGGAAGTGGATGGAAAAGTTCACGCCCGCGAGGGTCTCTGCACAGGTGCTGCATGGCTGTCGTCAGCTCGTGCCGTGAGGTGTTGGGTTAAGTCCCGCAACGAGCGCAACCCTTATTGTTAGTTGCCAACATTTCGGATGGGTACTCTAACGAGACTGCCTGGGTGAACCAGGAGGAAGGTGAGGATGACGTCAAGTCCGCATGGCCTTTATATCCAGGGCTACACACGTGCTACAATGGTCGGTACAGAAGGCGGCGAAACTGTGAAGTGGAGCAAATCCTAGAAAGCCGATCTCAGTTCGGATTGTAGTCTGCAACTCGACTACATGAAGCTGGAATTGCTAGTAATGGCGTGTCAGCAACAACGCCGTGAATACGTTCCCGGGTCTTGTACACACCGCCCGTCAAATCATGGGAGTTGGTTTTACTCGAAGTCGCTGACTCAACCGCAAGGGGAGAGGCGCCAAAGGTGAGGCCGATGACTGGGATTAAGTCGTAACAAGGTAGCCCTATCGGAAGGTGGGGCTGGATCACCTCCTTTAAGGACAAATAGAATCACGATAAGTGATTCTGATCCTAGGTTGGGATGCAAATTTCCTCTTCGTCTCTTCACTGCCACTGTCAA
>JAJZPH010000027.1:1659-27892 GCA_021811265.1 bacterium
ATCTTGACAGTTGAATGATCAGCAAGAAAGAAACAAAGCAAAGTTCAGAGATATCTTGGCGAAGCGAAAGCCAAGTCAAGGTAGCTCAAAGAAAAAAAGTTCATTGAACCGAGCTGGTGTTTGAGACGGCGAAGAAATAAAGATTAAGTTTATAAGAGCTATCGGAGGATGTCTTGGCATCAAACGGCGAAGAAGGACGTGCAAACCTGCGAAAAGCTTCGGGGAGCTGGTAAGAGGCGTTGAACCGAAGATATCCGAATGGGGAAACCCGATAGGAAAAAATCCTATCATTCTTATCTGAATACATAGGATAGGAAAGCGAGACCCGCTGAAGTGAGACATCTCAGTAAGCGGAGGAAAAGAAAAGCAAATGTGATTTTCCAAGTAGCGGCGAGCGAACGGGAAAGAGCCTAAACCGGAAAGAATCTTTCCGGGGTTGTAGGACCTGCAATAAAGTTTTTCTGAATTTTAGTTGAACTACCTGGAAAGGTGGGCGAAACAGGGTGAAAGCCCCGTAGACGAAAAAAGGAAGAAAGCGAGCAGGCACCTGAGTAGGGCCGGACACGTGAAACCCGGTCTGAATCTGGGGGGACCACCCTCTAAGGCTAAATACGATTTGATGACCGATAGAGAAGAGTACCGTGAGGGAAAGATGAAAAGAACCCCTGTTAGGGGAGTGAAATAGAACCTGAAACCGGTAGCTTACAAACGGTCAGAGGCCTATGCCCTTTATAAGGGAATGGCTGATGGCGTGCCTTTTGCATGATGAGCCAGCGAGTTATGCTGTATGGCTAGGTTAAGGGATGTAAGAAGTTCCAGAGCCGAAGCGAAAGCGAGTGTGAATAGCGCGAGAAGTCATACGGTATAGACACGAAACCAAGTGATCTATTCATGACCAGGTTGAAACAGGGGTAACACCCTGTGGAGGACCGAACTAGTGACTGTTGAAAAAGTCTTGGATGAGTTGTGAATAGGGGTGAAAGGCCAATCAAACTTGGAGATATCTTGTTCTCTCCGAAATAACTTTAGGGTTAGCCTCAGTGAAACTTTTTTGGGGGTAGAGCACTGGATCTATGAGGGGACCTACCGGTCTACCAATTGGAACCAAACTCCGAATACCAAAAAAGTCACTGGGAGATAGACAGTGGGGGATAAGCTTCATTGTCAAAAGGGGAACAGCCCAGACCGTCGATTAAGGCCCCGAATTCTATGCTAAGTGAGTAAGGAAGTGGAGTTTCCCAGACAGTTGGGATGTTGGCTTAGAGGCAGCCATCATTTAAAGAGTGCGTAACAGCTCACCAATCGAGAGACTCTGCGCCGATAATACACGGGACTAAAGCATAGAGCCGAAATCACGGATTTATATGAAGAATATAAGTGGTAGGAGAGCGTTGTATGTGCATAGAAGGCGTACCGAGAGGAGCGCTGGAGCGCATACAAGTGAAGATGCATGGCATGAGTAAACGATAAAGGAAGTGAAAATCTTCCTCGCCGAAAACCCAAGGTTTCCAGGGTAAAGCTCGTCTTCCCTGGGTTAGCCGACCCCTTAGCCAAGGCTGAAAAGCGTAGGTGATGGGAATCAGGTTAAATAATCCTGAGCCACCGTAGGCAATGGTGAAGAAGTGACGAAGTAAGTGAAGCACGCGGACGATTGGAAGTGTCCGTTTGGCTATGAGGCGTGTGAGTAGGAAAATCCGCTCACGGAAACGCTAGGTAGTTGATGAGGGGAATCGTAAGAGGAACCGAAGATGTGTAGCGAAGCTTCCAAGAAAGAACTTCTAACCGCTAAAGGTGATCGTACCAAAACCGACACAGGTGGGTAAGAAGAAAATTCTCAGGCGCGCGAGATAACTCTCGTTAAGGAACTCGGCAAATTATCTCCGTAACTTTGGAAGAAGGAGAGCCCATAGTTGTTTATTTTAGAAACTGAAATGAGCAAAGATGGGTCGCAGAGAAATGGCCCAGGCGACTGTTTAACAAAAACACAGCACTATGCGAAGTCAGGTAAGACGAAGTATATGGTGTGAGACCTGCCCAATGCCAAAAGGTCAAAGTAAGATGTTAGCTTAAGGCGAAGCATTGAACTAAAGCCCTGGTGAATGGCGGCCGTAACTATAACGGTCCTAAGGTAGCGAAATTCCTTGTCGGGTAAGTTCCGACCTGCACGAATGGCCTAACGATCTGGGCACTGTCTCAACGAGAGACTCGGTGAACTTGTAGTAGCGGTGAAGATGCCGTTTACCCGCGATAAGACGGAAAGACCCCGTGAACCTTTACTGTACTTTGATATTGGCCCTTGACTTGCCATGTGTAGGATAGCCGGGAGACGGAGAAGGAGACTCGTTAGGGTTTCTGGAGTCGACGTTGAAATACCGGTCTTGGTAAGTTGAGGATCTAACGAAGCTCCATGAAACTGGAGTTCGGACAATGTCAGACGGGCAGTTTTACTGGGGCGGTATCCTCCTAAAGAGTAACGGAGGAGTCCAAAGTTTGCCTCATCGTGGTTGGCAATCACGAAGTGAGCGTAAAAGTATAAGGCAAATTAACTGTGAGACCAACAAGTCGAGCAGGTACGAAAGTAGGGTTTAGTGATCCGGCGGTGGAGAGTGGAATCGCCGTCGCTCAACGGATAAAAGGTACTCCGGGGATAACAGGCTGATCGCCACCAAGAGTCCCTATCGACGTGGCGGTTTGGCACCTCGATGTCGACTCATCACATCCTGGGGCTGGAGAAGGTCCCAAGGGTTTGGCTGTTCGCCAATTAAAGTGGTACGCGAGTTGGGTTCAAAACGTCGTGAGACAGTTTGGTCCCTATCTGTCGTGGGCGTAGGATACTTGAGAAGAGCTGCTTCTAGTACGAGAGGACCGAAGTGGACGAACCGATGGTGTTCCGGTTGTACTGCCAAGTGCATAGCCGGGTAGCCAAGTTCGGAAAGGATAAGCGTTGAAAGCATCTAAACGCCAAGCCTCCTTCAAGATAAGGTATCCCAAGAGACTCCTTGAAGATGACAAGGTAGATAGGTTGGACGTAGAAGTGCAGCAATGCATGAAGCGAACCGATACTAATAAGTCCAAAGATTTGATCGTTATTAATTTTACGGCTCAAACACCAACTTGATTCAATGAAAAAGAACTTTGCTGGTGGTAATGGAAAAAGGGAAACACCTGAACCCATATCGAACTCAGAAGTTAAGCCTTTTTTCGCCGATGGTACTATACACAAGAGTATGGGAGAGTAGGTCGCTGCCAGTTTTTATTTACGCCCGAGGGAAAACCCTCGGGCTTTTTTTTTGATTCGATTGCATCAGCAGCATTTTAAGATAAAAAGGTAGAACGGTGGTCACGATCATGACTATGATCGTGGTGATCATAATCACGGTAGTCATGATCATGGTGATTTCGATGAAAATGAGAAGAGTCTTGTTTTCCCTCTGAGTCTTGTCGAGTTCTTTTTTCAACGAGATCGGAATCGGGTTGCTCCGGCGCTCGAGAGCGGCTAGGCTTATGATCGTGATCACGGTAGTCATGATCATGGTGATTTCGATGAAAATGAGAAGAGTCTTGTTTTTCCTCTGAGTCCTGTCGGGTTCTTTTTTCAACGAGATCGGAATCGGGTTGCTCTGGCGCTCGAGAGCGTTTAAGTTGAGGGGTGTCGCCAGCTTTTCTTTCCGGAATGGGTTGTGGAGCTTGCTCTTTCAAGTCTTCTGTGGTTATGGGTTTTACCCCTATTGCAAAAGCACCAAATCTAGGTTCTCTACCAGCGGAAAATGATTTGCAGATGTACACTCCCTCTTCAATGGAACTTGCTTGGGGAAGCATGTTTTTTAGTCCTTCTTTTTCCAGCAGCTGTCGGAAAGAGGGGTACATAGCTGTGCGCATAACCCTACACCATATTTCCGTTGTTCGATTGTATAGGTGTATAATATCTCCTGCACAAATTTTGGTGTAATAAGGAGTTCCAATTCTGCCCTCTACTGTTTTTCTCCCTTCTCGAATGAAGGTCACATAGGGTTCTTGGCAAAGAACGTGATGGACTTTGGCAGCTGGATATGCCTTATTGATAAGAGTTGCGAAACTCATAAAATCTCCGTGATCGTTACAGTATGTTTTGTTATACCCAAAAAAACTTCCTCTTTTCATTTAAGCCCGAGGGAGTTTCCCTCGGGCTTTTTTTGCGCTCAGGCAAGGCTCGTTGCTCAGAAGAGAGCGCCTCTGAAATGAAGAACTGTTTGACAAATGCAGCAATCCATAAGCAGTTTGCACGTTATGCGTGGAATGAGCGCTGTCTATAAAACAGATGGTTTCGTCCTTCGAGAGCTTTTGCTTCAATTTTTCCTATTCAGCCAACCATTCCTTTTGCTGCTCCTTGTTGGCCTTCCCAGGAACAATCGCTGGTTTTTTGTACGAAAATCCATATCTCTGCAACCAGTTTTTCAATCCGTTGTCGATGGGCAGCACAGCCTTAATTCTGTCGCGAATCCGCCCATCTCGTTCTCGCTTGTGTTGCACTTTGAGTTGATTCCTTTCTTTGTCGGTTAAAAAAGCCATGATCTTGTTCCTGAATTTCAGGAATATGCAATTTGATTCCTGAAATCATACGCGAACAAGAAATTTAACCAAAACATTTTTTTAACGAATCTCTTGGGTTTAAGTGGTTACCGATTTTCCAAGTTCTTTGTGTATAACTCTTTTTTTACCGATGTTTTAACCCCCTCAACATTTGAAGGAAAAAATCGATTCAAAAAAGCCACAAAATCAATAGAAACTTAGTTTGTAGACACTCTCGAAGAAAAACCCTCTCGAAAAGCTAGTACCAAACACCAGCAGCGCCCGCGATATCTCCTAAATTATTTACATAAATGGAGCAGGGGGCAATGGAATCATATCCTACTAAGACATGAGTGCCATTATACTTTTCTTGACATGCTGTGAAGTCTTCTCGGCTTGGAAATAGCGCAACTTGTAAAGATTTTGCCGCTAAAACAGCAGTAGCAGCTTCAAGTAGAGTGGGAATTTTGTATCCCCGTTCTGAAACAATTTTTTCTACTGTCGAAAAGCTCTGCTCAGAAGTAGTGGGAATGATTTTTCTGGTGATTAAAATCCAATGAAGATCTGTGGTTTCTGTGGAGAGTGAAGATCTTGATAGGCATTGTGTCAATTCGCAGAGTTTTTGTAAAGTTAAGTCATTGGGGATCAGGCACAAAAAATGACTTTCTTTAATATGCTTATCTGGCCAAAAGGGACATTTGTTTTCTAATATTTCCTTAATTGTTGAAGGAATCATTGGTTCTGTCACCTCGATTCCAAAATGTTTTTTCCATTCCTGGGCGCCAAAATGCAGAGGTTCTTTCATAATATCTGCTTGAGATGCATCAGCGTAAATCCAAGAATACAGAGTGGCGAGAGATCGCCGTGTACAATCTAAAATTGTAACTATTTTTTTCCTCCGTTTTTCTGGATTTTGGCAACAACATTATCTCATTTTTTATTCTTTACTTCAATTGTCAAAATTGGCTTGTAAAGCTTTTTCTTTACGTAGGCTTTTTTGGACATATCCTAGACGAAGTTCTTCGCGGTAGACGATCCAGAGTCCCAATAAGACAACGCAGGTGGAAAGACAGATTACCAACGATGGTTTTTCACCGAGGATCCACCAGGCAGAAAGGGAAGAAAAGAAGGGGCTAAGGAGGCCAAAAAAGGAAAGTATGGTGTTGGTGAATTTTTTTAAGAGATAGCCGTAAAGGTTGTAACAGAGGATGTTGGAAATAAAGGTCATTAACAAAATCTCACGAGCAAAAACACCTAAGTGTGCAAGAGGTACTGGAAGCGGGGACCAAGAGTCTATAAAAAACGAATGGATCAGTGCAAAAATACCGCCAAGAAGCATGGTGGAGCCATTGACAAAAAGAGGTGAGAGGGATTTTTGATTGCTCTCTTCTTTCACAAGAAGGCGCAGAAGTACCCATCCATAAACGGAGCAGAGTGTGGCTGCGCATAGCGAGAGCTCTGGCCAAGAAATAAAACCAATGCCGCCAATACTTTTTTCTGATTCGCTTTGAAAAAGAAAGGAAGAGATCACTCCAAAAAAGCCAACAAGCATGCCCAGCCATTTGCGAATGTTCATCTTTTCGTTGAAGTGCATGTAGGAAAAAAAGACTGCAAAAAAGGGAGATAAACTGTAGATGAAACAGGTTTTTGCTGCAGAAAGACCGTGTTTCATTCCCCAAAATTCAAAAAAATTGGACAAGTACATGCAGAGAAATGCTAAAAGAATAAGTGGAAAAATATGTTTTTTTTGTATTTTTAAAAAATGTGGTTTACAAATGGCTAAGTAAGAGAGAAGGAGTATTCCGGCTAAGATCATCCGGGTACTGGTAAGGAAGAGGGGAGAGCAAAACTCCAACGTCTGTTTGCCCAGAGCAAAGATTGTGGTCCAAGTTGCATAGGTAAACAGAATGAGAAAAATAGACATCAGAACCCTTTGATTTAGAAGTAAATTTTACTCTTGCAAAACGATTTGGTCAATGTCAGAGATGTTTTTGAGCCATATTCTGAAAATTAGGAAGATGCGCAGAGAGCTATAGTGCAAAACTACCATTATTTTCATGAATTGCATAAAAATAATTTTATGCGCACTGTCTATTTAAAATTTTATGTAAGGAGGGACTCATGATAGGAGTGATGGAAGCACCGGCGGGTTGTTGGGAGTCAAAAATTTCTTCCGAAATGGTGGTAGAAGAAAGTCTTCGATTGAACCATCTGAGTACGAATGGAACTACACTTTTTTTTGAAGAAATGAATCCTTCGAAAAAAGGGCAGACAATGCTAGTAGTGATCCGAGGAAAAACTGAGGAAAATCTTTTGCCTGCCTCGTGGAGTGCTCGCACGAGGATCAATGAATATGGAGGAAAATCCTACGCACTTGCTGGCGAGAAGATTTTTTTCTGTAATCAGAAGGATCAATGTATTTATTGGATCGACTCTGGACGAAAAGTACACCAACTCACAAATGAACAGAACGTTCTCTATGGAGATCTTCTGTTCGATCCTATTGGGAATCGCCTGATCTGCACAGAAGAACAGATGGAAGGCAAGGGGAGTCAATCTCTCATCAGCATCGATCTTGAGACGAAAGCTAAAAAGGTATTAGCAGAAGGTGATGATTTTTATTCCTCGGTTGCTTTGAGTCCCAATGGCACCAAACTGGCCTATCTTTCTTGGAATTATCCCTCGATGCCGTGGGATGCAGCTTGTTTGACCATCGTTTCTGTAGAGAAGGATGGATCTTTAGCGCAAGAAAAACTGGTGGTGGACAAAGAATATGCTTCGGTTTTTCAACCCATGTGGGCTCCTGATGGGAAGCTTTTTTTTATAAGCGAGAAAAGCGGGTATTGGAATTTGTACTCTTTGGAGGGGAAAAAAATCGAAGCTGTGCTTTCAATGGACGCTGAATTTGGAGTGCCACAATGGTACAAAGGAATTTCCACATATGCTTTTGTTCCTAATGATGATGGAGGATATCAGATCCTATGCGCCTATATTCAGAAGGGAATTGGCCATTTGGCGTTGATTGATGTGGCTGCAAAAAATTGGAGGGAGATAAAAACCCCCTTTACCTACTTTACAAGTGTCACAGCAGATAAGCATTTTGCCTATTTCATTGCGGGCTCCTCCTCACAATTTCTCTCCATTGTGCAAATGGATGTGCACAATGAGGTCTTTACAATTGTAAAATCATCGAAAAACCTGCACCTGGAAGTATCAGAACTATCCACTCCACAAGAAATAACTTTTTTGACAACAGATAACGAGCGCGCTTATGGCTTTTATTATCCTCCAAAAAATTCTTCTTATAGGCTGCCTCAGAAAGAAAAGCCTCCTTTGATTGTTTTGGCCCATGGGGGGCCCACTGCACAAGCTTTTCCCATATTAAGTTTGGGTGTGCAATTTTGGACCAGCCGAGGATATGCTGTTGTGGACGTGAATTATCGAGGAAGCTCGGGGTATGGTAGAGCTTTTCGAAAAAAACTCTACGGGCACATATTGTATAGCGTGGACGATTGCATTGCTGCTGCGCAGGATTTAATAGAGAAGGGCCTAGTGGATACAAATCGCCTCATTATCAAAGGCGGTAGTGCTGGCGGCTACACTGCTCTTGCTGCCCTTGCTTTCCGCAATGTTTTTCACGCAGCTGTGAGTTACTATGGAATGAGCGATCTGGAATGCATAGTCAAAGAAACCCACCGCTTTGAAGCGCGTTATGGGGATCTGCTTGTTGGTCCTTACCCAGAAAAAAAGCAGCTTTACGAAGAGCTCTCTCCCATCCATTACGCGGACAAGATTGCATTTCCCACTCTTTTTTTTCATGGATTGGAAGATAAAATTGTCCCTCCCGATCAATCTAAAAAGATGTTTGCCGCCCTGAAGCGCAATGGGGTGACAACCGCGCTTCTTCTTTTTGAGAAAGAGGGACATGGTTTTCAAAGAGCATCCAATCTCAAGCACTGCCTTGAAGCGGAAGAGTATTTTTACTCTCAAATTTTTGGGTTATCACTTCCCAAAAAGATTCCCACGATTCCGATGGAAAATCTTTCCAAAAGGCCAGAAAAATAGAGAGGTCTTTTCTGACAATTTTTCCAGAGCGTTTGAGGACAGCTTGAGAACAAACATTTGATTTTTTTACCTTTTGCGCTACACTACTTTTTTAGTTTTTCCTATTTTGTCTGCTAAAACTCCAAAAAGCTTAGCATCTTAATATTATAAAAAGTAATCACCGTGGCGGTTTTTATGTTTTCTTGTGTTTCTTTTTTCAAGGTTCCTTATTTTCTTTTGCCCTCCCTTCGTTTTACGAAGAGGTGGGTGGTAAAACGTTTCCAGAAGACAGGCTGTCCTTCCAACTACTCGATGTCTTTTTGCCTACTTGTGTGCGCTATCGGCTGACAAAAATGGTTCCGCACAGTTGCTAATTTAAATTTTTCCGGTGTTTTCAGTTAAGGATTAAGGGATTAGTTGTTCTAACTTTTGCGCTAGCAGCGGTTAAAATAAATTTTAAATGTTAAAAATTTATTTTATTAAAATAATAATTTTAGTTTAAAAAAACAACTAATCGGTTTATTTTAATGCTTAAAAGTTCTATAATCGTTAATTATCAAATAAAAATTTAAAAAAAGGTAATAATCTATGACTGGTCAAGTTAATGGATCTACTCCAGCGGGTCCTATTCATTTTCCTTTTTCACCTAGGAGCAGTACTGCTGTAACGCCTGATTCTCCATCCCAAAAAAGAGAGGCAAAAAATCCCCATGTTGCAAGTCCTAGCAAAAAAGTATGCAAGCAATTGTTTACAGAGCCATCAGATGGTAGAAGACATTTGCCCTGGGAAGATGATCCTTCCTCAATGTGCTCATCATCGGCTTTCACAGTAGCGTATGTTGCGAAGATTCGTTTTCCTCTTCCCGACACGTCTGGCTTTGAGCAAGTCGAAAGCAGAAAAAGATTGTCTCTTCCTATGCCTCAAGAAGATGGCTTTTGTGACGCACAAGAGGAGAAAACAACGAGGCAATCGTTCCCTCTATCGGTATCAAAACAACCTCCTCCAGCGCCAAGGAAAAAGAGCATAGTGTCTGCTCAGAGAATGGTGAAAAACAAACCCTTTATAGAAGCAAGAAAACACTTTGAGATTCTTGCTACAACGGCTGGTGCTCAAACAGAGAAACTGTCTTCTGAAGGTCAATACAAAGAGGTCTTTCTCCGAGAGAACCGTGTCATCAAGGTGTATAAACAGAAGCATGATGAATCTTCATTAGAAGAGTGGACGCAAAATGCGATGGAGCAATATAGATGGTGTCTTTCTCGGGAACTGCCTTGCGCAACAATTTACAACGACCCTGTAAGTGATGGCTATTTTGAAACGGAATATGTTCCATTTTCTGTACAAGATAAAATAGGTCAAATCATGGCAAATTCTCAGTTGAAAGAGAATTTTCTTTCCATGCTTACGCACTTTTTTGCTAGCGCAATTCAGTGTAGAGTTTCTTTAGACCTGCAATTTGCCAATTTCCGCGTTCGAGAAGATGGAACACTATGTTTAGTAGATTTGAGAGAATCTCAGTCTGACCAAGATGAAGCCTACGCAGATGTGGGGTCGGGATTGAAAAAGACGGGTTGCACTGACAAGACTACCTGGCACCACCAATTTCCAGAAGTTGCGGATGAGATCATCGCTCGCTTGAAGGTGTTACTTGGATCACAACATCTATTTTTCAAATCCATAGAGTAGGATAAAGCTCTTTTATAGAGTGGAGAAAGAGGACCATGAAAAGGCCCTCTTTCTCCGTTGTTTAAGAATTATACACAAAGAACTTGGAAAATCGGTTTCTAGAGCTACGCGAAAATCCTCGATTAATGAATATGGGGCAGTTTGCGATCTTCCATCCCCGAGTTTTTGGCGTGCCCAGAAACCGATTTTCCAAGTTCTTTGTGTATAAAGATAAATTGTAAGTAATAATTTAATATTTTTTGAATGGAGTATTTATGACGACATCTACTACAGAAATAGGTTCTAGAGGAGTTGCTGTTGGTCAAGAGAGAATGGAAACTGATTTTTTCCAATATGACGACACAATGGACGATGCAGAGATTTCAGATATTATGTCAAGTGCATCAAAAGCCTTGGGCCAAGAGAGAATGAAAAGGGCTTTCTGTCCGAGCGACGATAAAATGGATGGTGCAAAGCAACCAGCAGGTATTAAAGCTGCGTTTGGCGAGATTGCGATTGTGCCTGTAAACCCTAAACGTATTGTATCTCCCCTTTCACTAGAAGAAGAGAGTAGAAAAAGGGAACGCGAAGAAATGGGTGATGACGAGGTTTGTCTCTATGAAGAACGGAGAAAAGAAGGCCTTTCTGCAGATTGGGGCAATAGACAACAAAAGCTGGAAGGATCTTTTCCAGATATAGCACCTGGAGTGCAACCGTTGGTTTTAGAAGGAAAGAGAGAAAGTCAAAGCCCATCTCCTATGACAGGGATCTTGCCATCCTCATACCTTATAATGAAAGTTTGAAATTCTTAAGAATGGCACCTTTTGTTTTTGCTGAAGGTTCTTTGGTATAAATCTCTGGTTTTGGTATAGTTAAGGCGCAAAACTTCTCTGCCAATTTTATGAATGAATCAATCTTTTTTCTTCATCTTTTTTTTGTGCTGGGCTTTTTATGGATTGCCTTGAAGAGGGGGAAAGAGACTCTATATCTATTTGTCGTGCTACAGGTAGTTTTTGCCAATCTTTTCCTTGTAAAGCAGATGCGGCTTTTTGGATGGGATGTTACGTGCAGCGATGTCTATGCAGTGGGCGCTCTTTTGGGCCTCAATTGCATACGCGAAATTTATGGAGCAAAAAAGGCGCAAACAGCCATTTCTCTTTCCTTTCTGGCCCTTCTTTTTTTTCTTTGCATGAGCAAAGTTCATCTTTTTTATCTGCCCAATTGTTTTGACACAACACATGATGCTTTCTCCAAGATTTTTTCCTCGACAGCGCGCATTGTCTTAGCTTCTTTGTCGGTTTTTTATCTGGTACAGAAGTTTGATGCCTGGTTGTATGGATTTTTGAAAAAGCATAAGGAAAATCTTTTTTTTCTTCGTATGAATGGATCTCTTCTCTGCTCGCAATTTCTAGATACTGTTGCATTCACGATGCTTGGACTTTTAGGAGTGGTAGGATCTGTTGTTGATGTGATTTTTGTGAGTTTTGCCATCAAAGCAGTGGTGATTTTTCTCTACGGAACTTTTCTTCCCTTTCTCCAGCCTCTCATCCGGCGAGCTGACCATGACCTTTGAAATTCTGCATACTTCAAAAATTTCGAAAGCTAGAGTCGGAAAGATTATCACATCGCACGGAGTGATCGAAACGCCAAATTTTGTAGCGGTGGGGACTAACGGTACGATCAAAGCTCTCGATTCGCAAATGGTAACGAATATGGGTTTGCAATTGCTTTTTTGTAATACCTACCACCTTCTTTTACAGCCCGGAGTTGCTGTCGTAGAAAAAGCAGGCGGGCTGCATGGATTTATGAAGCGATCGCTTCCTATTATTACCGATTCAGGGGGGTTTCAGGTTTTTTCTTTGGCTTTTGGTTCTGTGGCTGAAGAGTTAAAAAGTGCAGGGAAAAAAAAGAGCGAGGGGATGGTGCTGAAAATTGACGAAGAAGGAGTTCTTTTTCGCTCCTATCGCGATGGCTCCAAGATCTTTTTAACTCCAGAAAGCTCTGTCGAAGCGCAAAAAAAATTGGGAGCCGACATCATCATTCCTCTAGATGAACTTCCTCCCTATCACGCGTCATTAGAAAATCTACGAGATTCTTTTGCCAGGACCCACCGATGGGAAGAGCGTTCTTTTCGCGCACATCAAAAAGAGCCGAAAGGCCAGCAGATCTGGGGAGTAATCCATGGAGGGGTGGAGAAAGATCTTAGGAAAAAAAGCTGTGAAATTTTAACCGCTCTTGCTTTTGATGGCTATGCAGTGGGAGGTAGTGTGGGGAAAAGTAAAGAAGAAATGGTGCAGATGCTTTCGTTTACCCTTCCCCATCTTCCAAAAGAAAAACCCCGTCATCTTTTGGGCATCGGAGATCTTGTTTCTGTGCAAAAGATTGTTCCATTAGGGATAGATACTTTTGATAGTTCCTATCCCACCAAGGCCGCACGCCATGGCCTGCTCCTTACTAAAATGGGGAGTCTAAAAATTCTCAAAAAAGAAAACGAAAGTTCTTTGCAACCTATAGACCCCACCTGCCATTGCTGGACATGTCAGCACTATCATCGCTCTTATCTGCACCATCTTTTCAAAGCAAAAGAACTGGTCGCGTTTACTCTGGCGACCATTCACAATTTGCACTACATGGTAGAGCTCATGCAAGAGATGCGCCAAAAAATCTTATGGGATCAAATCTGATCCAGAATTCCGTCGACAAATTTTTTATAAAACTTTATGTAAGAAGAAGAAAAGCGGGAGCGCTTATGCGAGAGGGAGTGGTTTTTGAGATTACTAAAGATCATCTGCACAAGGGTTTGAGAGATATTCCTGTGGGCTACTCTTCTACCTCTTATGTGGATCCCTATAAAGGAGTCTTTTATCTCGGTAGGTCTTTCTTCGAACTTGTCCTAAAAGATCCTTTGGAAGTGATCTATCTGCTTTTTCATGGAAGAGAAGGAAGTGCGGCTGAAGTGCGCGTCTTTGCACAAGAGATCGAAAACAATCTCTGTTCGCAAGAGTTTTTGTCTGAAATGAGAAAACTAACAAAAAAGACAGATCCGCTCTCTGGTTTTTCCATGGCGCTTCAGCTTCTCGGATGTATGGAGAGAAAAAAAGATCTCAAAGAGGATTGTTGGAACATCATAGCTAAACTTCCCCAGATTGCAGCAACCGTAATCCAGTTATACGAAAATGGAGAAATACCATCTTCTTGTGCTGGCGAGAAGGGATATGTCCAAAACTTTATCGAGATGCTTCCCTTTTCTTTGGTGCAAAAAGAGACCTTTTCTGCTCTCTTTTCTCTTCTACAGATCCTTTTTTATGACGACGAGGGAGGTGCAATCGAGACTTTTGTGGGCAGGGTTGTATCTTCTGCTTCGGTCGATATCTATCGTTCGCTTTCCGCTGCGCTCATTGCCTTTTCTGGAGATCTCGTATCTTTTGCCTCTGTCAAAAGCCTTGAGCTTCTTCAAGAGATTGAAGAGGTTACGCAGGGAATTGGTCTGGACGAAGAGATTGAAAAAATTTTACAGGAAAAACTGGAGAAAAAAGAGCTTCTCTTTGGATTTGGTCATCCCTCACTTCGCGTGGAGGATTCAAGGGCAACTCTTCTCTATAATTTTGCAAGAAACCATTATCCGGGGCATCCGTTGATCAAGATGGCCCTGCGCATGCGCTACCTTGCGCCTAAGGTTTTATCGCACTCCTATCCACGCATTTCCAATCCCTTTGCCAATGTACATGCCATATCAGGAGCCCTATTGTACGCAGCAGGATTGACAAAGACGCAATACTATCCTCTGCTTTTTGCTCTCGCGCGCTCAGTAGGTGTTGTTGCGCAAATTTTTCATGAGAAAAAATGCAAAGCTTCCCTTGTTCATCCCCACTACTTCTATCGATTGAGGTGAAATGAACTATTTTTTGGCAGTATTTCAATCTACTCCCTTGTGGGTTTATCTGATCTTTCTTAGCTGTGTTTTTGTGGGCATTCGGTCGAGAACGTCCAGAACAATTTCTTTTAATAGGCTTCTTCTTCTTCCCATCCTGGTTCTGATCTGGTCTTTTGGTTATTTGGTCGAAAAATATGGCATTTCGCGCGCCACGATTAGCGTTTGGCTTTTTGCCATCTCCTTTGGAAGCTCCATAGGCTGGTGGACGCATCAATCGGTTGTCGTCAAGGTCCATAGAAAGGAAAAACGCATCACTATTCCCGGCACATGGTCTATCCTCATTCTGTCTGTGTTGCTTTTTCTATCGAAATATTCTTTTGGCTATCTACACGCTGTTGCAGCTGGAGCCAAGGAGCATATTTTAATTTTTGGCAGCGATCTTTTTATCTCAGGTACCATCACGGGAATATTTTTGGGGAAATTTGTCTCTTTTTTGGGAAAGATTCGAAAATCCAGAAAGTAGAGTATGCCAAAAAGACCTTGGAAAGTCGTTTTGACATGCTCTAGAAACCGATTTTCCAAGGTCTTTGGGTATAGAAAACACCACCTCGAACACTCTCTATTTTCAAGGCACATTTTTCTCATTGTTTTTTCCTATAGAGAAGAGTATCTTTGAGTTGTTTACTTCGAGGTTGTCCTTATGCGATGGGAAGATTTGGAAAATTGTTTTAACAGGGCTTTTTTTCACTCTTTTGCGAAAAAGAAGGTATTTCTTGTCTTTCTGCTTCTCGTTTTGTGCGGAATTTTGGTCATCTTTTGTAGAGCTCTTGCCCTGGACGCTTCTGGTTGGGTCGCGATGAGTCTTGTTTTTTTGCCCATTTTCCTCTCTTCCGGCATCATGCTCTCATTGGGCGTTTTTTTGATCCGCATCTATTATCACGAGGTCAAGGGACTGAAAGGGAGATATCGTGAAATTTTAAAACACTCCTGGCAGCTCATCATAGGGACTTCCTATCTTTCAATCCCCCCCATTTTGCTCTACCTTTTTTTATGGGTCATTTTTGGTATTTTTATCTTCTTGAAGGAGATTCCACATATTGGGCCCTTCATAGGTGTGATTTTGACCTTTGCTCCCTTTTTGATTATTTTAAGTTCTTTGCTGCTTGCGCTTGTGAACCTCTTTTTGCTCTTCTTTGTCAGCCCTGCTGTTGCACTGAGACCTGTGGAAAAATTGCATTTTGATTTGGGATTGATCCGCAGATTTCGCAAACAGCTCTTTTCCAATCTGGTATTCTTTGCCGTCGCTGCTCTTCCTACTGCTTTTGTCATCGGTATTCTGTTTCTTGCAGCAATTCTAACCGAGCTCCACTATCTCGTAGCACAACAGACCCTTTCTCTTGCTTTGCAATGGTTTTTTATCATGGTTCCCTTTTGCGCTTGTTTGACTCCGGCTGTTGTTTTCTTTTTTAACTTTGCAGCAGAAAGTTATAATCTTCTTGAGATCAAACGTAAAGAATCATGATGGAAGGTCGTTTTTTATTTTTAGGAACAGGCGCTGCTTTTGGAATACCACAGGTTGCATGCACTTGTAGCGTCTGCAGCTCTTCTTCTTTGAAAAACAAACGCTTGCGCTCCTCTGGACTTCTTCTTCTCCATAAGAAAAAACTTTTGATCGATGCAGGTCATGACTTTCGTCAGCAGGCCTTGAAATTTGCCCTTCAACATCTCGATGGCATATTGTTTACCCATCTCCATGCCGACCACATTGCAGGCTGCGATGATCTGCGCAACTATTACTATGTCCATCACAAAAGCTTGCCCTGCCTTCTTTCTGTAGAGACGAAACAAGAGTTGATGCAACGCTTTTATTATCTCTTTGCGGGCGGTTATGCAGCTCCCTTTTTTGACTTTTGTGAAATGAAAGAGAATTCTGGTTCGACTCGATTTGCAGGGATCGACATTTCCTACGTAAGCTATTTTCAGGGAGATGTAAAGGTGATGGGATATCGCGTTGGAAATTTTGCTTATCTTACAGACGTTGGAAAATACGATGATGCTATTTTTGACCATTTGCGGGGAGTAGACATACTGGCCATGAGTGCTCTGCGCCATGAGACAACAGCGATGCATCTTGGACTAGACGATGCACTTGTTTTTGCCAAAAACGTGGGTGCCAAAAAAACATATTTTACCCATATTTCTCATGCGATGGATCACGAGTCGATCAGCGCCGATTTGCCACCTGGCTTTTTTTTGGCATATGATGGGCTAGAGCTTCCTTTCACATATGCGGAGGATCATGGAGCAAAGTAAAGGTCGCCTCGACCCACAGAAGGAAAGACAAGGAAGAGCTCTTCTCGTCGGTGTCTATTTTTCTTCGAGAGAAAAACAGCTGTGCGAGCAGAGTTTGGTGGAACTACAGGCTTTGTGTGCTACTTTTGGGTTGATCACGGTCAAGAGCATCTTAGTACCTCTCCACCATTTTGAATCTTCCACCTATATCGGAAAGGGCAAATGCAAAGAGATAGGCCTTAGCTCTGAAGAACTGCAGGCGGATGTGGTGATTTTCGACGAGGAGATTTTTCCCCACCAACAGCGCAACCTAGAAAAAATTTTGCGACGAAGCGTCATGGATCGGACCGAGTTAATTTTGGGCGTTTTTGCGCAAAGGGCCAAATCGCGCGAGGCCAAGATCCAAGTAGAGCTTGCTGCTAGCCAGTACCAGCTACCTCGCTTGACCAGACTCTGGACACACTTGAGTCGACAAAAAACGGGAGGAGGTAGTGGAGGGCAACTGAAAGGAGAAGGGGAGAAGCAGATTGAAATCGATAAGCGTATTTTGAAAAGAAAAATTGCCGAGCTCCAAAAGGAGCTTATCGAGGTAAAAAAACACCGGGAAGTACAAAAAAAAGAGAGAAAACGGCGACACATTCCCTCCTTTGCAATTATTGGCTACACCAACGTAGGCAAATCCACTTTATTGAACGCTTTGACGAAAGCCGATGTTCTTGTGGAAGATAAGCTGTTTGCCACGCTAGATACGACAACGCGCAAATACCTCCTTCCCAACAAACAAGAGATTTTGCTCATCGATACAGTGGGATTTGTGCGCAAGATTCCCCATGCACTAGTTGCGGCTTTTAAAAGCACTTTGGAAGAAGCTCTGGACGCCGATATTTTGATGCATCTGGTCGATGTGGGCCATCCTGAAGCTGTCCAGCAGGCAGAGACAACAATGCAGGTGTTATCAGAGCTACGGCCACTGCAAGAGCGGCCCATTATTACATGTCTGAACAAGATCGATCTCTGCACCGATCCCGCAAGGCTCTTATATTTTAGGCTCCACTATCCAAAAACGGTTGCAATTTCCGCTCTGCACCAAACGGGCTTCGATGAGCTCATTGCGCTCATGATGCAGGAAATTTCTCTGTTGCGCAGAGAGGTGAAGCTCAAAATTCCACAAAGCCACTACGCATTTGTTTCCGAGCTAATGGAGCAGGGAAGGGTAATCTCTTGCCATTACGACGACGAAAATCAGATCCTGCTCCATATCGAGATCCCTTCTTCCTTAGAAAAGAAGGCGGCTCCTTTCCAAGTGAGCTGGAATTAATAGCATTGAATTTGACATAAAAACTTATGTCGATAATGCGGCTGAAAATATTTCAAAAATTCTTAAAGAAATTTGTGCCCACCCTGTCCCGCAAGATGGGATACAATCGAAGAAGTAGTTGTTGAAATGATCAGTTTTTTTGACTTGGCAGTTCATCTTGAAAACCTTTTATAGAAGTTGTATGCTTTTTTCCAAAATAGGTGAAAACATCTTTTTAAATGAAAAAGATAACTTTTACAATTTCTCAGAGAAAAAATTGTCAATTATGAAAAAAAAGTTTTTGATCGAAACATTTGGATGCCGGGTCAATCAGTATGAATCTCAGCTGCTCAGAGAGCAACTCCAAGAGATAGGGTGGCAAGAGGCAGACGAAGGGGTAGATCTATGTGTAATCCATAGCTGTTCGGTCACCGCTTCTGCGGAAAAAAGCTGTAAAAATCGCCTGCGTGCTCTTTGCAAAAAACATAGAAGCGCCAGAATTGTGGTCTTTGGTTGCTTTGCCAAGCGCGATCCCTTAGCTCTGCAAGCGATCGACCCGAGAGTAGAAGTGATGGTGGAAACGCAAAGAGAAAAAATCCTCTTTTTTTTAACAAAAAAGCAGGATATTTGCTGTGAAAAAAATTTTATTACCCATTTTCAGGGACATACAAGAGCTTTTGTCAAGGTGCAAGATGGCTGTAGCGCCGCTTGTTCCTACTGCATCATTCCTCAGCTCAGAGGCCCATCTTCTTCTCGAACAATCGAAGAGATCCTGCGAGAAATCGAAGAGCTTGTGGCAGGAGGATATCAAGAAATTGTTCTGACTGGAGTGAACATCGGAGAGTATGCTTTTGGTTTGTCCAAGCTGATACAAGCAATCGATATCCACACAAAAGTCAAAAGGCTAAGGCTTTCTTCCATCGAACCCAATCATCTCAGCGACCATTTGATCAAAACTCTAATCGAAGGCAGAGCCACAATGCCTCATCTCCATCTTGTATTGCAATCGGCAAGCAATGCCATATTGAAAAAAATGCGCCGCCCTTATACCAGAGAAATTTTTTTGAAAAAAGTAGAAGAGATGCGCGCGCATAAGAGCCATTTTTCCTTTACGACCGACCTCATCGTGGGGTTTCCTTCAGAGACGCAAGAAGATTTTTTGCAAACAGTGGATTTTGTAGAAAAAGTCGGTTTTGTCAAGGTGCACATATTTCCCTATAGTAAAAGGCCCAACACTGCTGCAGAAAAAATGCCCGGCCATCTGCCAGGAAAAGAGGTGGTGCGCAGAAAAAAAGAGCTTTTTGCTGTTGCAGAAGACGCTTCTTTTCGGGAAAGGGAAAAATTTGTGGGACAAGAGGTGGAATTACTTTTAGAAAATGGGGGGCTCATGGGATATTCTCCTCAATTTATCCCAGTGCGCATGCAGGTGCCTGGGGTTGCTAATCAGATCGTGCAAGTAAAAATCCTGGAAAATCAGAAAGAGGGGCTTTTGGGAAGGAAAAAATGATATGAAGATACAAATCACGGAAACAATGCGCCCATTTTCTCACCTGCCAGGAGCATCTGCTCTTTTGCCGAAAAGTTTATGGAAGGTCACTGCTTTTCCTGCACTGCTTGTGCTGCAAGGTCCATGTGGGGAAAAGATCACTATTTGTTTACAACTCGCAGAGAAAATGAGCGCTTTTGTCCTCTTTTTGGATCTTATGCGTGGAGAAATTGAAATGAGCGGCAGGGTGGGAGCGGAATTTTTGCGTCTCATTGTGAAAGTAGAAGAAAAGAAGATCTGTTTAGAGGTGAAAAAAGCACCCAAAAATGGAGTCGCGTGTCGCTTAAAAACCCAAGTGAGCACAACTCTTGCACCAGACTCCCAGCTTTTCTCTGGGCAAAAGTTTTACTTTATTGTAGATCTGCCTGATTTTCCCTGTAGATCTCTTGAACGTTTATCTTTGGGCGTCCATAAAAAACAGGACATAGATCTTATCAGACGGCGAGGGGATCTGAAAGAGATTTTGCCTCTCTGGTTTCTCTTGTCGCAATGGCTTTCTTTTCCTCCGACAGATCGACGCGAGGGCATTGCTCTTTTGCTAGGGTCTTGCGAAGAGAAAAAAGACAAAGAGAATATTATGGGGATGAAAAAAGATTTGCACTTGTTGTGGGAATCGGGATTTTCCTCACTTTTCGTTCCAAGGCTTGTCGATGAGAGCCATTTGGGACCTTTTGAAGAATACACGCCATCTTCACGCGCATCTGCTTTTGTTCTTGTCTCAGACGGGGCAAAGATCATTCGTTCCCTGTTTTTCGAACAAAAAGCAAACGAGCTTCACCTACTGCCCCATCTTTTGCCCTCTTTTATTTCAGGAAGACTTACAAACATCCAATGTGACTCTCTGGGCCTTCTGGACATGGAGTGGAGAGGAAAGATGCCGCGCAGAGTTTCATTTTCTGCAAGAAAAACAGCAAAGCTGCAACTCATAGCTCCTAAAGAGATCAAAACATTTCGAATGAGACGCTCAATGCAAGATAGGGGAAGTAGAGTCGCCAATGGCGCTACCTTATCTGTGGAAGAGAAGAATTGCTATTTTTTCGACCGCTTCGAGAAATAGAGCGAAGCTAGGAGTATCTTCTTGCATTTCTTTGAACAAGAAAAGGTTCTACTTCTGTTTGGATAATGCCAAGAGCTTCTTGCCTTTTGGTTTCGCTGTGCCAATGATGATGGTGGTGGCGGCGATGATGGTGTAAGTTCTGTTGCTCCAACGCCTGCTTTATTGTTCCGACAATCTGGCGCAATCTTTGGTTGTCTTCCTGTTGTAAAGCTACATTGGTTTCCAGAGTGATGGGGCGCCGTCTTCTCCCATTAATGAATGTTTGCCACTGGTGGAATATTTCATTGAATTGCAGATGGCTGCGTTATATAAAGGAAAAAAATGGGTTTTCGATGACAACCATCCAAGCGCTTTCTTTCGAGGGTCTTTTTGCCAATAAGGAGTGCAATCCTCATCAGATTTTGGGCCTTCATGACCATTTGGGCAAAGAAAAGATCATTCGTCTTTGGAGACCTGATGCTAAAGAAATCTTTGTAGAACTTTTTGGAAAAATTACTCCCGCAAAGCAGATCCATCCTTCGGGACTTTTCGCCCTTCTGGTTCCTCCTAAGACCACAAGGCTGGATTATCGAGTGTTTAATGATCGAGGAGAGCTTGGCTATGATCCTTATGCCTTTCCTTCTTCCTGTGGAGAGATGGATCTTTACTTGTTTCACAAGGGCGTTCATTACAAGCTCTACGATTTTATGGGCTCGCACCTCATTCAGCATGAACAGGTGCAGGGTGTGCGTTTTGTTCTTTGGGCTCCCAATGCGAAGGCAGTTGCACTGGTAGGAGATTTTAATGGCTGGGATGGAAGAAAACATCCCATGAGAATCGCCTCTCCTCTAGGAGTATGGGAACTTTTTATCCCTGGAATGAAAGAGGGGGAAAAATACAAGTATGAGATCAAAACCCAAGAGGGCTACATACGCCTTAAATCGGATCCCTTTGCCATCTCTTTTGAGAAAAGACCCAATAATGCTTCCATCGTTGCTAGCGCAGATCATTTTTCATTCGAGGACCAGATCTGGCGCGAGGGCTGTACAGAGAAAGAAAAAATCCCCATCAATATTTATGAGGTGCACCTGGGATCGTGGAAAAAAAAGGGAAAAGAGTTTCTCAGCTACAAAGAACTTGCCCATGATCTTGCAGATTATTGCCGCACGATGCACTACACGCATGTAGAACTGCTTCCGGTCATGGAACATCCTTTGGATGAATCCTGGGGTTATCAAGTGACGGGTTTTTTTGCTCCTACTTCTCGTTTTGGGAGCGTGGAAGATTTTCAATATTTCGTCAATTTCCTACACAAAGAGGGGATAGGCGTTTTTTTGGATTGGGTTCCTGCCCATTTTCCTTTGGACGATTTTTCTCTATATCGTTTTGATGGCACTGCTCTTTATGAACATGAAGATCCCAAAAGAGGATGGCATCCACACTGGAGTACGGCCATTTTTAACTATGGTAGATTAGAAGTTTCCAACTTTTTGATTGCCAGTGCGCTTTTCTGGGTGGACAAGATGCACGTCGATGGACTGCGCGTGGATGCTGTGGCTTCCATGCTCTATCTGGATTATGGAAGGAAAGAGGGCGAGTGGATTCCCAATAAGTATGGAGGTAATTGCAATCTCGAAGCAATTGAGTTTCTCAAACACCTCAACTCGATCATGAAAGAGCGTTTTCCTCGTTGTGTGATGATCGCGGAAGAGTCGACGGCATTTTTCGGTGTGACACATCCCGTAAAGGATGGCGGGCTTGGCTTTGACCTGAAGTGGAACATGGGTTGGATGAATGATACACTACGCTATTTTTCAAAAGATCCCATTCATAGGAAGTATCATCAAAATGACCTCACTTTTTCTCTGATCTATGCCTACCACGAACGCTTTGTCTTGGTGCTCTCTCATGATGAGGTTGTGCATGGAAAAAGAAGTCTTTTGAATAAAATGCCAGGGGATTATTGGCAAAAGCTGGCCAACCTACGGCTCCTTTATGCCTACATGATGACCCATCCAGGAAAAAAGCTCAGCTTTATGGAAAATAATTGCGCTGTTTTTGAAGAGTGGAATGCTTCTCAAGAATTTCCCTGGTGGCAGCTCCAATTGGAAGAAAATCGAAAGTTTCACCATTTTTCCGAGCAGATGAATCTCTTGTATTTGCAAAAAAAAGAGCTGTGGCTCAATGATTTTTCCGATGAGGGGTTTGCATGGGTGGACATTGCCGACCATGCAAGCTCTGTGATCTCTTTTTTACGAAAAGCAGAAGGCAAGGAGCTTTTTTGCCTCTTTCATTTGACTCCTGTTTATAGAGAGGAGTATAAAGTTTTTCTCCCGGGAGTAGAAAGCATACAAGAGGTTTTTAATACCGATGACGCTTCTTTTGGTGGAAGCGATAAAAAAAATGAGCAAGTTCGCAAGGTGGGCCGCAATGAATTTATTGTATCGCTTTCTCCTTTGGCTGCCATGATTTTTGAGGTGATGCGTGCATAAGAAATTTGAGAAAATTCATACGCAAAAAGAGTATATCGAACTGATTGATACCATTTGCGAGCACGATCGCCATTATTACGATGAATGTAAGCCTGTAATTTCCGATTACGAATATGATCTTCTGGTCAAGCAGGCAGAAGCTTTTGAAAAAGAGCATCCTAACCTTGTCTTGTCCTACTCTCCTACCCAAAGAGTGGGGGAAAAACCTTCGAAGGGATTTAGAGAAGGAGAGCACAAAGTTCCCATGCTTTCTTTGGCAAACACCTATTCCAAAGAAGAGGTGCAAGAGTATGTAGAGAGGGTGCATAAGCTTTTGGAAAAAGAAAAAGTTCTTTTTTGTGTAGAACTTAAGATGGACGGAACGTCGATCTCCCTTCGCTATGAAGAGGGCCATTTTGTTCGAGCGCTTACTCGTGGCGATGGCAGGGTGGGCGACGACGTCACTGCCAATGTCAAAACGATCAAATCGCTTCCCTTAAAGCTTTTTGGAAAAAACATCCCCGCTATTTTGGAAATTCGAGGAGAGGTTTTTTTGACAAAAAAAGTGTTCCAACAGATGAATGCGCAGAGAGAAGAGGAGGGGCTCGAGCTTTGGGCCAATCCGCGCAATGCGGCTGCAGGATCATTAAAACTGCTCGACCCGAAAGAGGTTGCAAAAAGAGGGCTGAACATCATCACCTATGCCATTGTAGAGGGGGGAGAGGGAATCAAATCTCAATATGAAGTGAACCACCATCTCCATCAATGGGGGCTTCCCGCAGCAACGGCCCGCCATCTGGCACGATGCACCACAACAGAGGAGATTTTTCACTTTGCAGACAGAATACATAAAGAGAGAGATGATCTTGCTTTTGAGATCGATGGGATTGTGATCAAGGTAGATGATTTGCCCTCCTATCAAATTTTGGGGACGACTGGTAAAGCACCGAGGTTTGCCGTGGCCTATAAATTTGCTCCCGAGCAGGCTGTTACAAAAATTGAAGCCATTTCGATTCAGGTGGGCAAAACGGGTGTGCTCACACCTGTGGCTGAACTTACTCCTGTACATCTTGCAGGAAGCACAATTGCAAGAGCTACTCTTCACAATGAAGATGAAATCAAGCGTAAAGATATTAGAGTCGGCGACTGGGTAGTGGTTGAAAAGGGAGGGGATGTCATTCCCAAGGTAGTAGAAGTAGATGTCAAGAAGCGGTCCCCAACTGCGCATGTGTGGAAGATGCCCCATCGTTGTCCTGCCTGCGAAACAGAGGTTGTGCGCAGCGAAGGAGAGGTAGCAGTTCGTTGTCCCAATCCGCGGTGTTCTGCGAGACGCTATCGACGGATCGCATTTTTCGCGAGCAAGCATGCAATGGATATCGAGCATTTGGGCGACAAGGTAGTGGAGCAGCTCATAACAAAGGGGCTAGTATCGCGCATTTCCGATCTATATACCTTAGATGCAAATGTTCTTGCTGAGCTCGAAGGATTTAAAGAAAAATCGATCCACAATCTTCTCTCCAGTATAGAAAAGTCCAAGAAGTGCCTTCTTTCTCGATTTTTAATGGGCTTGCAAATCAAATATGTAGGAGAAGAGACAGGGGAAGCCTTGGCCGAACACGCATCAGATCTCGAAACTCTTATGCGGATGAAAAAAGAGGAGCTTTTGGAGATCGAAGGAGTGGGAGAAAAGGTAGCCACTTCTATTGTGGAGTATTTTTCCGATTCGAACAATTTAGAAGAAATCCATCTTCTTCTCAAACATGGTGTGGCTCCCAAACAACCGCCGAAAAAGAAGATCGAGGGCCATCCTTTTGCCCATAAAACTTTCGTTCTTACAGGCACTTTGGCCCACTATTCTCGCGACGAGGCCTCTCTCCTTATCAAAGAACGCGGAGGAAAGACTTCTTCCTCTATTAGCAAGCAGACAGACTTTCTTCTTTTAGGCACAGAGCCTGGCTCCAAGTATGACAAGGCAAAAGAGTTGGGTGTTGCCATTTTGAGCGAATCGGAATTTGAAAAAATGCTTTAGGATCTGTCAATACCGTCAACTTAGGGAACTGACTTAAAAATTCGAGAGCTGTGCTCTCGAGCTCTCCTCAAAGGGCGCGCGCACCCTTTGAAAGCCCAATATTTTAGGTTTCCAAAGGACTTGAGATCCTTTGGTGGGGTTTTTTAAGGGGCAAAGACTCTTAAGTTGGCAGTATTGTAGGATCGATGAGCTTTCCTAAGAAGGTTTGGTGGGAGAGGCTTTCTAACCGTATGTTTTGTAGCGTTCCAATCAAAGAAGCATTGCCGTCGAAGATCACTTTTTCCGCTCTTTTTGTTTTGCCTTTGAGCTTTTGCAAATCTTTGTTGAAACGCTCTACAAGGATTTCGACAGTTTTTCCGAGCTCTTTTTCCTTCTCTTGTTGATCAATGGTTCGAAAGAGAGAAAGCATGCGCTGGAGCCTTTCTTCTTTGATTTTTAAAGGAATGTCATCGACCCAGCGCGCAGCTGGTGTTTTTTCTCTGGGACTGTAGGCAAAAATAAAGGCGGTTGCAAAACGCACCTGTTCGAAAAGGGTGAGCGTTTCCAAAAAATCTTCTTCGGTTTCTGTTGGAAAGCCAACGATGATATCGGTGCCGAGCGCAACCTCCGGCACGATGGAGCGCAAAAGCTCTACTTTTTCTAAGTAGTCTTCTTTGGTATAGATGCGGTGCATTTTTTCTAAAATGCGGTTGGATCCCGACTGGAGAGGAAAATGGACAAATTCGCAGACGGAAGCAAGATCGCGTATGGCATGCATAAGATCGATCGAAATATCGATTGGATGGGATGTCATGAAGCGGATGCGTTTGATGCCGGTATGGTCAAGTGCATAAAGAAGATCTGGAAAGAGGGTTTTTTGGTCTGGAAGATCTTTGCCATAACTATTGACGTTTTGCCCCAGAAGGGTTACCTCTTGATAGCCTAAAGCAACAAGACGTTCTACTTCTTCGAGAATAGATGCAAGAGGCCTAGAGATTTCTTTGCCTCTTGTATAAGGTACTATGCAATAGGTGCAATACTTATTGCAGCCCTGCATAATCGAGACATAGGCTTTGATGGAGCTTTCCCGTTTGGCGCAAGTGTAGTCAATCTCTAAAGCGGCAGCGCTATCTAGGTGCACACTTTTCTTTTGAAGAACGGCTTGGTCTAGGATCGAAAGCAGGTCGGGAAGCTGTTTGGGCCCGACGAGAAAATCGATATGGGGGAATTTTTTTAAAAAAAAATCTTTTTTTGCTACGGGAAGACAGCCCAAGACTCCAATGAGCCCTTTTTTCCCCTTATGAAAGATCTCTTCGAGCTTGCCCACCACCTTTTTTTCCGCCATCTCGCGCACAGCACAAGTATTGAGAAGCAGAAGATCTGCCTCATCTTCTTGTTCGATCCTTTTGAGGCCTCTTTTTTCGAGAAGTCCCACGACAAGCTCGGAGTCGA
>JAJZPH010000028.1 GCA_021811265.1 bacterium
ATAAACCTATCCCGATAATGTAAAAAATATTTTAATCTGGCATAGTGTTTGTCTCACTTTCGAGGCGGCAAGAATGGCCAGATTTATTGGATTACACGAAAATTTTGGATAGGGTTTTTCAAAAAAATTCTTTCTTTGAACTTAGGAACTGTCCAAGAATAAAATGAACTATTTCACCGCGCCAAATCGGCCAAAAATCGACAATCGTAAACGGAGTTGTATCTCTCGAATTACTACCCCGTTTACGATTGTCGATTTTTGGTGATTTCGCGCTGGTCAAATAGTCCATTTTATTCTTGGACAGTTCCTTATTTGCGAGCGGCACTTTCGGAAGCAAAAGTAGGAGTTTTAATCCTTTCATACTCTCTCAGAGCAATGCGCCTTTCTTCGGAAAAAGGCAGTGAATCAAAAACCTTCGTTCGGGGAGATTTGGGCAACTTTGCACTCGACCACTCTCGCCACTTGTGCCATAGGGACATATTGTGCAAAATGCTTCCGAGAAGAGGATACACAATCTGCCTCTCTTTGACTGTAAGTTGGTTCCATGCATATTGATCGGCAAGCCTCTCTTTGGCATCATCGGCCACTCTATTTTCCCACCAGTCGTCGAACCATCGCTTCGTTTTTGCATAAAGCTCTAAAACGATGACCCCTATTCCTCCGATAAGCGCTACAACTCCCATCATCGATCCTGCCAAAGTAACGAAGACAAGCGCACCCACGCTGATCAATGCTCCAATCTTCAACTGATGGTAATTCAATTTAATTGATGCAACGGAACTAGACTCGTGACGGTGCAGAACGTGAAAAATTCTGTTTGCTAAAACAAATTTGCAATAAGCAAATTGCGCAGGTTGTTCTGGAATAAAATAAGTTTGCATGAACTGCACTGGTACATAAAGAATAGCTCGAGACTCTTCCTTCTGCATCACAATACCCGATTGCTCTCGTTCCAAAAGAACTACATTCTTCTCTTCGATGCCTTCAGCCATGCGTCTAACCACTTGTTGCTGTTGCGGTGATAAAAATGATAAAGAAGATACAGTGTCTATAGATGAAGGTTTCTCTTCTCGATAAGAATCAGTATACGCGGACATAAAAATTTTTCCTGGAGCAAAGTTTACAAAAATTATACCAAACTCTCACTTCTACGCAAAAAACCACTCGATTTTCTGAAATCAAAAATCTAGGTTTTTTGCAGCGTTGAGATCAAAAAGAGAGGAAGGTTATCCCTGTTTAAGTCTTCTTTTCAATTCACGCAGCTCGAGATCCAAAGCTTTCTTTTGTTCTGGCAAAGCACGATCAATGAAAAGCGTTCCGTGCAAATGATCATTTTCATGCATAATCTGGCGAGCCTTAAAACCAGTAAAGGTCTCGGAAATGCGGTTCCCATTGATATCGAGCGCTTCTACGTGAACTGAGATGGGTCTTTGTACATCGGCCCGAATCCCCGGAAGCGAAAGACATCCCTCACGCATGATTTCTGTCTTTTCGCTCGGCAAGGTAAGAACAGTATTGATGTAAATTTCGGGATTTCCAAGAGCATATTCTCCAGCAGAAGTTACAACTTCTGGTCTTATGACCAGCAGTTGCAACAAAACACCTACCTGGATAGCAGCAAGACCTACGCCATTATACGCATCCATCGTCTCAATCATGTTGGCTGCAAGCTCCTTGATCTCTTCCTTAATTTCTTTTATTGGAAGACACTTCTTGCGCAGGAAGGAATTACCATAATAAACCAATGGTAAAATCATTTGGATTCTACCTCTTCAACATTTTTGCTTTCAGATATTTGCGTACGACCAATTGAAGAGGTCCAGAGCGAAAGGATCAAACAACCGCCCATAAAAACAAGCGCTAAATATGCGGTAAATTTTTTTAAAACAGCAGCTGTCGAAGTCCCAAAAAGAGCATCTCCCGCATCGCCACCAAAAGAAGCACCAAGACCCATGCTTTTGGAATCTTGCAGCAAAATAACAAAAGAAAGGATAAGAGCAGTGACCAAAAAAATGAAAAGAAGAAAGTAGTATAAAAAAGACATAATACCTCAACAATGATTGACAATTTGTGCAAACTCTGTAGGATCTAGCGACGAACCACCAACAAGCGCTCCATCCACATCTTTTAACAAGAGTATTTCTCTGCTATTTGCCGCTTTGACAGAGCCACCATAGAGAATTGCTATTTTGTGAGCTGTCGGGACATCATAGAGCTGTCTCAGCAAAACCCGTATATCTGCATGCGTCTCTTGAATCATCTCTGCTGTCGCCCTCTTTCCTGTTCCAATTGCCCAAACGGGTTCGTAAGCAATGCGAAGTTTTTGCGCTTCCTCCTTTGCAAGGCCGGAAAATGCTGCATGGATCTGTTTTTCCAACACCTCTTTTGTTTTTCCACTTTGACGCTCTTCTTCCTTCTCTCCAATGCAAAGAATAGGCTCAAGACCTTCTTTTAGAGCAGCTCCCACTTTCTTGTGGATAAAAGCATCGGTCTCGTGAAAGAGAGTTCTTCTTTCAGAATGACCTATCAAAACAAAATCAGCACCCAGCGCCTTGAGCATCAAGGGGCTAACCTCACCAGTAAAGGCTCCTTGCTGTTCGTGGTGCATGTTTTGCGCCCCAATGATTATATTGGTCTCTTCGGCAGCAGCAATTGCAGGAAATAAAGAGGTGAATGGGAGGGCAAGATAAACGCTAGCTGTAGCGGCAGCTATCTGGGGTGCAAGTAGATGAATATATTCTACCGCCTCTTTGGCAGTTTTATGCATTTTCCAGTTACCCACGATAATCTTAGATGAAATCATAAAAATTCCCTCAGCAAAGGCTAGGATAACCCAATTTTCCTTTGAAATGCAAGCAGCAATACAATTTGACTTCAAAGGAAGAGTCGTTAGAAAATATAGAAAAAAAGAGCAATGAAAACCACTTCTCAAAAAATTTATTCCATCTCTGAGCTTACCTTTGCTATCAAGTCGCTAATTGAACCGAACTTTCACGCAATTTCTGTGCAAGGCGAGGTGAGCAATTTCAAGCTGCAGTCTTCGGGCCATCTCTACTTTACACTCAAAGATGCACAGGCACAGCTTTCCTGCGTTTTATTCAAGGGCAATAGCTTTTCTTTAACGCGCCTACCCAAAGATGGAGACCAAATTATCGCAATTGGAGAAATTTCTATCTATCCCCCCAGAGGAAATTACCAGCTCATCATTCGCGAGCTGCAATTTTCAGGTGTGGGAGAGCTATTATTAAAACTGCACGCACTTAAGGAAAAGTTGGCCGCCAAAGGATGGTTTGATCGCACGCGAAAAAAAGTTATCCCCAAGTTTCCAAGAACAATCGGCGTTGTCACAAGCCCCACCGGGGCCGCTATTCAAGATATCCTAAATATTTTAAAGCGAAGATGCGCCAATGTGCGCATTGTCGTCATCCCTACGAAAGTGCAGGGAGAGGGCGCTGCAGAAGAAATTGCACGGTCGATTGCCGAATGCAACCAGTATTGTTTAGCCGATGTTCTTATTGTCGGCAGGGGCGGTGGAAGTTTAGAGGATCTTTGGGCATTTAACGAAGAGATCGTGGCCAAAGCCATCTTTGAATCCACAATCCCCATCATCTCAGCAGTGGGACATGAAACCGACACTTCTATTGCAGATTTTGTTGCCGATCTCAGAGCACCTACTCCCTCCGCAGCTGCAGAAATGGTCATCGGAGAAAAAGAAAAATTTTTAAAGGAGCTCTCGTCGATCGATCGACAGATCGCCCAGCATGTTTTCCACAAAATTGAATATTCTCAAAGCCTTCTCAAAGGCCTATCCAAACAAGCCCTCTTTTCCTCCTCATATGCCATTGTCGGCAAGGAGATGCAAAGACTCGATGAATCAAAAGAAAAACTCGACCTTTTGCTCTTTCATCTTTTGGAGAAAAAAAGGGCTCTTGTAGCAGCGATGGACAAGCAGACGAGAAAGCTCAATCCCCTCTTTCAGCTCAAGATAGCAAACGAAAAATTGAAAAGCATGCGCTCCTCTCTTGAACAAAGCCTCTTTTCTTGCTTTGCAATGGGGAAAAAATCCTTTGCAACAAAAAATTTCCCAGTTGAGCTCCTAAAAGCCATCCGCCAAAAGATTTCTTTAGAAACAGAGAGAGTCCTTGCCCTTAAAACCCTTCTTTTTTCAATCGATCCCACCGCTCTATTAAAAAAGGGGTATAGTATTCTCTTTTCGGAAAAAGAGCATTGGAATATCCTTTCTACCAATGAGGTAAAAAAGGGAGAGAAAATCGTTGCCCTTGTGAGCGATGGAACTATCCTTGCAACAGTAGATCGGATTGAAGAAAAAAATGAGCAAAAACGCAAATGAGCTCTCTTTTGAAGAGGCCTTTGAACGATTGGAAAAAATTTTAGAAATCATGAACGAGGGAAAAATACCTCTTCACGAGTCGCTTTCTCTTTTTGAAGAGGGAGATGGGCTTATCAAAAAATGCGAAAGCTATCTGACCTCTGCTCAACAAAAAATTGAAACACTCATCAGAAATCGCGAAGGGATACTCGAACTCGATGAGGAACAAAAGCCAAAACGTGCGGATTTTTCTTCCTCTCCTAAGTCTTAAAGGAGCTGCGAAGTAACAAAATAAATGGCAAATCTTCTTGAAATACTCGAAGCTGGTACGAGAACGCTGCATTCATTTTCCTTGGAAGAGCTAAAACTCCTTGCCAAAGAAATTCGAGAACGTATTGTACAAGTTCTTTCACGTACTGGGGGACATCTCGCCTCCAATCTGGGAGCTGTTGAATTGCAGATCGCCCTGCATTACGTTTTTGCATCCCCTTCCGACATCTTTATTTTCGACACAAGCCATCAATCCTATGCCCACAAACTTTTAACCAATCGCAACTCTTCTTTCGACACATTGCGTCAATACAAGGGGCTGAGCGGCTTCTCTCACCCCAGAGAATCATTGCACGATCCTTTTTTTTCAGGACACGCGGGCAGCGCATTTTCCCAGGCGCTGGGCGCTGCAAAAAGAAGAGATTTTTTGCAAAAAGAAGGACATGTGATCGCCTTTCTTGGCGATGCCAGCTTTAACTGCGGACTTACTCTCGAAGCACTGAACCATGTCCCGAAAAACCTCTCCCGCTTCATTCTGCTCTTGAATGACAATGAAATGGCAATCTCAAAAAATGTAGGCAACATTAAGAAAATCCTCAGTAGGCTTTTAAACAATCCTCTGTCCAATAAATTCACCCATGAAATCTTTAGCTATCTGTCAAAAATTCCTTGTGGGCAGCTCCTTGCCACGCAAGGGCAAAAAATTACCGAATCGATCAAAAATCTAGTAAGTTCTGCATCTTTTTTCGAACAGTTTGGACTTTCTTATACAGGCCCAGTGGATGGCCATGACCTGCAGAAATTAATCCACACCTTCTCTCAACTCAAAAATGCAGCAGCTCCTGCAATTGTTCATGCTTTGACCCAAAAGGGCAAAGGCCTTGCAATCGCCATCAACAATCCCTGTCTCTACCATGGTGCAGCTCCCTTTGACATAGAGACAGGACAATTTGTCTCACCTCCCACCCTCACTTTTCCAAAAATTTTCGGAAAAACAATCGCTGAAATGGGCAGCAAAGACCCCTCACTATTTGTGCTCACTCCTGGAATGATTGAAGGATCTTGTTTGAAAGAATTTGCACAAAAATTCCCAGAGCGCTGCATCGATATGGGAATTGCTGAAGGTCATTGTCTGACTTATGCCGGAGGACTGGCCTTCAAAAAAAACTTAACCCCCATCGTTTCCATCTACTCGACTTTTCTGCAAAGAGCTTTCGACAATCTTTTTCACGACATTTGCCTACAAGAAGCACCCGTCATTCTTGCCATCGACCGTGCAGGGCTCAATGGTCCCGACGGAGTTACGCATCACGGAATCTACGACATCTCCTTTTTGCAAGCCATGCCCAACCTAGTGATCGCGCAGCCAAGAAATGGTCGTTTGCTCAAAGAGCTCTTGCTTACCGCGAGATCTTCCTCTCGTCCTTTTGCCATTCGTTACCCCAATAGAGAAACAAGTGAAGAAAAAGACCTGCCCGAACAAGTGCGAACCATCGGCACAGGCGAAATCCTCATTAAAGGCGAAAAAGTCCTTCTTCTCCCGCTAGGATCAATGGCTGCCACTGCCTTTGAAGTAAGGCGATTACTTTGTCAGAAAGGAATTTCTCCTACCATTATCGATCCTATTTTTGTCAAACCCTTAGATGAAAAGCTCTTACGCGAAACCATTCCTTCTCATGATCTTGTCGTTACAATCGAAGAGCACTCCCTACAAGGGGGATTTGGATCCATTGTGAATCATTTCTGCCTCCATCAATTCGATCAACTGCCCCACATACTCAACATTGGCCTTCCCGACCGCTTTGTCCAACACGGATCCAATAGCGATCTTCTGAAAGAGACAGGTCTTGATGCAGAATCCATTTCTCAAAAAATTCTAAATTATGTATACCGAAACTACTTGATGCATCAACGTTAAGCATGCGGTAGAGCGATGAAAAGTGATCTCCTATGTGCATGTGGATGCGAAAAGATATAGATCTCAATCAAAGAGCATGTATTGCCCCATGATCATTGCACTTTGCCCTAACGAAGAAAAGAAACACTCTTTCGACCTTGCATTAAAAATTCAAGAATATTTCTCCCGCCACGGTGTCACTGTTGTCGCTGAAGATGCAAAAGCATCGCGCATTGGAGCAAAGCCACTCTCTTCTGTTGATCCCAAAAAAATTAAATTCCTCATTGCTATGGGTGGAGACGGAACCATCCTGCGCATTTTGCATCAATTTTCCCATCTGGATGCTGCAATTGTCGGTATCAACCTTGGATATCTAGGCTTTATGGCAGATGTGCCAGTCTCCGACCTTTTCCCAAGTTTGGCAGATCTTTTAGAAGGATCCTATGCTATCGAAGAACGTGTCATGATCTCTGCATCTATATCTGATCGTAAGTTCTTAGCTGCTAATGATATAGTTTTACATCGTGCCAAAAACCCTTCTCTCGTTGAAATGGCGGTCTATGTCAATGGGTTTTATTTTAATGCTTTTCTTGGAGATGGGCTCATCGTAGCAACTCCCAATGGTTCTACAGCCTATTCCCTTGCAGCTGGAGGACCTATCCTTACTCCAAACTTAGATGCTCTTGTACTAACACCTATCTGCGCGCATACAATTTCCAACAGGCCTATTGTTCTTTCTGCAGATCACGAAATTGAAATTCAGTATCTTAGTGAAACTGGCACTTCTATCGAAGTGCGCGCCGACGGTCTCGATGCCGCGGAATTGAGGACAAAGGAGTTTTGCAAAATCACAAAAAGCGCAAAGAAATTCAAACTGGTCAAACTCCATCGCACCGATTATTTTTCCACTTTACGCAACAAGCTGGGCTGGTCGGGGAAACTACCCTAAGATCTTTCTTAAAGGATTCCCAGCTCCAAAAAGAGATATTCCAAAACTACTTTGAGCTTAATGTTGCGTTCAATTCCCAAACGAGCCTTTTCAAAAATGTCGTGCAGCTTATCAAAGGAAGGAAAAGAGTAAAGGCAGCGCTTCTGTAAAAGCGGGAGTTTATCCAAAAAATAAAGCAGATTGGGATCTCCTCCCATTTTGAGAAGATAAAGATCTCGATACCACATAAAAATTTGCGCCAAGAGCAGCTCGACATCCTTGTGCCAATCAAGAGATCCCTCTTCTTCTTTACTGAAAAGCTCTTCAATTTTTGCAAAAACACGTGTCATCTCTCCTGGAGAAATTCCACTTGTGCTCAAAAGAGAACAAAGAAATTCGCTTCTCTCTCTTTGCAGGGGATGAAAGGCCAATGCATAAGCTCTGGCTGCTGACCCCTGGGCCAGCGCAGCTATATATTTTGATCCCAAGCTGCTTTTGTCCCATTTTTCCAAAAGGCTAAAAATATCCTCTTCAGAAAGAGGGGAAAAACGGATTTTGGCACAGCGAGAAGCAACGGTGGGGAGCAGTTCTTCAGCTTTACTAGAAAGAAGAATAAGATAGCTATCTGAAGCGGGCTCTTCGAGCGTTTTCAAAAGCGCATTCGAACTTGAAGGAAGCATGCGTTCGGCATCTGCTATAATAAAAACCTTTGCTTTTGATTCGAAGGGCGCTAAAAAAAGCTCATCTATGAGCTTGCGCATCTCGGCAATTGCATGCATTCCCGTTTTGCTTTCTGGAGTGATGAGATGTAGGTCAGGATGGGCTTCTTTGCGGATATGCTGCGCTATTTCTTGTGAACATCCATCGGGATACATGAGAGCAATGGCCAGCTCTTTTGCAAACAGTTTTTTTCCGACACCATCCAACCCTGTAAAAAGCAGACTGTTCGGGACGGCTTTTTTTTCTACAAGAAGCTCAAGCTCTTTTTTTGCTCTTATATTGCCAAGGAGGGCTGTAAACATCATAACTCAACTAAGTGCTAGCGAAACTGCTTGTTCCATTTCTTTCCATGCCACTACAAAAACCTCTTCCAAGGAAAGTGCAGCATCTAGAATGCGAAAACGCTGCTTTTCCTTTTCTGCCAGAGCATAATATCCCTGACGCACCTTTTGGTGAAAAAGTTCTCCTTCCTGCTCGATACGGTCATATCCCGGTTTATGCGTCGCTTTGCGTCCTCTTTCTAGCCCTTTTTTTGGATCTAGATCCAGAAAAAACGTAAGATCGGGAACAAGATGCTGCGAAACAAAAGAGCAAAAATGGCCTACCTCTTTCACATCAAGACCACGACCATACCCCTGATAGGCAATCGTAGAATCGTTGAATCGATCGCAAAGGACAATTTTTCCCTCTTTTAATGCTGGGAGAATCACCTCTTCTACCTGCTGCGCCCTTGCGGCCAAGTAGAGGCAAAGTTCGGAACGAGCGGAAAAAAAAGAAAAGCCCTGTCGATGCAAGAGAAGTTCTCGCACCGATTCGCTCAGCTGCGTACCTCCCGGCTCGCGCGTTTTTACAACAGAAAGCCCCTTTTGGGTTAAAGAAAAAAAGAGCTTTTCGATCAAGGTAGTTTTGCCAGCTCCTTCTCCCCCTTCAAAAGTAAAAAAGAGACCTCTCTTCAAAAATTTCATGATTCTTCTTCAGCAATTGCTGTTTCTACTTTTTGGATACCCAAGAGCTTATCTCCGTCGTGAAGGTTTACAAGACGCACTCCCTGCGTAGATCTACCAAGGACACGCACATCTTTCATGCGGATGCGCAGCGTTTGCCCAGAGGAGGACATCAGCAATACACCGTCTTGATCTTGTACAGAAATGGCACCCACAACAACTCCATTGCGCGCAGAGGTTAAAATGGAGCGCACACCAACGCCGCCTCGATTGGTTTTTCGGAAAAATTCAACCTTAGAACGCTTTCCATAACCATTCTCGCATACCACGAGAATCGTATCTTCTGGCTTGACAATCTCACAAGCAACCACTCGATCTTGAGGATCTTTCAACGTCACTCCCTTAACGCCGCGAGAAACGCGTCCCAAGGGACGAATGAGAGACTGCTCGAACCGAACTGCCATGCCACTACGAGTAAAAAGCATGATCTCGTATCCTTCAGCAACGAGCCTTGCAGAAATCACCTCGTCTCCTTCGTCAATCTTAATGGCATTGATCCCCTTGCGACGAGGATTGCTATATTCAATCAGGTCGGTCTTCTTCACAACTCCCTTCTTGGTAGCCATGAGAATACAGGCTTTTTCTTCGAAGGACTTGACCGTAAGAATCGTTGCGACTTTTTCATCTTTTTGCAGATCTTCCAGAAGATTAATGAGCGGTTTTCCTTTGGATCTTCGCCCCGTTTCAGGGATTTGCCAAGCTTTGAGCCAGTAACATCTACCAAAATTGGTAAAGATCAGAAGATAGTCATGGGTCGACGCTGTATAGACATTCTTGACCATATCGGTCTCTTTCTTCATGTCCATACTGATGACTCCCTGCCCTCCGCGTCTCTGTTCTCGGAAGATGTCCATCGGCATGCGCTTGATATAATCATCATTGGAAATTGTGATCACCACTGCCGCTTCTGCAATGAGATCTTCCATTTGGAACTCTCCCTCTGCTGCGACAATTTGCGTCTTTCTTGGAGATTTTTGCGCTTTTTCGATCGTTGTCAACTCTTCCCGAATAATCTCTTTGACCATCTCTTCGCTTGCTAAGATCGCCTGAAAATGGGCAATTTTAGCCAAAAGATCTTTCTGTTCGTTTTCAATTTTATCCCTTTCAAGACCAGTCAGCTGATAGAGGCGCAAATCCAGCACAGCACCTGCCTGTTTATCGCTAAAGGAAAATCGCTTCATCAATTCTATTTTTGCAAATTCGCGATCTTGACTCGATCGGATCAGGCGCACCACTTCATCCAAGTGATCAAGAGCACGCAGATATCCTTCCAGAATATGGGCCCTTGCTTCGGCTTTTTTGAGCTCAAAACGCGTGCGTTTGCGAATCACTTCGATGCGGTGATCGATCCAGGCAGAAATCATCTGCTTAATATTCATCGTGCGCGGCAGTCCTTTGTCGAGAGCCAGCATGTTACAGCCAAAAGTAACCTGCAAATCACTGAATTTATACAGTTGATTGATGATCACATCGGGAATTTCGCCTCTCTTGATTTCCAAAACAATGCGCAGTCCATCCTTATCCGATTCGTCGCGAATATCAGAAAGTCCTGTGATTACTTTATTGTTAATGAGATCGGCAATCTGTTCGATCAGACGCGATTTGTTTACGTTATAAGGAATTTCGGAAACGACAATCGCCTGCTTACCGGTACCGGGTTTCTCTTCTACTTCCAAACGTCCTCGCAAGAGAAGCTTTCCCCTTCCAGTAAAAAAGGCTTCGCGAATTCCCCTGTGTCCGCAAATGATGCCACCTGTGGGGAAATCAGGTGCAGGCATTACTTTCATGATCTCTTCGATGGTTGCCTGGGGGTTTGCAAGAAGAAGTAGGGTTGCTTGCAAAAGCTCTGAGAAATTGTGAGGAGGAATGTTGGTTGCCATACCAACGGCAATACCAGAGGAGCCGTTGCAGACCAGGTTGGGAAATTTTGAAGGGAAAACAGTAGGCTCTACCTTGGTCTCGTCATAATTCGGAATGTGGTCTACAGTCTCTTTTTCAAGATCTTCCATAAGAGCGATGGCCGCAGCGGTCAATCTCGCTTCCGTATAACGCATAGCGGCTGGGGGATCACCATCGATCGATCCAAAGTTTCCCTGGCCATCGATCAAGGGATAGCGCATATTCCAGTCCTGCGCCATGCGCACAAGGGTTGGATAGATCACAGCTTCGCCATGGGGATGATAATCTCCAGAAGTGTCTCCCGCAATTTTTGCGCATTTGCGATGCTTGGCGCCTGGAGTGAGATTGAGTTGCCGCATCGCATAGAGAATGCGCCGCTGCGAAGGCTTTAATCCATCGCGCACGTCGGGAAGGGCGCGGGAAATAATCACGGACATCGAATAGCGGAGATAACTTTCCTTCATCTCTTCTTCAACATTACGTGGAAGGAGTTTTTCGTTTTTCGTGTAAGACATAGATCTGATCTCCTCTTGTTCTAAATATCCAAATTCTTCACTGACAATGCATGAGTTTCAATAAACGCACGCCTTGGCGCTACCTCTTCACCCATCAACATAGAAAACATGTAATCTGCAGCAATGGCATCGGGAATGGTTACTCGGATCAAGGTACGCCTTTCCGGATCCATCGTCGTTTCCCATAGCTGGTCGGCATTCATTTCGCCAAGACCTTTGTAGCGCTGAATCTCGATGCCTTTTCTGCCATTTTTTCGCAAATGCTCGATGAGTTCCTTTAACGTATTGATGGTCGTGACTATGGTTTCATTCTCTTCATGAATTTCAAATAGATTGCCATCGGCAATCAAATAGCGATCAAGTGTGAGACCGAAGTGAGAAAGCCTCTCTTCAATTTGATGGAAGTGCTGAGGTTCATAAATTTCGACAAAAGGCAAGCTTTTGGGATGAAACTCTCTGACCGCCTCAGTCAACTCCTCGGGAGGGATAGAAGCAATCGTTTCCTGGTGCTTTTTGACTTGCAGCTCTCTATCTTCTTTTTTCAAAGCTTGCAGTTGTTCGTCGGTATAGACATAGCGATACTCTTCTCCAACGGCCGCTTGGTAGCGAGGAAGAGAACCCTCTTCATTACGAGAAGCGAGAAACTCTCTAAAAGGAACCCCTTTTCGTTCTATCGAATGAATCAAAGACTCTACGTCCATGATCAGCTTTGCGAGCTCTTCTACCTGTTCCTTCTCAAGCGGTGTTTTGGAAGGAATGCGAAAAATCTCCACATCGCCGACTCCCAGTTTTAAGAGATGCTCATCCATCTCTTTTTCGCTGTGGATATAGAGAAGTTCTTTTTTTCTCTTAATGCGATAAAGAGGAGGCTGTGCAATGTAGATAAAATTGTTTTCGATCAAGGCGGGCATGTGTCGATAGAAAAAGGTCAAGAGAAGAGTGCGGATGTGGGATCCATCTACGTCGGCATCGGTCATGATGATGATTTTGTGATAGCGCAGCTTTTCCAAATGGAAATTTTCCTGCCCAATGCCACACCCCAAAGCAGAAACCATCGTGCCCACTTCTTCATTTTTGAGCACTTTTTCCAATCGTGATTTCTCTACGTTCAAAATTTTCCCGCGGATGGGCAAAATAGCTTGAAAGCGGCGATCTCTTCCTAGTTTGGCAGATCCGCCTGCAGAATCACCTTCCACGATATAAATTTCACACAGCTCTGGATTTGTCTCTTGGCAATCGGTCAATTTTCCGGGAAGCCGCCCACTATCGAGAGCACTCTTTCTCAAGGTAAGCTCTCTTGCTTTTCTGGCAGCTTCTCTCGCCTGGGCAGCAATGATCACCTTATCGCAAATGATTTTTGCAATCTGGGGATTTTCATCGAGGTAAGTGGCAAGCTTATCACCAGTCACCTGTTGAACCACAGAACCTACTTCGGTATTGCCCAGCCTTTGTTTGGTCTGTCCTTCAAACTGGGGATTGGGAACCTTGACAGAGATGACCGCTGTCAACCCCTCACGCATATCTTCTCCACCAATAGCGACTTTATCAGACTTTAAAATCTGATGATTTTTTATATACTGATTGAGCACACGCGTTAATGCCGTGGAAAAACCTGTAAGATGGGTACCCCCCTGCTTGGTTGCAATGTTATTCACATAGGTGTAGATGGTCTCTCGATAACCATCTTGCCACTGCATGGCTACTTCTACAACGATGGTGCCTTCTTCCGAAGATTCTTTGATTGCGTGGAAATAAACCGGCGTCTGGAAGAGAGGCCCTTTGCTTTCATTGAGATAAGAGACAAAAGAAGCAAGTCCTCCCTCATAATGGAAATGAACCGTTTCGCGCCCCTCTTCTCTTTCATCGACCAGATGGATCGTCAATCCCCGATTCAAAAAGGCAAGTTCGCGTATTCTTTGTAAAAGGGTGTCATAGTCAAACTCTGTTACGGAAAAGATTTTATCATCGGGAAGAAAAGTAATGCGTGTGCCGCGCTTTGTCGTCGTGCCGAGCTTTTGCAAAGGAGAGGAGGGCTTTCCCTTAGAAAACTCCATTTCATATACCACTCCATCCTTGTAAACACGAGCAATCAGTTTTTCCGAAAGAGCATTGACGCAAGAGACACCAACACCATGCAGGCCTCCCGATACTTTATAAGACTCCTTATCAAACTTTCCTCCCGCATGGAGGATGGTCATCACCACCTCGAGTGCAGAAATATCTCTCCCCTGTTTTGCCGATTCTTTTTCATGCTTCTGGACGGGAATTCCACGACCATTGTCCTCAACGGATAAAAAGCCATCTTCTTGCAATACGACCGTGACTTCTGTGCAATAGCCTGCCAAGGCTTCATCGATACAGTTATCCAAAACTTCATAGGCCAATTGATGTAATCCCGATGTTGCGGTATCTCCAATGTACATTCCGGGGCGTTCACGAACCGCCTGCAGTCCTTCAAGCACAGTAATCGAGCTTGCATCATATTGCTTTTCTTGCGTCATTTTCTCCATTGCCTTCTTCCGACTTGTTAAAAAATTTTTCCTACTTTATCCGAAATTTCAAATCTCTGATTTTTTCGCAGGAGGTGCGTTTTTGCAACTCTGCCAGCAATCTAGGTCGTTCATGCTGGCATAACAAACTATATAAGGTTGAGCTTTTTACTCCGACGATCAGCACTCCCCTATCTAAAGAGAGAACTTCGGTCATTGGCGCTATTTTTTCTCCAATTACTTCTTTCCAGTGCACTTCAATGTTTTGCACACGATTTTTTGTTTTCTCATCGATCTCCACAAGCATATGCGACATGATTTCAGCAATAGGATGGCTCGTAGCCTTAGTTCCATCAAAATTACGAGGAGTTCTTTGATAGCGCTTACTCATACAGATTCCAACATCCGCCAAATTCGACTATATTCTAAAACATTCAAAAGTTCAAGGCTATCTTAAAAGGAGCTTTTTCCCTCTCCGAAGATGAAAAATTCAAGGCGCTGCTGTTGTGAGTGCTCTTCAAAAAATGCTCACAAAACACCAGGCAATTAAAAAATAAATTGCCATAGAAACTATGTCATTAAAAGCAGTAATCAAAGGGCCCGACGCAAGCGCTGGATCGATGCGGATTTTGGCAAAGAAAAGCGGAAAAAAAATCCCAAAAAGCGTTGCGGTAAAACAGGCACCCAAAAGCCCAACTCCGATGGCAAGTCCTAAAATTAGAGGTGGTAGCGTTGGGTGGCCTGTAAAAAAAAGGTCAATACAACCACTTAAAAGACCAACACCCACTCCAAAAACGGTTCCATTGAACAGTCCCACTGCAAGCTCTTTGTAAATTAAATCTTTTTTATTCCCCCATGAAAAGGTACCAATTGCCATGCTGCGCACTAAAAGTGTGCTACACTGAATCCCAATATTTCCCGACATGCCTGTGATTAGAGGGACAAAGAAGAGAAGAAATGTTAAAGCGACCCCTCCTTTTTCTTGAAAAAAAGACATGGTAGTTACGTTGAGCAAACCAGCCAAAAGAGTCACTACAAGCCAAGGAAATCTAGAAAAAAACCTCTTTAACGTAGGCTCCATCGAAGAGACATCCTCTGCGGTACCTGCAATTTTTGCCACCATCGCGTCGGCCAGATCCTCCATTGCCTCCAACACATCCTCATGGGCAATAACGCCAATCAAGCGATTTTTTTCATCTACAACGGGCAGGGAGGGAATTTTATAACGCTCCACAAGGTCGACCACCTCTTCGCGAGAGGCGTCCACCGTTACCTTATGGAGGATCGGTCGCATTACCTGTCCTAAGAGAAGATCTGGTGGATTGATGATGAGATTTCTCCCTGGCACATAACCTTGCAGCTCTTTTTGCTCGTTCAGGACGTAAATGCCTCGTGTAAAATCAATTCTTGGAAAATCGCGGATATAACCAGCAGCCTCTTTGATCGTCATATCCATAGAAAATGCAAAAAATTCGCTGGTCATGAGCCTTCCTGCACTATTTCGGTGGTGCTGCTTCAAGTCGCGAATACGCGTTGCCCTTTTATGGTCTAAAAGCTCTAAAAGCCTTTTGAACCGTCTTTCGGAAAGGTCATCGGAGAGCTTGACCGCTTCGTCGAGCGGCATATTTTCAAAAAGCCTTTTCATTTCCAAATCGCTCATGTAGCGAAGAATCGTCAATCGGCTGCTACTGTCCGTATTGGTCAGAAACTTAACCTTTGCCTCTCTGGAAGGAAGGTTATCGTAAAGGACAGGGCGTGCATTTGGAGGCAAATGAGCGACCGCGTAAGCAAGGTCGATGGGCGAGTGTTCTTCTGCAATTTTTATCAGATCGGTTGTAGAAATCCTCGACGTCTGTTGGTGAAAAGCCTTTTCCAATTTTTCTTGCAAGAGATCATCCAAATGAGATGTCGTGGACACCAAAAGGTTGTCGCTTTTAGAAAAAAAATTTGTAGGAGCTTGGGGATTTGTATCCATAAAAACTTCTCCGCAATCGCCCCGCAGTTTAGCCATTTTTCACATAAGAATCAACGATAAAAACAAGAAGGCAAAAATGAAGACTAATTTCTGCAGTAGATAGCAATAACCTTTCATTTGAAACGCATCGTTCAAGCAATTGATTGTCATGTAATTTGGACACTAACTTGCTTAAATAGAATGCATTAAACCATCAAGTGCTGCGCCGAAGCGATCGACGATCAACTATTTCTCTCTACCAGTTCTTGGAGGATTTTCGCTTAAGCTCTAGAAACCGACTTTCCAAGTTCTTTGTGTATATATCCCCATTTAGACAATTTTGATTTCCGTATGCAGAACTGCGTGGTCGGAAAGCGCACTTTCTGGATTTTTTACATCAAAAGTTGCAACTCTCTGAGTGTTGATCTTCCAAGAATTTGGAGAAAAAAAACTGAGAAAGTAATCAATGATCACTCCCAGTGGCGCTGCTTTCTCATTGTGATGCCAATTACGCTGAACGAGAAAATTGGTTTCAGCAGTCGCATCGCCATCAGAAACCACTTGCCTGTGTTGATTATAAGGATCTAACCCTCTTGCAAGCAAAGGACTCGAGCGGTACTCATCGCCACCCCAGCGAATATTCCAATCTCCCACAATGAATGTTGGTTTATCTTCTTCTTCCCTTTTTTTCTCCACGATTGAAAGAATTCTTGCCTGCTCCTCTTCCCTCACCTGGATTTCTGCTCTCGTTGGAAAACGATCGTCAGCAGATGGGCTCAAATGGGTGGTAAGGCAATGGCCCAAATCCGTTGTGAAAGAAAAGCAGCCTTTGTTTACCCACTTTTCACTGCCCACAATATCGGAAAAGCTAAGAAATTCAGGTCTTGAAACTGCCATTTTGCTAGCCACAAAGAGACCACTATCATTTTGTAAAATTATGGGGGTGGCACCTACGCGCAAAAAAAAGTGGGCGTACTGGCTTTTCAGCGTGCTGCAAAGAGCAAATCCACTTTCCCAATCGCTCACCTCTTGCAAACAGACCAGATCTGGACTTTTCTCAAGGATCATCGTAGCAATTTTTGCAACTCTCTCGGCATTGGGAAGAGAGGTCCCTCCAAAAATGCGGGCAAATCCTCCAGAGGGCAAGCAGCAGTTCAATTGCAATAGAGAAAAAGTATCTACAACTCTCTTCTCCGAACCATTTCCTTGGAGATAAACGTAAGGTGTTGTTCCCAATAGAAAAGCAGAAAAATGCAAAGTTTGTCCCACAACAAGGCCCCCTACTGCGAAGGACAAAAGAGCAATAGAAGCAAGCACAGATTGTGCAAGAAGGGAAGCTTTTCTCATCGTTGCAGCTTTTACGTCATTATAAAAAGATATTGTTTCGATCCACATACCAGTCATTTTCCAATGTGGCTTGATGAAGAATCGCGCTGATGAATAGAAAAAAATGGCAGCCCGGTCTCTAATCTTTGCCACAGTTTCATGCACCAGGTGCAGATGTGCTTTGCCCCTTATTTGGCGCAAATCGGCAACTTTGTCCATATAGGGAAGCGCTTGAGACAATCGCACACAAGACATGAGTATGTGAGCAATCGCTTCAATCCAGCGATCGTTTTGAAACTCTTTTGCTGAAAGGGCCATGACAACTGCCATCTGCAACAGAAAAGAGAGCGCCACCACTTCCAAAGAACCAAAGAGCATTGTGGCGAGATAGGCAAAGTGGCAGAGCAAAGAAAGAAAAGAAAAAGCCACCTCCAGTGATCCGCTTCCCCTCACGATGGAGGCTATATCAAAACCCATGTCATAAAGAGCTCCGATGCATAGTCCGAGTGGATGCATAAAAAGAGTGCCAAAGAAAGCCGATGCAATAAGAATTGTTTGCACAAGCTCTCTAGAATGGCCATTGTTTCTATACAGATTCCAAGAAGCATAGGCTCTTACACCATCAAGACCTATAGCAATGGCCCTCCCGAAAGGTTTATGCAAAGCAATAAAAGGCAGAGCCGCAAGAAGAATGCGAGTAGCTATAGAATCTTTTACAGCCGAGTTTACATGGGTAGAATCGGCGACAAAATATACAGGTTTCTTCAAAACGCCCGTGTCTATTGCCGCCTGAGATGTCATAGCTTATTTTTTACAGCAAAATTTGAAAGAACAAACCAAAGCTTCCAAAGAAAGCATCCACCTCATGAGAGTTTCTTCCAACCGCCACACTGTAAGCAGTGCAAAGAGGCAAATAAGTCACGCAAAGTCTGAATTCCTAGAATAGCTAGCCCTGCAAGAGCAAAGGATTCAAAAATGTGTCCTTTATGTAATTCTTTGACGCAACCTAAAAGAGATCCGCCTATGCCACAAATATTAGTAAGAACAAAAAGCGCCCCGGAATTCATCGTTATGGTAAAAAAGAAGCCAACAGAGGTAGCTGCAAAAACCACCGCAAAAATCTTGTCCAATAGATTTTTACCCTTAAATGAACTTTCAATGATTCTACAAGACATGTCGAAAAGCACGACACTAAGTCCCATCAAAGGCCAACAAAAAGTAGTGGCAAGTTCGGTAATCACCAAGCCGGTATTTACCCAGGCTCTTTTCTTGCTCCAATCGGAACTGCTGAGAACTGTAAAAGCGTGAATGAAAGCAACCATACATAGAGAAGCCTTCTCATAACCCAAAAATAAGGTCGCACCTAACGTCGCACCTAACAATGAGACTCTCACAAGTCTGACTATTCGATCCCATTGTGATGTCTTGCTACTTTCTAAAACGGGAGCAGTTTTTGAAGCAGAAACGGACGGCTTTGGGTAAATTGCACGTAACTCTGTAGTATCTGTCGACATGGCTATACCTCACTTTTTGTTAAAGCAACCAGTTTAGGAAAATTAAGAACAAAAATCTATGGTAAAAATTCTTATCAAAACTAAACTTAAGTCCTTTGGAGAGAGCGCAGCTCTTGAACCTTAAGTTGTTGACAGCATTGATGGTTCATGTACTAACAGCGCACCCAAGACCTGCATTCCTAGGACAGTGAATCCATAAAAAAACCCTGCAAAAATAAAGGATTCAAAAACGTGTCCCTTATAAAATTCCTCGACAAAACCTATAAGCATTGCACCTGCGCTACAAAGAAAAGACAGAACAAAAAGAGGCGTAAAATCTAATACCATAGAAAAAACGAAGCTAGAACAAGCAGTTGTAGAAACTACCGCAAAAATCTTATCCAATAGGGCTCCATCTTTAAATTGTTTTTCAATGATTCTATAAGACATATCGATCGATATGATGCCAAGTCCCATCAAAGGCCAGCAAAAAGTGGTAACAATCTCAGTAATCACAAGACCTAAATCGATCCAGGCCCTTCTTTTCTTGCTCCAATCGGAGTTGATGAGGACAGTGAAAGCCCATAAAGAAACTCCGGTGCCTAGGACAACCTTATCATTGCCCAAAAAAAGGGGAAGAGCAAGCAGTGAAGAAAACACAAGACTTGCTATTCGCTTCAGGAGAGCCGCCTTTTTACTTTCTAGAGAACGATCTAGATCTGCCAGCGTAACCGGACGTGGCCTTGATACTCCATCTGTCCGTGCTATTTCGCCTGAATTAGTTGACATGCATACACCTCGCATTATTCAAGCAAAGAGTTTAAGCAAACTAAGAATAAAGAATATACGACAAAGAAATGATAAAGAAAATTCTTTCAAAGCGTATTAAAGATTTTACTTATCAAATAGCAGGAAAAAAAGAACCTTGTCCGTTTTTTCACCTCACAAAAGCGAACATTTCAATTGCAATTTTTGCGAAAGAAAAATATACTATTTTATGCACTTAAAATAAAAAAGAGGTTTTTATGAGCATAATAGAAACATTAAAACCATTATGGTTTGCTCTACCTATTATCGGCCCTGCAACTGATTTGGGAAATGCAGTATATGACTATCGTACTGGCCATGATGGCCTTGATAAGGCTGTGGCTGCCTTTGCAACAGGCTCCTCGAATGCCGGGTTATCAACTGAAATAAAAGAAAGTAAAAGAGACTCTTTGCATCCTAGAATTTCCTTGGGCTTTGTATCTCTTGTTTCTACTGTTGCTTTTCTTTATGGTTTTGGCTTTTTAAGCGCTGCTTTTAGCTTGGCGTCTTTTGCTGGTTACGCAACTATAGGACTCCATTGTGTGAGTATTCTTGTGAGAATCAAAGAGTGTTTTCACTACGCTTCATTGGAAAGCCAGCTCCGTGTGAAAACAGCTCCACAGCCAGCTCCATAATGATAATGCCTTTAAATTGATGCTATACGAGCTTGTAGCATTGGTTACTTCTGCTTGCTTTTCTGTACGGTTTTAATGTCTTGGGATCGGCTTTTCGGGTAGGTTTTGGTGTTGTAGGCGTGCTTGGTAGTTGTGAAAGCCTCTTTTTAAGAATCAGACGCTATTTTCGCTTGGCTGCTGTAGAAAAAGAACTGCAACCAACTCCTAATTAACTATCGGCGCATCTTTTGAACACGTAACGCTGGTTGCCATAAGTAACGATCATAATGCGTTCTCCAGAAGAGTTGCTCTCAAAGGCAATTTGCGCTGATATGCCTTGAAAGAAAAAACGATTTTCCGCAAGCGGTAAAGCTAGTGCATCGGGAAAACCTTTGGCCTGGACATATAACTGTCCTCCCGATTGATAAATCATGCAAGAAAGGCCAAGCCAGTGATGATACTTTCCTTCATATCCTTGCAAAACAACTGGATCGAGGAGAATTTTCTCGCAAGTCGCTTCTAAAGGATACCTCTCATCGATCAAATGAAACCCTATGTCTTCAATTCTTGTCGTGGAATTGGTGAGTATCACAACTCCCCGTTGACGGCTTTTGCAAAAACCCAAAAAACTCCTATAACCGCCCGTTCCTCCATTGTGCCAAACAATTTCTGGAAGGAATCGGTGCGAAATGGCCCATCCCAATCCCACATCTTCTTCAGGGTTGTCGCTCTGACAGATTTTTTGATGCGAATATGCCATGGGATTGGTAAGTGGAGTGTTAATCTGTCCCATATTGGCCCTCAAAAAAATTAACAGATCCTGCACACAGGAGTGTAAAGCACCAGCCGCCGGAAAAGCGGGAAAGTCCCACAGATCTACCTCACTTTTGCCAAGATGTGGTCTTGCAAGCCGCTCGAACATGTCGCTGGTCAAATGGGTCACAGTACTTTGCATGCCAAGCTTTTGACAGATATGTGTTGTAACAAGAGTTTCATAATCAACACCCTCCAAGTCAGCAAGTAGGTTGCCCAAAAGCCCAATTCCCACATTGGAGTACTCATATCTCTCGCCGGGATCTCTTGTTAGCTGGTACTGTTGAAAAAAATCGTCGAACTCCTTTTTAGTATAGGAAGCATAAGGATTGGAAATGCTCTGGACTACGTGATTGGTGGGACAATAGGGAAGCCCCGAAGTATGCGTGGCTAAATGTTGAAAAGTGATCGCCTTGCCATTTCTCTCGGGGAGAAAAAAGCCTTCAGGTAGGTAGCGCTGGACAGGATCGGAAAGTGAAATTTCTCCTTGCAAAACTTTTTCTTCAAGAAGGATCGTTGTAAAAATTTTTGTAAGAGAGCCAATCTCAAATAGAGTTCTTTCATCCACTTTTTTTGCATTCTTCGTCGACAGCTGGCCATAAGAAAAAATCTCTACATTGGGCCCATCGACAATTCCCACTACAATTCCCGTGCCACCGCCTCCGTTGATTCTTTCCTCTAATAAACGCTCTACATCACACTTGCAAAAAAGAAGCGCGGGACAAAGAAAAACAAGCAAAAAAAATGAATAGGGACGCATACCATCACTTTTTTTTTAACAAAAGAGCATACGTAAAAAAAAAAAATTATACAAGCACTGGTTGCTCATCCTCATAAAAGAATAAAATGCTAGCAGGATAAAAGCTTTTGCCCTATCATTTCTTACGGTGATTTATGAACCAACAAACAAAAAACACCTCCTGGGAAAAGGTCGCTCCCTGGTATGGCTCTCTTGTAAAAGAAAAGGGGCACTATTATCACGAACATGTCATTTTTCCCAATGTGCTGCGTCTTTTACAGACACGTAATATACAGACAAAAGCCCTTTTAGACTTAGGCTGCGGCCCTGCCGTTTTGGCCCAACACCTACCCCCTAGCTGGACCTATTGGGGAATCGACCTTTCCCCTTCTATGATTAAGGGCGCAAAAAGCTCTTCAAGGCAAAACACCAACTTTTGGATTGCCGATGCGACCAGAACGCTGCCTTTTTCAAAAAAAGATTTCGACGTTGTTCTACTTATATTATCCCTGCAAAATATCCAAGAGGCTGAAAAAGTAATCGAAAATGCTTTTCTTCATCTAAAACCTGAGGGAGAGTTGATCATTGTGTTGAATCACCCTTTGTTCCGCATCCCTAAACAATCCAGTTGGGAGATCGACCGCAAGGAAAAAATACAATACCGAAGGGTCGATGGCTATCTTTCTTTTTCTGACACTCCCCTACAAACCAATCCGAGCAAAGGAAAAAACTCCGAAGTTGTTTATTCCTTCCACCGCCCTCTATCCTACTATAGCCAAATTCTGGAAAAAAATAAGTTTACCATCCAACGTATCGAAGAGTGGATTTCCGACAAAACAAGCGAAGGTGGATGCAAAGAAATGGAAGACAAAGCGCGAAGGGAGTTTCCCCTCTTTTTAACACTCGTTGCTGTGAAAAAATCAGCATAATTATCTGTATATCAATATATTGCAAAATATTTATCAGACAAACTGCAATTAGTTTCTTACAGGTGTTGTCTGAAAAGCTTTAGCTCTTTTATACTGCAAAAGATCTGGTTTTGAAAATTGTGAGCTTCATGAATAACATCCATTTTTTACAACAGCTGCACGATCGCTATTTTCCTAAAGATGGACTTCCCTCGCTGCGTCTGTTTCAACTGGCAAAGAAATGGGAAAATCTACCCAAAGATGAAAAGAAACTGCTAGCTGCATCTTTTCTCCATAAAGGAGAAATGAAACTGCTGCGCAAAGATCCAACAGCTCTTTCTCATTTTGATGAAGCGATTTCCCTCGATCCCACAAATCCTTTGATCTGGTTCAAAGTGGGGCTTTCTCTCTACGAGTATGGAGTGGATCAAAATGAAAAAAAAGCTCTTCTTCTCGCCAATAAGAATCTAAAAGTTGCCACCACGTTAGATCCTTATAAGTGCACTTTTTGGCATGTGTGGGGCAATATTCTCACCGATCTGGGTCGCCAAACAGACGAAGCGCACTACCTGTTTAAAGCAAAAGAGCTTTTGCAAAAGGCGATTGCCCTTTCAAAAGAGATGGACAAGGAACAGCTCCATCAACTGTATTGGGATTATGGACTCTTATGGCTCTATCTGGCAGACCATTCGGGCGAAGCGGTCGATGTGCGCATGGCAATTCAGTCGCTACGCACCTCTTTTGCTCAGATGGCAAAAATCACTCCTGAGTTTTGGCATGATTTTGGCCATGCCCATCAAATGATGGCATCTCTCATCAATGACAATCGCATGTACCTGCAAGCAATTGATTACTTCAAAAAAGCCATTGGCCTTAGCAAAACATACTATGAGGCACACCTCGCAATTGCAGAGAGCTACTCGCAACTCTACATCAACACGCTCCAGGAAGAGCATTTTGTAGAAGGTTGTAGGGCCTTTGAACAAGCGGCGCACATACGCTCCAATGATCCTTCTCTTTTATTGGAATGGGCGCAGCTTCTTGGGGAAAGCGGAAAGTTGAACCGCGACTGTCACAAATTAAAACTTTCGATTGAAAAATGTTTACTCGCTCTTCGACAAGATCCCCACTTCGTCGAAATTTACACCCAATGGACTGAGTCACTCTCTCTTTTAGGTGCGCTCAGCGGCCGTTTGGATCTCATTGCGGAAGCTGAAAACAAAGCCAATGAAAAACTGGAAACTTATCCCGAACACCCCGAACTCTGGTATGCACTTGGCATATGCCAAACTGCCTACGCGCTCTATTACAACGATCTCGAATATGAAGAACTTGCAATAGAAAAATTTCAGATTGGCCTCTCATTTGATCGATCGCATGCAGAGCTCTGGCATGCAATTGCCTCTTCCCATAGTCGCATTGGAAGAGCCTTGGAAGATTATGATCTGTTGGAAAGATCCTGCAAATTTTATCTCAAATCCATCCATTTAAAGCCCTCTTGCCCTCCTCTGATTTTTGACTATGCGCGCACGCTTCTCAAGCTTGGAGAAATTTCAGAAAATTCCAAAATCTTAGAAGAGGCCCTTACTCAGATCGAATCTCTTCTGCAGGCGCAAAAAGAGGCCATCCTAAACCACCCAGAATGGCTCTTTCACTATGGACTGATTCTCGACTCGCTCGGAAAATATTCTGAAGAGGGAGAACCCGTTCTTCTCAAAGCCGTTGAAGTGTTTCATCAAGTGCTCTTAGTCGACCCCTCCTATCCTAAGATCTACTTCCATATGGCGCTTTCCTTGTCAAGGGCCGCCGAAATTGCTTCCGATATAAAACTGTACGAAAAAGCACTTAACTTTTTTCAACTCTCGGCAAAGCATGACGAAGAAGATGATGCCATCTTTCTGGAATGGGGGCTTACTCTTCTTTCATTATCTCAAGAGTTCCTTGCTCTAGATCTGCAAACAAAAGCTTTTCTAGACGCTGAGCAGAAGCTCAATCGAGCAGGACTTCTTGGCAATCAACAATCCTACTACTACCTCGCCTGTCTCAATGCACTTACGGGCCGCTTTGTAGAAGCCGTTCAACTTCTTAAAAAGGCAAAGGAAGCCGATGTACTCCCAAATGTGGAAGATCTTTTGCAGGACGAGTGGCTATCTCCTCTAAAAAGTCAGGAGGTTTTTGCAGAATTTCTCTCTTATCTAGAAACACGATAGAACTACAAAAAGCATCCGAAAGACCATTGAAGTTCTTTGGGCATAAAATCTCTGATCTGGTAAGGTAAACATTCAGATGATCGAGGACTTTCATGGATAAACGTACGATTCTTTATGTTATTTTGCTTTCCGTAACCTTTTTCTTTGTCCAACGCTGGTTATTCCCAGAAAAACCAAAGGTAAGCAAAGAGGTGCAAGTAGCTTCTGCAAAAACCTCCGAAAAAAAAGAACCTCTCTCTCATGGTGAAGAAAAGTTTTTTACCATTGAAAATGAGTACATGCAGCTCGTCTTTTCTTCTCTCGGGGGATCTCTGGCAGAAATCAACCTCCCTTTTAAAAACAAGGAGCACCCCTCAAGAGCGGTTCCCGAAATAGACATT
>JAJZPH010000051.1 GCA_021811265.1 bacterium
ACCAAAATTGGGAAAATGAGGGCGCCTTCGACCTCTATTTTCCCAATTTTGGTTGTTAAATCGCTGAAAGATAGCCCTTTTTCATAGAGCGGCATATCCAAAACTCGCGTTAGTCAATAAGCTTTTTTTGTTCATAGAAGTTGGGTCCTACTTCTTGAATGATTCCCCCTCCCAAACATTTTTGCCCTTCAAAAAAGACGATGGATTGCTGCTGGGTAATTGCTCTTTGAGGAGATGAAAAAGAGACAAAAGCCTTCCCTTCTTCTATTTTCTCAATCAAGCAGCTTTGATCTTTTTGTCGATAGCGAATTTTTGCCATACAGGAATGGGGGAGGGAAGGTGGTTTTCCTTCCACCCAAGTAAGCTGAGTGGAGACGAGGCTTTCTGCAAAAAGAGAGGGGTGATTTTCCCCTTGTACTACATAGACCACATTGCGCGGCATATCTTTGCCTACCACGTACCAGGCGTCTCCTTTGCCGCCAATGGCAAGCCCTTTTCTCTGTCCGATGGTGAAAAAAGCGGCTCCTTCATGCGTCCCCACTACTTTTCCATCGGGTGTTTCGAAACTTCCGGGAGTAAAACCAATAAACTTTCCTAAAAAAGGGCGAAAATCTCTTTTTCCGATGAAACAAATGCCTACGCTATCTTTTTTAGAAGCGGTGGGAAGAGAGTGTTCGTGTGCAATTTGTCGAACCTGGCTTTTTTTCAAATGGCCTACAGGAAAAAGCAGGCTTTTGAGAATATCCTGGTTCAAGGTGTAGATAAAATAGCTTTGATCTTTTTCTGGATCATTTCCTTTCAAGAGAGAAAAAAGCCCATCTTTTTCTTCTTTTTGTGCATAGTGGCCCGTTGCTAAAAAATCGGCGCCTAGCTCTTTTGTTTTTTTAAGGAAGAGGTTGAATTTGATTTCCTGGTTGCAGAGAATATCGGGGTTCGGGGTGTACCCTTTTTGATAGCCTTCCAAAAATTTGGAAAAAACTTGCGAGCGATACTCTTTGCAGAAGTTCAAGGTGTAATAGGGAATATCTAAGATGCGAGCCACCCTTGCAACATCTTCAAAGTCGCTGGCACTGCTGCATGTTTCTTGATCCTCTTCCCAGTTTTTCATGAAGAGGCCAAATACTTCATAACCTGCCTTTTTCAACAAAAGAGCAGCAACGGACGAGTCGACGCCCCCCGACATGCCAACAGCAACAACTTTTTTTGCCATATTAGAGACGTTCTAACCTTGCAATGCGTTCTTCTAAGGGAGGATGGGTGGAGAAGAGTTGGATCCAGCCCCGTTTGGCAGGAGCAGAGATTTTGAATGCGGCCATCGAGGGTGCTTCTTGTAATCTGGGATCTTTGATTTCCTGCATGACGCGCAGCGTTTTGAGGGCTGCGATCATTTTTTCTCTTCCGGCAATAGAAGCGCCACCTTTATCGGCTCGAAACTCTCGATAACGGGAAAAGGCTGCTACCAGCATAGAACCGAAAATCATAAAGATTAGCTCGAACAGAAAAGTAAACACGCGAAAACTTCCCAAGGAAGAAGAGCTTTGGCGATCTCTTCCCAAACCAGAAAGTGCAAAGGCGATGATGCGTGCTAAGAACATGACAAAGGCATTGACTACTCCCTGCAAGAGGGTCATGGTGACCATATCGCCATTGGCAATATGGGAAAGCTCGTGGCCTAAAATGGCTTCGATTTCATATTTGTCCATCCGGTTTAAAAGGCCGGAAGAGACGGCAACTAGCGACTTTTTTTGCGTGGGTCCGGTTGCAAAGGCATTCACTTCACTCGAGGAGTAGATACCAACCTGTGGTAGATAGTTCAGCCCCGCATTGGAGGCGAGTCTGCGCACGCATTCAACAAGTTCTCTTTCTTCGATATTGGTAGTTTCGGGATCGATAATTTTAACTCCCATGAGCCATTTTGCCATCAAGCGGGATAGCATCAGAGAGATAAAAGCTCCTCCCATGCCCCACACAAAGCAGAAAAGAGCCAAATTTCTCACATCGAGACCATATTGTTGCAAATAGGGTTGTACACCAAGCAGGTTCAATAGTACCGATAAACTCAGCACCACAAGTAGGTTGATGCAGACAAAGAGAAAAATTCTCTTTACAATGGTCATAAAAAAGCTCCTTTTTTCCCATCTATTAAACCCCTCTGGAAACTATGTGTCAAGAGGGACCGGCTCGAAAAAATTGCCTTTCAAAACTCACAATAAAAATATATTTATTGAGCCGGCGAAAAAAAACCTATATGCAATCCAACGAGAAAATTTTATATATTTCTAATATTGAATTACTTATGAATGTTTATTCAAAGCCTTAATAAAGGAGAAAGTATTCAAAACTCACAGGGCAGGATTTAAGATTTTTGCTCAGGCATTACTACTTCAATTCCTTCAATGGGTAAATCGCCTCGTGCTCCTTGGGCGTGCCAAAAGGAACCCTGCTGCCACGCAATATTGATGTCGGGAATGATGCGTCCATCCATCTCCTCGAAGTGGCCGGCAGTAAATTTGATTTTTTTCCTTTTCAGAGTAGTAACAGGTTGAGGTGGCAGTTCTTGGCGATTTCCTTGAAAAGCCAAACTACAAGAACCTTCTCGAAGATTTCTGTAATAGTGCCATTCGCCGTTTGCGAATGTAGCCATAATCATATGGCTATCGACAGGATTTCCTACTAAATCAAAAAATCGATCTTCTTTGCCTCTGCATATAGTATGGACTGCTGCTTTGGTTTTGTAATTAGTCAAGAAACAGAGGGCTCCTAAAGCAACAGTGCTGGTTAAGGTAGCAATAACAGCAAGGGGGATAGAGGCTGAGGTGGCGAGTAAAGCGGTAAGGGATGTTGCTCCAAGAAGGATTGCATCGATGAGGATAGCACGAAGTCGTAAATGGTTCTTAGGCCAATTTTCTGGAGGTACGGATATTGGTAGAGTTTGGGGGTCAATGTAAGGATTTGTCCACTTATTGAGACTGTCGCAAATAGCCATAATTCTTCGTTTTTTGGAAAGAGTTTAGCAGAAAAACTAACTTTTGTGCATAGAAAAAAAAATTTGTATGTAAGCACAAAAGCTGTATACACAAAAAACTTGGAAAATCGGTTTCTGGAGCACGTCAAAAACCGATTTTCCAAGTTTTTTGTGTATAGCACTGAGGAAATTTCTCTTTGTTGTACCAGGATGCTGTTTTTTTTCTGATTGTTTTCGTTGCAATATTTTTTTGAGTGAAAAAGAGTGATTTTTATTCATTTTTCGTTTAAAATGTTTATAAAAAAAGAGGCTTTTCACTATGACAATGATTCATTCCATTCAATCTGCAGTCATGAGCTCTTTTCACTATTGCAAAGAATATCCGCGCGTAGTGGTTTATATGGCTATGGGAGGAGTAGTTGGTGCTCTTTTGCCTGTTCCTTCTCTTATTTTGAAAATCTCTTTAGTTGTGCTTGGCATTCTAATTGGAAGAAGAATTTTTGTTGCACAACATACAAGCAGTGCGCCTGGGACTTCTGAAATTATAATCGATCTTTATACGCATAGAGCGCAAGGGCGTGAAGAGGCTGAGAGAAAATTGCGATCACTATTGGAGAGGGAAGCTCTTCCTGCTGATTCAGAGTATCGAGAAGAGTGTAGTTTTCTTCGCATCAATCCAGGTGCGATTAGAAATCTTTGGAATCGTGAATTATGGGGAGCTATCACGACCCCAGAAATTCGACTCCAGCAGTTTGAAGAAATACTACAAACTATTCCTTCTTAAAACTTAATTTTTCAAAAGCTCCATTTTTTCTTCAAGCCGCGCATCTTAAGCCAATCTTACAAGAGCATTAGAGAAGATATTTTACTTGCTTTCCATTTTCTATTGAGCCATTTTAATGTGCACCTTTTGAAATGACTTACGTTTATGACAGAGAGATTTCTCGAACTTTCGCAAGAAGAGAAAAAAGCTTCTTTAGAAGCTGTGCAAAAATTTCTAGCAAAACATTTTTCTGCTTATGTGGTCATTGCATGTTCCAAACCTTCTCACTCAGGAGAAATGCAGGCAGAAATGCTCTACGAGGGAGAGGGAACGCTGCTTTCTTATCTTGTGGATAATGCACAGCAAATCTTGGAAAACCCAAAAGGAGTGACGCAAAACTCTTCTGAATATCTCCTGTAATACTCTCTTTTTTTTCGAAAAAATTTAGAGGATAGACAGAAAAAAAGGGAAATCCATTATAAAGGAAAAAAGAGAGGATATCCTCTTCTTTGCTCCTCATGTTGAAATGGAGTGATAGGTGCTTTCTTCCTTGCGCAAAGCATAGTTTTGAAAGC
>JAJZPH010000029.1 GCA_021811265.1 bacterium
TGCCAGCAGCAGAACCGCCAGCATTGGTCGTATCGACGAGGAGTGTGGAGCTCAGCGTAACAGGACCGGTAAATGTAACGGTTCCAGCAGCTGTGGTGAGATTTCCTCCCAGATTGATGGCCGTCGGCGCTGTGTAACTGATAGCTCCTGTAGTTTTGACCGTGCTGCTCTGAGTAATCGTTGCTGCAGTTGCAGTTAGGCTAGTCAAAGGTGTGATTCCTCCGACAGCCCCTCCCAATGTCGTGGTAAATATCCCTGTTCCCCCGCTCAATGTAAGGGCAAATGCACCATTAATCGTGCTCGTACCGCCTGTGAAAGTAATGCTATTGCCAGCAGGAGAGCCTCCGCCATTGGTCGTGTCCACCTGGATGGTAGTTCCCAAGGCAACGGGACCAGTAAATGCCACGCTTCCCGCAGCTGTTGTGAGGTTCCCTCCCAGATTGATGGCAGTAGACCCACTATAACTAATAGCTCCTGTAGTTTTAACCGTGCTGCTCTGGATAATCGTTGCTGCAGTTGCAGTGAGGCTGGATAAAGGTGTAGTTCCTCCAACAGCGCCCGTCAGCGTTGCCGTTCCGGTTCCGCAGGTGAGGGTAAGTGCATTCGCACCATTGATCGTACTACTAAAGGTGGTGGTGAGATTACTCGTTGAGTTAATGATACTCGTTCCGTTTAAAGTAACTGCAGCCGGGAAGTTTAAGGGACTTGCTCCCGTTACCCTGATGTTGCTTCCTATCTGGATGGTTCCTGCATTACCAATAAAAACAAGGTTCGTTAACGCTGTCGTTGCTCCAACAGCTCCTCCCAGAGTAACCGTGTTCGCGGACGTTCCCTTATTAAGGGTAAGTGCAAATGCGCCGTTAATCGTGCTCGTAGAACCGCTGAAAACAATGTTGTTGCCAGCAGCAGAACCACCAGCATTGGTCGTATCGACGAGGAGTGTGGAGCTCAGCGTAACAGGACCGGTAAATGTAACGGTTCCAGCAGCTGTGGTGAGATTTCCGAAAAGGTTGATGGCCGTCGGTGCTGTGTAACTGATAGCTCCTGTAGTTTTGACCGTGCTGCTCTGAGTAATCGTTGCTGCAGTTGCAGTTAGGCTAGTCAAAGGTGTGATTCCTCCGACAGCCCCTCCCAATGTCGTGGTAAATATCCCTGTTCCCCCTTTCAATGTAAGGGCAAATCCACCATTAATCGTGCTCGTACCACCTGTGAAAGTAATGCTATTGCCGGCAGGAGAGCCTCCGCCATTGGTCGTGTCCACCTGGATGGTAGTTCCCAAGGCAACGGGACCAGTAAATGCCACGCTTCCCGCAGCTGTTGTGAGATTTCCGTTCAGATTGGTGACAGTAGATCCACTATAACTAATCAACCCTGTAGTTTTGACCGTGTTGTTCTGATTAATCGTTGCAGCAGTGGCAGTGAGGCTAGCCAAAGGTGTCACAGCTCCAACAGCTCCCGTCAGCGTTGCCGTTCCGGTTCCACAGGTAAGGGTAAGCGCATTGGCGCCATTGATCGTACTACTAAAGGTGAGATTGTTGTTCGTTGAGTTGATCACGCTCGTTCCGGTTACGCTTACGGCAGCTGGGAAGTTTAAGGGATTCGCACCCGTCACTTTAATATTGTTTCCTATTTGGATCGTTCCCGCACTGCTAGAAAAGATAAGATTTGTTAACGGGAACGATCCTCCAACCGCGCCTCCAAAAGTAATGACGTTCGTTCCCGTGGTTCCGCTATTTAAAGTTAGAGGAAATGTACCATTAATCGTGCTTGTAGATCCGCTGAACACAATGTTGCTGCCACCGGCAGAGCCTCCGGCATTGGTCGTATCGGCAACTATGGTAGTTCCCAAAACAACGGGACCGGTAAATGTAATGCTTCCCGCAGCTGTGGTGAGATTTCCGAAAAGGTTGATGGCAGTAGTTCCACTGTAACTAATCGCCCCCCCTGCTTGGGTTTTGACAGTATTATTCTGATTAATCGTTCCGGCAGAGACAACAGTAAGACCGGTCAAAGGAGTTACAGCTCCAACAGCTCCTGCAAACGTTGCCGTTCCAGTTCCGCAGGTAAGGCTTATTGCATTTGCACCACCTGTACCATTAATTGTACTACTAAAGCTGGCAGTTAGATTACCACTCACTGATGTGATGGCGCTTGAACCAGTTAAAGTCACCGCGGTTGGAAAGTTTAGGATATTTGAGCCAGTTACCCTAATATTGCCTCCTAACTGGATGGTTCCGGCGCCATTAGTAAAAGCAAGGTTCGATAATGCTGCCGTTCCTCCAACAGCACCATTCAAGGCAATCGTGTTCGCTCCGTTTCCACCGGTGAGAATAAGGGCAAATCCACCAGCACTATTAATCGTGCTCGCAGAACCGCTGAATGTAATGTTATTGCCGGCAGGAGAGCCTCCGGCATTGGTTGTGTCAACCGTTACGTTATTCGTCAATTGAACAGGTCCTGAAAATGTAACGCTTGCAGCAGGTGTAGTGAGATTACCCCCCAGATTGATGACATTAGTGGATGTATAGCTAATAGCTCCTGTTGTTCTGACCGTGTTGTTCTGACTAATCGTTGAAGAAGAGACAGTGAGAGTGGTCAACCGAGTCGTGGCTCCAACAGCTGCTCCCAGCGTTGCACTAGCGCCTAATTGCCCCCCAGTCAGTGTAAGAGCGAATGCACCATCAATTGTGCTCGTAAGGCCGCTGAATGCAATGTTATTGCCGGCAGGAGAGCCTCCGGCATTGGTTGTGTCAATCAGAATGTTATTCGTCAATAGAACAGGTCCTGTAAATGTAACGCTTCCACCTGATGTAGTGACCTTTCCTCCCAGATTAATGCCAGTAGCGGCTGTGTAGCTAAGCGCTCCGATCGTTTTTGCTGTTTGGCCTTGCGTAATCGTCGACCCGCTCACTGTAAGAGAACTCAAAGCGTTACCCGTGGTAGTGCCTCCAATAAGATCGGCAAAAGCAACCGTACCTGCCCCGGCATTAATATTTAATGAGGAGTTGGTCGTGTTACTTTGCACCTGCCCGGTAAAGCTCACAGAACCGCCGCTTGTATTAATTGCAAAACTACTTTGCAATTGAAGGAACACAGCGTCGGAAAAAGTAACTGCCCCACCCCCAGTAGTAATCGTTGTCGAAGAGCTTACGAAAGCGTTGTCGAAGGTTGCAAATGCTACTGCCGCATTGTTGGTCTGTATATTGGCTCCAAGAGTTACGGTTCTCCCAAAGCCAGTTCCTTGAAAAGTTAGAGTAACTCCGGCAGTTGTTATATTAATAGGTGCATTGGATGCTTGGGTGATAGTGTTCCCACACAATATCACATTCGACGCAGCTGAATTAATCTGTGTCGTTCCAATGGTGGTAGTTGTCGTTCCAATGGTGGTAGTTGATGTGTCTCCACAGTTAAGCGGCAAGCTTCCTGCAGAGCCGGATACAATGTTAAGTGCCCCTGGATCTAAAAGCCAATCTCCTGTTTTTCCCATAGGGGAAAGAGAATCGACATGTCCAGACATACAACCAAGGTTTTCCTTGCCGGAGGTTTCGACAAAACCTCCATTTCCTCCTTTCTCTCCTCCACGAACGTAAACCTTGCCATTGAAAAGCGTATTTCCATCCGACCAGAGAATGACCTTGCCCCCATTTCCTTCGACTTTCGCATCCGCATAAATGCAGGACTCTTCATCCATGGAAGTAGAAAGGGAGTTTCGCAAAGGCCCTTTTCCCTTATAGCTTCCACCAATTGAGACATCTCCACCGCCAAAAAGGCCCGAGGCATCAATGGTGGCTTTTTTCAGAGAAATATCATTTCCCTCTAAGAGGACACTGCCTCCCCTCTCGCTGGATGCGTCAATTTTTCCGGAAATTTTTAAGCTGTCGCCATCGAGATGCACCTCTTTAGAAGATATTCGGCTTCCGTCGATAAGGCAGATCACGCCGTTGATCTCTTCGAGCGCGTTTGCTGGAGTAATGCCGTCGGTATTGACTACGGTTTTGATCGCACGCTCGGCCACTTTGACAGAGAGCTCTACGCTTCCTTGAGCAGCGGCAATCTCGCCATAGTTTTCAATTAAAGCATTTTTGAGCTCACCCTCGACGGAAAACCGGATCAGGCCATCGCCCGTAAAATCCAACACCACTTTTTCTGCAGAAGCGAGCACTACTTTGTCCGCATGCGCAATCAAAGAGCCCTTGTTATTAATAAGGGGTGAAAAAAGGGCAATAGAGCCCTCAGCGGAAATGGATCCTTCATTGGTGATAAAAGCGTTTTGCTCTCCGGGTTCCTGGAAAAAGCGATACTTTTCGTTGAGAAAGTCCTCATCGAGAATGTTGAGCGTCGAGGCAATGAAAGAGCCGGTGTTGACAGTAGACTCTTTGCCAAAGTAGATTCCTTGGGGATTGACGAGGAAAAAGCGACCGTTGGCCTGGAGTTTTCCTAAAATTTTCGAGGGGTCTTTTCCGACAACCCGGTTCAATACACAGCTTTTGGAAGAGGGCTGGACAAAGGTGACGCTTTCGTTTTCTAAAATGTTGAATTTGTGGTAATTAATGATGGCTTTATCAGACGTTTCAACTCGTAAATGGCCAGAATTTGAAGACGAAAAATCTGCCCTTCCAGCCTTTATCTCTTTTTGTTCGGGCATGGCCCAAAGAGAAGATGCGGAAACGATAAAAAAGATAAGCCGTAAGCTTTTTCTCAAAAAGGTTGCCCCGTTAATTTTATATATACAAAAGGACTCTTGCTACTATCGCGGTGGTTCAAGGGAAAAGCTACATCCAGAGTAAAAGTCAGGGAATAAGGACCATTCACTCTTAAGCCCACCCCGGATCCACATTCAAACGTACTTTTTTCCGACTGAAGAAACACTCCGCCATGATCAAAAAAGCCCGCAATTTGGACTATCTCCTTCCAACTTTTCTTTGACATAAAAAATCTTTTATTTGCAAGAAAAAGAGGAGGAATGCGCAACTCAATATTTGCATAGTAGCCGCTATCCCCTAATGCGCTGGCCAAAGGAAAGCCGCGCACCGTATCGATGCCCCCGATGTAAATCACCTCGGGAAGCGTCAACTTATAGGGGCTCCACTGCCCCGATCCATGCAGATACAAATAACAGCTTCGCGGTAGCTGCTGGATGCGATCGTAATCGGCATTCACTTTAAGAAAAAGGCCGCCGGCCCCATTCCTAGAACAGCCGGAATCGACACTTCTAAGACCGCCGAGAAAATGGGGGATGCCATAGGACATGCGCAAGTTGAGATAATCTCTTCCTTTTGCAAGGCCATAATGATCGAAAAGAAAGCCCGCCGTCAAAACGCGCAGCTTGTCGTAAGACGCCGTCGAGTGCAGCACAAAATTTCCAATCTGCTTGAAATCGAAATAAGAGAAAAAATCAACGCTCCAAAAGAGCCGCCTCATGATTGCGTGACTCACCTTTAAGGTAGCAATGTCGGACCTTCCTCTGAGATTCAGAAATTTTAACTCTTCGACCTTGAATTTTGAAAAGAGGTAGGAGGTCTCAAGAAAGGTTCCCTTGGCATTCAGGGGAACGGTATAGGAGACATCGGTAAAAAAAAGGGCTTCAATAGGAAATCCCACGACTTGTGCCACGGAAATTTTATCTCCATAAAAAAAGAGATTGCCCCCATCAAAACGACCGCCGACGCGTGCATTGGTGGTGAGGAACCTTCCATAGTTGTTTCCATTAAGATATAAATGGAGTGGCCGTCCATCAACAACCCGCAATATGACGTCCGCCGTGCCAAATGCTTCTCCCTTCTCAAACACAGCTCCGGCTGCAAGATCGCTATTTTCATTGAGCAGCATCAGGGAGCGTAAAAAATCGTTGTAGCGCAAAGGGTGTCCCTGCAAAAAAGAAAAATACTTCAAAATGAAGGGGGTGCTGTAATGGTGATTACCCTCTATAGAGATCTTCCCCAGTTTTCCCTCAATGATCTCGATGGTAAGAATACCATCTTTAATTTCTTGCACGGGAGGATAGGCACGCGCAAGAAAAAATCCCTTCTCTGCATATTTTTCATCGATGCGCCGGCAAAGCTCATAGATCTCTTTGATGCTCATTTCGCGATTCAGATCACAGGAAATCCAAGAGCATATTTCTTTTGTGGAGACAGACTCATTTCCCTGAATGTGCACTTTTTTAATCAGCACTTTCTTATCTTCCGGCAAAGCAAGCCTTTCTTTGGGAATATCAATCTGGATAGAGGGAACTTCTCGTTTCGGCTCTAAGGGCTTACCTTCATATTCTTTTTCCAACTGTCTTTCCACAATACCTGCAGAGGGAGCCGCGGGAGGAAGTGCAGAAAGAGCCGATCCCACCAATATAACCAAAGAGAGAAAAACAAATTTTTTCTTATTCATAATCCGATTCTACAAATTCTGTTTTTTTTTAAAAGTTAATTTTCAAAAATTTTAAAAAACCATTTTCTTCCTGCTTTTAAAAAAGAACTGTACGAACAATGGGATTTGCATCAGAGAGGATCGAATATACACAAAGAACTTGGAAAATCGGTTTTTGAAGCTACGCCAAAAACCGATTTTCCAAGTTCTTTGTGTATAGATCCTCTCTTGATTTTTTTAATGAGAATGCTTGTGGGAACATCTCGATGATCTGCAAGAACAAGAAGAGCTTTCAGTTTTTTTTAGAGAATTTGTCTGCAAGGTCGCATCTCTGCCGCCAATCGCTCGTTTCAACGTCCGTTTTTTGCATTGCGGACAAAGATCTAAAGGCGCATCGATAATTTTTTGAAACGTCTCTTGGCGATGTTGGCACTTGCTACATATATAAAGGTAGTCGGCATTGCGATCCCTTTTTCGACTGCTTAAAAACCACCCATCATGTCCATATTCCCCATCATCTCATCATCCATTCCGCCCATCTGGGGGTTTGGATTTGCAGGGGAAGAGTTCTTTTTCTTTTTTGGCTTTTCCGTCACGATAGTGGACGCAGTCAAGAGCATGCCGGCAACGGACGCTGCATAAACAAGAGCATTTTTTGTCACAAAAACAGGATCCATAACTCCATCCTTCATCAAATCGGAATAGGAGTCGCTAAGCCCGTTGTAGCCAAAAGATCCCTCTTTTTCGAAGATTTTTTCCGCAACATATTTGCCCTCTTTTCCGCAGTTGTTCGCAATCGCAATCGCGGGCGCAAAAGCTGCTTTTCGGATGATTGCAACACCAAGGCGCTCTTCCTCATTTTTTATTTTCAAGTCGTCCAAAGCTTTGACAGCGCGAAGAAGAGCAACGCCTCCACCGGCAACGATTCCCTCAACAACGGCCGCTTTTGTTGCATGAAGCGCATCTTCAACTCGAGCCTTTTTCTCTTTCATTTCCGCTTCCGTCACAGCACCGACGTGGACCACTGCAACACCACCGATCAACTTGGCCAGCCGCGATTCGAGTCTTTCTCTCTCATAGTCGCTCGTTGCATTGGCAATTTCCGATTTGATCTGCTCGATGCGTTTTTTAACCTCTTTTTCGGATCCGTCGCCATCGATGATTGTAGTTTTATCTTTTGCGACCTTGACTCTCTTAGCTCTTCCGAGCATCTTTTTTTCGACCGCATCCAAAGAAAGGCCGATCTCTTCCGAAATAAACGTACCTCCGGTTAAAACGGCAAGGTCTTGAAGAAGTGTTTTTTTCTGATCTCCATAGCCGGGAGCTTTGACAGCGCAGAGAGGAAGACCTCCCTTGATTTTATTGATCACGAGAGTAGCTAGTGCATCCGCATCGACATCTTCCGCAATAATTAATAGGGGTGTTTTCTGCTCCGACATGAGTTTTTCAAGAAGCTTGACCATTTCCTGAGTATTGGAGAGTTTTTTATCGATCATGAGAATAGAAACGTTTTCCATCTCCACCGTCATCTTTTCTCCATTAGTAATGAAATAGGGAGAAAGATAGCCCTTATCGAACTCCATCCCTTCAACAATCTCTAAATAAGTGTCGCACCCTTTGGCTTCACTGATCGTTACAATGCCGTCCAGCCCCACTTTCTGCATCGCTTCGGAAATGATCGCCCCAATGGAAGCATCATTATTTGCGGAAATCGTTGCTACTTTAGCCACATCTTCTTGCTCTCGCACCAAAATGGCAAGAGAGCTGAGCGCTTTGACAAGCGATGCGACAGCTTTATCCATTCCCTGTTTCAAAACAAAAGGATTTACACCTGCAAGGACCTGTTTGACACCTTCGCTAAAAATCTCTTGGGCCAAAACAATCGCCGTTGTGGTTCCGTCTCCAGCAACATCGGCAGTTTTAATAGCAGCTTCTTTGACCAGCTGGGCGCCAAGATTCTCAAAACGATCCTTTAGATGGATCTCCCTTGCAACCGTTACACCATCTTTTGTCGAAAGGGGCGTTGCGCGCCCTCCCTGAATCATCACATTTCGGCCTTTGGGACCGAGAGTAGCAATCACCGCTTTTGCCAACTTCTGCACTCCTTTAAGGAGAGATTTGAGTGCTTGGTCATCGAATTGAATCATCTTTGCCATAATTTCTCAGCCTACCTTCGTTCTACAATTGCTAACACATCATCTTGCGAAAGGATGAGATACTCTCCTTCTGCTGGATGCTCGATCTGATTGCCGCTAAAAGAAGAAAAAAGAATGCAGTCTCCTTTTTTTAGAAGCATAGGTTCGATTTTTCCCTTTTCATTTCGTCTTCCCTCTCCTACTGCAACCACTTCGCCAAGTTGTGGTTTTTCCTGCGCGGTTTCCGGAAGAAGAATGCCTCCTTTCGAAACGCAAGCTGCGGCACGCTTGATCAAAACTCTATTTCCTAGTGGCTTGATATATTTCATACAAAAAAACCTCTGAAAAATTTGCACATGAAGAACGATGTTATGAAGAAAAGCGTTTTTCGTCAATTTAGGTGAAAAAGTATCGTTTCGAAAAGAACTTTTTTCATATGATCTGTTGCAACTTTTTTGAGTGAAGAAACATGACAACTGTTCTGCGCAGTCCAGAGCCTTTTGCACAGGCACAATCTCTTCTGGCATCGGTAAAAGGAAAACAGTTCTCTTTAGAAGAGAGAGGAAAAAAAGCCTTAGAACTTGCCACCTATTTATTAGGAGACGCGCGCAAAGCGCCGCTCTCCTCTAGCCAAAAAAGATGGAAAATATTCACAAGACTGCTTCAAGACACTTCGTTTCGATCGCTTGTTTTGAACTTGGCCGACCAATCCTTTCGGAGCAAAATGCTAAAACGCATTGCCCAACAGACCTCTTTTCTTCTTCAGCTTGATTTTCCTTCTCTCTTACCCTTGCAATATAAGACACAGCTCTTAGCCTATCGACTTTTGGGAGCTTTGCTCCCCCGTTTTTTTGTACCTGCTTTTCTACATGCTTTAAAAAAAAGAACGTCCCGACTGTTTTTTTCAGCCGACTCGAAAAATTTATGGAAATGTATCGAACAGAAAAAAAAGGAAAATGCGCATCTGAACATCTACTACCTTTCAGAAAATGTCTTGGCAGAAAGCGAGGGGAAAAATTGGCTCGCAGTCTATGTGAAAGATTTGCAAAATCCCAGGATTCAATATCTTTCTGTAAAACTTTCTTCTTTTGGCGCTCCATTTTTTCCAGAAAGCCGATCCTCTGCCATCGAAAAGTTTGCGGAAAGATTGCGCTGTCTGTATAGAGCCGCTATTGCAAACGCAATCGAAATGCCCGATGGATCAAAGCAAAATAAGTTCATCAGCCTGGACATGGAAACCTACTCTTCTATGCATCTGGGCGTAGAGACTTTCAAAAAAATCTTGTCCGAAAAAGAGTTCTTTTCTTTTTCGGCAGGTATTGTTTTGCAGGCCTATCTTCCAGAGGCCTACCAGATCCAGCAAGAGCTCACCCTTTTCGCAAAAGAGAGGGTCGCACAAGGAGGAGCTCCCATCAAAATCTGCCTTGTCAAGGGAGCCTATTTAGGAATAGAACAGATCGAATCGTCGAAAAACGATTGGCCTCAAGCTCCTTTCACAAGCAAAATCGAAACCGATGCAAATTTCAAAAGAATGGCCCTCTTCGGAATGAATCCAGAAAATCTGCACGCCGTCCGTTTGGGAATTGCTACGCACAATATCTTCGACATTGCCTATACTCTGATTTTAGCATCGGAAAACGAGGCTTTTCCTTATGTAGATTGGGAGATGTTTGATGGACGAATAGAACATGTGCAAGAAACAATTCAGAAATTGATCTCTAAAGAAATTCTTCTCTACACTGCTATTACCACCACGGGAGAGTTTCAAGAATCTCTGAGCTATCTGATGCGCCGCGTGGATGAAAGCACAGGGCTGGAAAATTTTTTACGCACCGTCTATGAACTGCAGCCTTCTAGCCGCTTTTGGGAAGAACAGCAATCCATTTTTTTACAAAGCTGTGCAGAGATCGAAAAACTCCCTATTCTTCCCAGAAGAAGACAAAATCGCCTGTTGACACAAGATGGTTCGGAAGAAGCCACTTCCATGTTTCACAATGATCCCAAAACAGATTTTTCACTAAAGCCAAATCTCCTTTGGGCAGAAAAAATTGTAGAAGAGTGGAAACATCCCTTCATCGAAACAATCCCCTACAGTGTAGGCAATCAGTTTTTTTTCGCACCTGCCAATGGCATAGGATATGATCCCTCTAGCCCCTCATTTTCACTCTATCGTTTCGCGATCGCAGGCAAAGAAGACCTGTTGCAAGCCATCGCGATTGCAAAAAAAACCGAGCCTTCGTGGAAGGAAACTTCCTTGGAAAGAAGATTTTTCTTCATGAGCGAGCTTGTAAAAAAACTCAAAGAAAAAAGAGGAGATTTGATTGGAAGTTTGATGGCCACAACGGGGAAAATTATGCGCGAGGCCGATCGTGAGGTCTGCAACGCCATTGACACCGTTGAGTATTATAAAAAAAGAATGGAACGTTTTTTTCAACTCAAAGATCTCTGTTGGCAGCCCAAAGGAACTATTCTTATCATGACCTCCTGGAGAGACCCCTACTCCCTTGCCATTGGTCATATTGCAGCCGCTCTATTGTCTGGCAACACCGTACTCTTCAAACCTTCTCTGGATGCTATACTAACTGGATGGTATACCGCCTCTCTTTTCTGGGAAGCAGGTGTGCCGAAAGAAGCACTCCAGTTCCTCATCGCTACCAATGAAGAATCTCTGCATACTTTAGTTCCTGACAAGAGAATTTCGACCTTAATCTTGTCGGGCCAGGCATCAACGGCAAAGATACTACTCGAAGCCCGTCCTGGTCTCGACTTGATCGCCCATGGTGATGGCAAAAATGCCATCATCATTTCCGCTCTTTCCGATCGCAACTCGGCCGTAGAGCATTTGATCGCTTCGGCATTCAATTTTTCCGGACAAAAATACTCTTCTGCTTCGCTAGCAATTTTAGAAGAAGAGGTTTATCACGATACCTCTTTTTTACGCAGCCTGCGAGATGCTGCTCTAAGCTTAAAAATAGGATCTCCTTTTGACTTGAGTACCCAACTAGGCCCTCTGGTGCACCCACCAAATCCAGACCTCATGCAGTCGCTGACTCAGCTGGAAAAGGGAGAAGAATGGCTCTTACAACCCAAGCCAGACCCTTCTAATCCTCATCTGTGGAGTCCTGGCATCAAGTTAGGGGTGACCAAAAACTCTTTTTCCTACAAGTGCAACGAACCGGGGCCTCTGCTAAGTATTATGAAAGCAAAAGACCTTACCGAGGCAATCCAAATAGTCAACCAAAGTTCCTTTGGCCTAACGAGCGGGCTTGAGAGTTTAGACAGAAGAGAACAGCTCCACTACCTTGCAAACATCGAAGCAGGCAATTGTGTCATCAATCGCAGCATCTCTGTTCCTGTGACTTTCCGCGACCCATTTGGAGGATGCAAAGACAGTAGTTTTGGCAATGGCTTTAAAATCGGAGGCCCCAACTTCCTCCTTGGTTGCCTCCGCACAACAGCCATCTCTCTTCCCAAAGAAAAAAAACCAGTCAATGAATTGGTGAACAACTTGACATCATTCATTGAAAACATCGACCTCTCAGCAGAGGAATTGGGTCTTTGGTATGCAAGTATCGCCAACTATGCTTTTTGGTGGGGACGCATGAAACAAAAAAGAGATCCTATCAAAATCATCGGACAGGACAATTTTTTCGGATATGTCCCTAGAAAAAACATCTGTTTACGCATCGAAGAAAATAGTTTGCCTCTAAATCTGCTGCTTGTATGTGCTGCCGCACTTACCTGCGAATGCCCTCTCACCATCAGCTGTGATCTCTCTTCCCAAAAAGAGTTCTTTTGGCTGCACAACTTTCCACTCTTACACTGCACAAATGAGCCCTTCGAAACATTTCTGAAAAAGCTGGAAAGCGGATCCATTCGCAGACTGCGTCTCATCGAAAAAGCAGCTGTTCCCATCGTGCAGGCAGCTTCTAAATCCTGCTGCACCATCATTGACTCGCCTCCCATTTCTAATGGAAGGATCGAGCTGTTGCACTATCTGCGCGAGGTATCGATCAGTTGTGACTATCATCGCTATGGCAATTTAGGAAACCGGGAAGGAGAATTGCGCAAGCTTCCCTATTAAGAAACTTTCCATTAAAATAACGCGAGTTTTGGATATGCCGCTCTATGAAAAAGGCAGATATTTCAGATGATTTAACAGCCAAAATTGGGAAAATAGAGGTCGAAGGTGCCCTCATTTTCCCAATTTTGGCTGTTAAATCGCTGAAAGATAGCCCTTTTTCATGAGTGCCTTATCCAAAACTCGCGTTAAAATAGAGGGCAAAAAATAGGACCGGTTTTTGTAATGAAAGAACAGACGCATCTCAATGCAGAGCAGCAAAAAGCCGTAGACCATTTTGAGGGACCTCTTTTGGTGATTGCAGGTGCCGGATCGGGAAAAACAAGAATCATCACAAATCGTATTGCAAAGCTTTTAGAGAGAGGAGTTTTGCCCTCCGACATCCTTGCTATCACCTTTACAAATAAAGCTGCAGATGAGATGCGCGAGCGCATCTACTCGTTGACCCATCAAAAAATTCTTGCCATCACCTTTCATAGTCTATGCGCTAAAATCCTCCGCGAATCGATTGATTCCCTTGGATTTCGTAAAGATTTTACTATCTACGATGAAGAGGATGCTTTTCACCTTTTAAAAAATTGTTTACAAAGCCTGCAAATGAAAGAAGAAAAGGGTCTTGTCAAGAAGGCCCAGCAGATGATCTCCCATGCCAAAAACCATCTGCTCTTTTCTCTTCCGACCTTTGCTAAAACTGATGAGGAAAGACTTTTTGCCACTCTTTTCCCCATCTACCAGGCAAAATTAAAAGAGTGCAACGCTCTCGATTTCGACGATCTACTCTCTCTGACAGTAGAGCTTTTCCAAAAAGATTCCATAGCGAAACAAAAATTCCAAAAGCGCTGGTCCTTTCTACTCATCGATGAATACCAAGACACTAACATGGCGCAATATGCCATTGCGAAAATCCTCTCAGAGCAACATCAAAACATCTGTGCAGTGGGAGATCCGGACCAATCCATCTACTCTTGGCGTGGTGCATGCTACGAAAACATCCTCAATTTTGATAAAGACTTTCCAAACGCAACCATTGTTTATCTCGAACAAAACTACCGCAGTCAACCCAACATCCTTTCTGCCGCCAATAGCCTCATCTGCCACAACGAACAACACTACGAAAAAAAACTCTGGAGCGCACTTGAAAGAGGAGAAAAGGTCTTTTATGCAAAAGCCTTTAACGAAGAAGAAGAGGCTTCTTTCATCCTCGATCGCCTGGTGCATCATCACCTCAAAGATTCGATTCCCTTTGAAGAATGCGTCATTTTTTATCGCACAAATGCACAATCGCGCATTTTTGAAGATCAGCTGATCAAGCGAAAAATTCCCTACGTGATCTATGGAGGTCTCTCTTTTTACCAACGAAAAGAAATCAAAGATCTTCTCTCTTTTTTGCGCCTTATTCTTTCCGATAGCGATCTGCTCTCCTTCCTGCGCACCATCCAAATTCCCAAAAGAGGCTTCGGGATAGCGAGTATCAACCGCATTGTACATAACGCAGAAAGCGAAAAAATTTCTCCCCTTGCTCTCTGCAGAAAGCTTCTTGGTTCCCACTCTTACCCCATCTCTCTTACCTCCTCGCAGAGGAAAAACTTGCAGCAATATCTCGATACCATCGATCTTTTGCGCAACATGATGCTAGCAAAAGTCTCTTTAGAAGATCTCCTACATGCAGTGATAGAAAAATTTTGTTACCTCTCCTACTTGCAAGAAGATCCGGAAACTTTCGAAGATCGAAAAGAAAACATCAATGCGCTCATTGCCAAAGCGATCGAATGGCAAGCAGAGCAAGAAAACCCCTCCCTTTTTCTTTTTTTGGAAGAGTTGTCTCTTCTCTCCTCTGTTGAAGAAAAAAAACGAGAATCGGTTCGTCTGATGTCCTTGCATAATGGCAAGGGACTCGAATTTTCTCTTGTATTTATTTCAGGTCTTGAAGAAGAGCTCTTTCCCCACATTAGCGCACACAATAACATGGAAGAAGAGAGAAGGCTCTGCTATGTGGGCATGACACGTGCGAAAAAATTTCTCTATATGACACATGCGGAATACCGTTTTCTATGGGGAACTTTCCGACCTATGAGACCTTCGCGCTTTTTAAAAGAAGTTGCGACAGATTTTGTGCAAAAGTGCCTACCCGCCTCCATTCTGTACGATGAGCCTACCCAAGAACAAGCCCTGCCACAAGGTTGCCGTGTCTACCATAATACTTTTGGCCTCGGCACCATTCAAAAGGTGTACACCACCTCGCTTGGAGAAAGCTACGACATTCTTTTTGAACGCGATCAGCTCACGCGCGCGCTCATTGCCAAATATGCTAAGCTACAGATTTGCCCCTAAAGATCTGTAATAAAATGAACGATTTCGCACAGACCAAATCGTTCATTTTACTACAGATCCTAATTTCTCTTTTTCCAAAAGCTTTTGGAAAGAATTAACCACTTTTTGCACAGCGAGAAATTTTTTCCAGTGCCGATCGCGTAGGCGGAAGGCATGGAAATTGGGAATCCATCTCAAGGGAAAGACAACTTCATTGAGCCCCCAGCCAGGTCTCCAGATCTTTGCAATGCGATAATGGCGACAGATCGTCACCGTGGGCAAGCCCAATGCAGAGGCTAAATGTCCAATGCCAGAGTCATTGCCGATCATGTATCCTGCTTGCGCCACAAAAAAAGCAAGTTCCAACAAATTCGAAAAAAGATAGCTGGGTATTTCCTTATGCACAAGAGCTGGCCAGAGCGCCACTTCGTTTTTGTTCATCACAAAAACAGGATCCCACCTCTCTTTTTGTAAATGTAAAGCTAGCTTGACAAATTTTTCCGAAGGCCAGCTTCTTCCCTGCCTGCCACAAGTAGGATGAATGATAATTTGTCTACTTTCTTTTCGCACTTTAAAAGCAGGCGGAAGAATCAAACCAGAATCTTTTGTGCTTTTTGCAAATCCAAGCTTGTGCGCGCAAAAGAAAGCCGTGTTTTCCACCATATTAAGAGAAGAAGAAAAACCCACATCATCGTAAGAAGAAGGATCTTTTTTTTTCTTTGACGGAGAGGGATTCATGACATAGATTTTTTCGGAAAAAGAATCCTTTCCTTGGCGAATCAACTCCAGAATTAATTTCGAATTGCCATCAAACGACAAAAAGATTTTATCGTACGAAGATAAAAGGCAAGACGCATCTTCTGTCGAAGGGAAAGGAGCAATGGGAAGGTGAGGATACAGACTTTGCAAATCCCAAAGCTGATTGGGATGATAGATAATAGGATCAAAACCATTAAGAGAAAGATTGTGCGCAAGCATCAGAGCAATCAAACCATCCCCAAGGCCAGGGGCACTAAAAACAGCACACTTTTTTCGATTCATAAACTGCGGCTTTCTTTATCTATCAGAAGAAGAAATTGCCGAAATACCTGTTTCGGACGCAGTAAAAACTTTCCATAGCGATCGCGCAAACGCATACCTTTAAAATTAGGCAAAAAAGAAGAGGGGGCAATACTGGTTCCCTCGGCCCAGTCGGGTCTCCAAAACTCTTTTTTTCGAGTATTGGTAAAAATACTCAGCGTTTTGATCTGCATGCAAGAGGCCAAATGACCAAGGCCCGAATCCATGCCAACAAAATATCCTGACTCATAAAGAAAAGAGGCCATCTGATCCAAAGAAGAAAAGGAGGGAAGGAAAAACCCATCATATTGCACCCACTCCCATCGTTTTCTTTCAAAAGGAGCTGTTACAAATGAAGGCTCGTATCCTTCTTCGCGCAATTTATGCGCCAATTTTAAGAATTTTTGAGACGACCAATTTCTCCGCTCATTCTTGCACGTGGGATGAATGACCACCCGTTTGGGCTCTTTTCGATGCACAAGGCTCTCGGGCGGAGTGCAACCATTTTCTCTTACCACCTTAGAAAGAGCGAGCTTTTGTGTGCAGAAGTTAAGCAGATTGGAGACGATGGTCTGGTCGGGGCAAAAACGAAAATCTCCCGGCAGGTTGTTTCCCCGGCAGGTTGAGGGGTGCAAAATCCATTTTTCTTTCTCTGTTGTCGCTAATGCATATTTTTGAATCAATCGATTGATTTCTGTAGCGTCCGAGTTAATAAAAATTTTGTCATAGGAGGAAAAAGTTGCAGGAATTTCTTCTCTCTCCGGCATAGGTTTTAGGGGAAGATGGGGAAACCAGCGCTGCAAAGAAAAAAGCGCAGGATGAAAAGTATCCACTTCATAACCGTTGAGATAAAGATTGTGAGATAGCGTTAAAAAAATAAGGCCATCTCCCAGCCCTTGACTACAGACAACCGCACATTTCTTTTTCATGATTCTATATTTATACCGAAAAAATTCACTTTTTGTGTATTGAGATCTTTAAGGAGCTATTCTCGATGTACCTCTTTGGAGCATTTACGTCGGAATAAGTTCTCAATGAGAGGAAAAAATGAAGCCGTCAATCAGTGTAGAGCTTCAGATGAAACAAAGGATTTTTTTGTCTCAGTCTATGAGGCTGGGCTTAAAAATACTGCACATGCCTCTTTTGGAACTTAAAAACCATATCAACAAAGAAGTAGAACAAAACCCTCTTTTAGAGTGGAAGGAAGAACTATTACATGAAGAAAAAAACCTCAAGTGCAAACAATTCTTTGCTGCAAGCCATAGAGAAGAAGTGGAAGCAATTCCAAAAAAAGAATCTATTTACGAAAAACTTGTACAACAAATTAATGAAGTATTTTCGTCTCCCGAAGAAAAAAGAATCGCCCATCTCATCCTTAGGGACATTGATGAGAAAGGAATGCGTGCGTCTTCCATCGAAGAAATTGCAAAAAGCTCCCTCGCGGAAAAGCAGCTTGTCGAAAAGGTAATAAAGGAGATGCTGCTCTTCGAGCCGCTGGGAATCGGTTCAAAAAATCTTCAAGAATTTTTCCTTTTACAACTCAAAGAACAGAACAAAGAGCTCTCTTTTGCTTACCGCATTGTCCAGGATTTCTTTTTAGAGCTCATCCACGCACAATTTTCAAAGATTGCAAAGGGCCTCAAAGTTTCTCAAGAAGAGCTCCTTATCATACTGCAGAAAGACCTCTCTTCTTTAAAATTTTCTCCCCTTCCGAGTTTCTCTTTGGAAACCAGTTCGATGGTAAATCCCGACTTTTTCTTACAAAAAGTAGAGAACCGATGGGTCTTCCAATACCATAGTGAAACCCCCTTGGCCTTGCACTCTCGATACCTCCATCTGATCGCCACATCGAAAGAGGACGAAAAGAAGCAGATGGAAATATTTTTTAAAAGAGCAGTGGAGCTGATGCGAGGCTTACAAGTGAGAAAGATTACCCTGAAAAAAATTGCTTTTTATCTTTTAAAAAAGCAGATCGCATTCTTTGAGGGGAGAGGCGCTTTAATTCCTCTCACCATCAGCAAAATGGCACAAGAGCTTCACTTACATCCCTCCACCTGTACGAGAGCTGTTGCCTATAAGTATGTTTCCTGTCCGCAAGGAATTCTTGCCTTGCGCTCATTTTTTACCTCTTCTATCCAAACAAACACGGGAAAAAGTATTTCGCAGCAACATGCTCTGCAAGTATTAAAAAACCTGGTGCAACAAGAAGATAAAAAACACCCATTCTCGGACAAAGATCTTTCTCTTTTGATGAACAAGGCCGATATCCCTTGCGCGAGAAGAACAGTGGTAAAATACCGAAAAGAGCTCTCGATTCAAACAGCTTCTAAAAGGCGGCGCATCTATACACAAATACATTGATAAAGGGCCGAAAGGTCAGTTTTGAAAATAGGCCAAACGAAGAAGGCGAAAGCGAAGAGTTGGCTCTTTTTCTACGTATGCGATGATTTCTTTCTCTTGCATCCGTGCAAATTCTTTAATTTCATCATCTTTGAGTCGAAATAGAATAGCCATAGCCTTTTTTTTACTCTTCGTAATGCAAGATAGCTTTTGAAAAGCTTTTCGAAAAACAAAACGTTGCTGCGTCAGGCGCAAAAGAATCAACGCAAAAGCAGCAAACATTCCAAAGCCGGTCAGCAGAGATAGAAACAAAAATGGCCGTAGAGAAAAAAAAGAAAAAACTTGAAAGAGCATGAAAGAGAAAAGAGACATTCCAAAAAAGAGCATTCCTTTTGGAGAGCCTGCAATGGGCCCTAAAAATCGGCGTAGAAAAGTAGAAGAAGTAGCATAAGCAAAAAATTCTTCAAACTTGGGTTCTTGAAATGCAGCTCTTGCTGCATGGACCGCTTCGTGGGCAAGAATTTCTTCCAGAGAATAGATTTTTAAAAAAGACCCCTTGTGAAGGGCTCGTCTTAGCTGAATGAAAGGAACGAGGCTCTTGTCAAATGCACAAATCCAGGTAGTGGCTCCTTGGAAAATCGAAAGATCCTGGTTGTCAAAAAATGCACAAAGACAATGAGGAGCAAAGTCAAAGAGGTTTATCAGATAGGAAGCAGACCAGTTCCACCTAGGCTTTAAAAGCTTTTGTGCAAAAGAAAAGGGGAGTGGCAACTTTCTTTCTTCAAAAAACATGAGAGGATCTCTATAAAAATTTTTCCCAAGGGCCACCCTTGTGCAAAAACTCTTTTCATCTTCATCGGGTCCCGGAATCCAGCCACACTGGTTGTAGTTCAAAAGTTCTTCATCGGAAAGCATCGCAAAAATTGTCTCCTTAAGAGTTGTCAAATAATAAGATTGTTCAGTTTGTTAAGGGGTTCAAACTGTTTTCCAATGGAAACACCCCCATCTGAAAAATATGCGCATACGTTCTCGAGCATTGGCCTGTACACGTCTATTTTCTAAATCCAAAATCTCTCGAACCTTTGCTAGGGCATCTTTGCAATCTTGCAGTAATCTTTGACTCTCTCTTTTCTCATTTTCTAAATGATACTGGCTTTGTTGCGTACCATCTGGAAATCTGTTGGGTTCCAGTTCCGTAAATTCTCTTCTCAACTTATCTGAATACACATAGTCGTGAAATTGACGATAAGTATCTTCTACTTGTTTTTGATCGGGTGCTGTTTTGGGATCGATTCCCAAAATCCAATAGGCACCGGGTAGATCTAATGGCATCGCATTAATGATAGGATCTCTATTTTCGTCTTGTAAGGGGGGGCGAACGATCACTTCTCCGATATCCATGCTTATCAGCACAACATCTAGTCCAAGAGAGGCCATTGTTCCATATCCAGGGATGCAACTAGCAGCTCCCGATGCAAGCTCTCCCAAACCTCTCCAAAATTGACCTTGAGAAAATCGGTGAATTGCAAGCATAGTACTTATAGCAATACTAAAGATTGGAATTCGTTTTGCAACCTCATGGCCTGCAGCTTCTGCTACCTCTTTTGCTGCTTCTTCCACAACAGCCTTGCTGTATCTTTCTCCTGCTACTTCTACCACTTTTCTAGCAGCCGATTCAGTTGTAATTGCAATTTCTGCTAATAGTTTCACTTTGTTTACTATTTTTACACAGCCGCTGACCATTGTAGAATTGGTATTGTAGATTCGGTTTCTCATAAACCGATAAGCAACTGTAACTGTCCTTGCATGCAAACTTATGTATTGAGTACTCAAGTCTTTATCTATTTCCCCTAGCATGGGTGTGTCGTTAGGTCTAAAACCGTAAGATAGTAATGCAGAAAGTATATCTGCTATGATCGCGCCAAACCGGCCAAAAATGGGATCGAATTGCAGGGCAAAAGCACATGATTCGGCCTCCAATCGAGGGCCGACACGATAATGGCCCAGCGTATTCAGCATTCGAAGAGGTAAATTGGCAGCAGCGACCCATGCTGAAGAAACTCTTCCTAATATACATGCAGCATTGATGGCAATGTTAATTGAAGGAAGAATCACATCCCTATTTTTCCAACCTCTTTCTACGCATTGAAACATTTCTTTTCTCCTTATGTTCTTAAAAAAGAATGTAACTCAAAATCCTCGTGCTAAAAAAATTTAAGTTACAAAGAACAACAGCATTTTTATTCATCTCTTTCGAGTCCAAAAAACGCAAGCGCAATGATAACCTTTTTCCAAAATTTACACTATAAATCTTTGCTCTTCAAACCCAGCTTCTGGATTGGTAAATTACTTCCTTTGCATGTTTTAATACACTAGTACATACACCCTTAGTCATTTCTAATTGCTCATCAACGACATGAGTTGCAGGTCCAGAAAAATCCGATTCTAATAATTTATGAAACAGAGCAAAAATATCATCTATCGCTTTGCGAGATCGCAAAGCTGCTTCTCTTGGAGCTATTTCTAATATTTTATAAGCATTTTGCGGATTTAATTGAATGATGAAGCTAGAAGTTAAAACATCTGGAGTAGCACGCTCAGACGATTTTGACTCTGCATAATCTGCTCCCACCAAAATTGCGTCAATTCCTAAAGAAATAACCGTTCCATAACCTGGAAAACAACCTGCAACACCGGAAGCAAGCTCTCCCAAACCTTTTACGATTTGACCGTGGTAGAAACGACAGGCCATTCCACCAACTCCAAAAACAATGCCAACAAAAGGAGTAACTTTTCCCAATGTTTCCATCGCTTTTATACTAAATTGCTTTCCAGCTTTTGTTCCTAATTTTTCCACAGTTTTTTTGCAACTGTTTCACCGACTTCTTCTGCAACTTCTTTTAAAACAGCTTTGCCTGTTTTTCCAATAGCATTTTTAGCTAGAGTTGTACCCGCTGCGCCCGCCCCTGACTTCATCATCTCTGGATTGCTCACGAATTCGTAGAGAAAAGATGCTCCACCGAACATTATTTTCGTGCTTCTAGCTCCAAGAGAAAAGTAATCAGAACCCACGCGATCCCTTAACAGATCGCCAACAACAACACTTATTCTTCCGTGCAATTCTTTCAATTGCCTTTTATCTCTTTCCAGGTCTCGTTCTTGAATGATTCCAAGCAATTTTCTATTATGCAACGCGAAATTTCTCTCCTCTGCAGGAGTTACGGTTAAGCTGCCAATAGAATGATCTCCGGCAGGGCAAATATCTCCCTTGTTTTCACGCCATATGCAAGCTAAATCTCTTTCAAAGAGATGATTATTGCTACATCTGACTGGATGGATTGTGGGACCATCGGTAAAAT
>JAJZPH010000001.1 GCA_021811265.1 bacterium
TCGAGCCTGCCCACCCACCTTTTTTTCCGCCATCTCGCGCACAGCACAAGTATTGAGAAGCAGAAGATCTGCCTCATCTTCTTGTTCGATCCTTTTGAGGCCTCTTTTTTCGAGAAGTCCCACGACAAGCTCGGAGTCGAGCTCATTCATCTGGCAGCCGTAGGTTCTTAAGTAAAAAGTTTTGGGAAATTGCATATATTTTTTTTAACCTTTACAGGAGGAATAAGAGTATAGGAAAGAACTTTCTTTTCCAAGGAAGCATTTTTTCTTGGCAAAAACTTCTTAAAGGCATATATTTTTGAATAAAAAGTTATCTGAGAGATTTTATTGTGAAAAGTACAACCTATTTGACAAAAGAAGAAGCTTGCAAAGCAAAAAAATGGTACCTCTTGAACGCTAATGGGAAAACGCTTGGCCGTTTTGCCTCTGAGGTTGCCAAAATTCTAACGGGAAAACATCGCGCTATTTACACTCCCCATGTGGATTCTGGTGAGGGCGTGATTGTGATCAATGCTGAGAAAATTCGCGTAACGGGAGCTAAAGCTGCTCGTAAGGTCTACCACTCCCACACTGGCTGGATGGGTGGTATGAAGGAGATTTCTTATCAAGCAATGATGAAAAAAAATCCCAAAGAGATCATCTGGCGGGCGGTGAGCGGAATGGTTTCCAAATCAAGGCTGGGAAGACAGCAGATGGGAAACCTGCGCATTTTTGCAGATGAACAACATGGAATGGAAGCACAACAACCCATTGAAGTGAGTATCTAATTATGGTCAAAAAAACTGTGAAAGAATTTGTTGGAGTTGGACGTAGAAAAACGGCTGTTGCCTCCGTTCACCTGAGAAAGGGATCGGGCAAGGTCCTAGTCAACCACTTGGAATTTGAGAAATATTTTGTCTCTCCCTTGATTCGGCAGCTGATATTGTCTCCCATTCAAAAATTCGCTGCTCCTGATCGTTATGATCTCGTGATACGCGTTCGCGGCGGGGGAATTGAAGCACAAGGCATGGCTGCAAGGTTGGGTGTTTCCAGAGCTTTGGTTCTGGAAAACGAAGAGATGAGAGCTCCTCTAAAAGATCTTGGATTCTTGACTCGCGATGCTCGTAAAAAAGAGCGCAAGAAGTATGGCCTTGCGAAAGCAAGAAAGCGCTACCAATACTCGAAGCGATAATTTCCCAATTGTACTCAGTTGTTTTATACCCAAACTATTTGTTTGGGTATAATTTTTTATTGATCTTAATTTTTTTTCCCTCTATCTAAAAAATTATTAGGTGGAGGCGTTATGTTTACCCTTCAAAAGAAAAGAAAGGGAAAGCCTGTTGCTGCATCGGCAATTGAAAATCGTCGGGTTTTTCTCTCGTGGAGTCAAATGGGGCCCCATGATCTTTTCTTTGGTGGCAAGGTATTGCAGTCGATCGACCATCATGCCATGGAAGTGGCAATGAAGCACGCCGAACAGAAGTGTCAAGTCATCAGTATCGATTTTATTCGTTTCTTTTCTCCCGCGCGCAGAGAGGATATACTCGTTTGCCATTCGAGCGTGAACCATGTCTGGAACTGCTATCTCGAAGTGGGAATTAAGGTTATTGCAGAAGATTTTCGACTGCTCGAGCAAAAAGAGATTCTTTCTGCCTATTTTTTATTTCAAGCGATCGATGAAAACAATCTTCCGACCGAGGTTCCTTTGGTAGTTCCCGAAACGGCCGAAGAACAAAGACGCTTTGCTGCTGCAGAAAAAAGAAGAGCTCTTCGAGACAAAAGCCTAACTATTCTATAATGTTTATTCTAAGATTCTAATTTACAATAAGTTAAAAATAATAAATTCAAAATTTTTTGACCTGTGCCCTTTGTGGTTTTTGATGCAGCAATATGCTCATTTGTGCTACAATTTGTGATTTCAATACTTTTTATGCGATGAATGAGAAAGAATATTTTTGCCTTATCCAAAAAATGATTTGAGTAAAAGAAGACCCTTATTTTGTAGGCCCCTCTGAAGTAAGAAGGTAGAATTTATGTTAGGTTCTCGTGTTATAGATGGTTCTCTTGGTTTTGGATACGGGTATAGCTTTGTTGGAGTGAACGATGAAGAAAATGCAATCATTCAAGGGAAAAACTATTATCTCGCGAGCATTTTCCAATTCCTAGAACTCAACACTCTTTGTACTGTTATTGACGAAATAGCCAAACGCGTTTTCTTTCCTCAAGTTTTAGGCCCGATACAATTCTTTCTTTCAAAAACTTTTTTGTTCTTTCTTCCCCTTTCCCTAGTTGCTGCTTGGGCCAGCACTACGGGAGAATCTTCTTATTTCAGTCTGCGAACCGTGCGCGTTCTGCATTTTTTTTCGAGCCATGCAGGGAGCATCATACGTATTGGCCTTGTGGTAGAAGCTATAGCACTTTGTTATTTTGGATCTTATGCTTTTGGAGGCGCGATGATCGCCACAATTGCGTATCGAGAAATCGACAAACTTGGGTTAGTGCCAGAGAGAATTAGCTCTTTTGTGAGAGTCTACTTTCCAGCTCTTTCTGCGATTGCAATTATCCTTCAGGGAAGTTCTAGTCTAATGAAGTCTTTGGCTGTGAATACGCTTCTGACATATTCTCCTTCGCTAAATATTTTTCTTCAGCACAAGGTGGACCGCCTGATGCGCTGCTTGCTCCCTTTTGGAGGGAAACCTCTTGAGGCTTACGAATCTCCCCTCGTGGAGCGAAAAGAGATGGATGTCCCAGAAATAAGGTGGCTCTTGAGTTTGCAAGAGGCTGATTTCGAAATTGCTCCCGCTCACTGTTCAAAGCTTGTAATTGCAGATGGTCTCCTCCCGAAGGATTATAATTTTGACGAGTTTTCAGGAATTTTTAATAGGTTTCTTGAAGAAGGTTTCTGGCAGCACAATTACTTAGCGATATTGAGAAAGCTGGAAGGGGAACGCGATAGTAATTTTTTAATTCTTCTGGCTCAGAATGCCAAAGGCGGTACAACGATTGCGGACAAGGTGAAAGAACTTGCTGATAAGAGTAAAAAACCTGTGGAAATTTTTCTTAGAGATTGGGTGTTTGCCCAACTGAACGCTTGCATTGCCACCTTAAATGGACGCGGAGGTAAGTATGCGCAAGAGCAAGAAAAGTCCCGACAGGCTGCACGTCACGATTTTGCAAAAGTTCTTTATTTTTTGAAACAAAAGCGAGAGACGATAGATTTTCAACTATTGGAAAGTATTTTTTTGAGAGTCGCAATCAATGCAGGCGCCTACTGCCCCTTTGCTTTAAGAGATGTTTCTGAGGCTATTGTGAACGAGACCGTGCTTCCTTGCATGCTGGAAGATCCCAAATCTCTTGGAAGTCAATCAGATCTTCGCCCAGAAAAAAATTATGAAATTAAAATCCGCCACGCACTTCAAGAGCGTCGCAAGGGATGTGTAACGGATGCATACTACCATAGAAATACTGAAGCTCTTTTTCCAAAGGCCATTGTTGAAGATGAACACTTCTTTGACTATATGGGACTCTATTATGGACTTGGACTTATCCCTTTTTCAAAGGAGAAAAGAAATGAAGTATCTCTTCTTGATATACTTGTTTGGGAACTTAATAGCTTCGCCCGTGCTTTAATAGAAAGAAACTATTTAAAAAGTTTACAGGATCAGGATGTTGTAAAAGAGGTGGGAGAGAGACGAACTTTCGAGTACATCTACAGTATCATTATGCAGCGCGCAAGGAGTGCGAATGCTAAAAGAATTGAGCTTTTGGAGAAAGACAAGAAGTATGAGGAAGTATTTAAGCTTTTGGAGGATACTGAAGAACATAAGTTTTTGATGGAATTGAGTGAAAGTATCACTCGAGAAGAAAAGACGAAAAAGAAATTTATCCGTTTGATGCTTGTGATGCTAGGCGTGTTGCGTCCCAAAGTTGTTTTTCAACGAGACGAGGGACCTTCATCGCAATAAATCTTTTCATACTTGGTTTTGAGATAGGAAAGGAAGCAAGAGACTTGGAGCGGTCTTTTGGTGATGCGTTGTAGTATCTCTTCGGAAGAATAGAGTTTTCCATAGCGGTGGATATTGGTTTTGAGAAAGTCGGAAATGAAGGCAAAATCTCCTTTTTGTATTGATCTTTCCCATAAAGCATTGCGTTGTTGAAAGGCTTCGAAAAACTGGGCTGCATAGAGATTGCCGAGCGTGTAGGAGGGAAAGTAGCCAAAAGAGCCCATCGACCAGTGGATGTCTTGCAAAGCGCCATCTTTGTCGGAAGAGGGAGATACTCCTAAATAGTTTTGCATCTTTTCTTCCCAGGCTTCAGGGATATCTTCAGCTTTTAGAGAACCTTCAATAAGAGCTTTTTCGATCTCATAGCGGATGATGATGTGGAGCGAATAGGTCATTTCATCCGATTCAATGCGGATGAGCGAGGGTTTGACAATATGGATGGCCCTATAAAACTCTTCGAAGGATATTTTTTTTAATTGCTTTTGGAAACTCTCTTGTAGTTTGGGATAAAAATAGCGCCAAAAAGCCTTGCTTTTGCCAATGAAAACCTCCCAGAAGCGCGATTGGCTTTCATGCATTCCCATGGAAATGGCTTCGCATAGAGGAGTGCCAAAATATTTTACGGGAAGATTTTGCGCATACAGAGCATGTCCCGCCTCGTGGAGGGTGGAAAAAAGGTGGCTCGTAGGATGGTTTTCTATGATGCGGCTGGTAAAGCGCACATCGCTTGGATGCATTTCTGTCGAAAAAGGGTGAGCAGAAAGATCAACGCGATAAGAGTTTTTGTTGAGAGCATAGGCGGCAAGAAGTTTGGGTGTCCACTTTAGCTGCTCGGATGCGGGAAAGATCTGGTGGAGGAAATCATCGCGGGGCTTTTCTTTTTTTTCGATCGAAGAGAGAAGAGAGCAAAGACCTTCTTTGAGCTCAGCGAAAAGGGGGGTGATTTTTTTTGTCGTCATGGAGGGCTCGAAAAGGTCGAGCAAAGCATCGTAGGGATGTTCTTCATAGCCCAGGTAATCGGCTTTTTTTCGGCACAGAGAGATGATTTTTTTCAAGACGGGAAGAAAGAGGGAAAAACGATCCTCTGTTCTTGCCTTTTGCCAGATGGTGGTGGCCTGAGAGGTGGTTTTTGCAAATTCTGTGACAAAATGCGCGGGAAGGGAGAGAGTTTCTTTTAATTTGCGACGCCAGTGAAAGAGGTTGGCCTTCTCTTCTTTTGTGAGGTTTTTTTTCAAAAATTTTCCGCTTTTGAGGTCGATGAGCTTGCGTAGGTTTTTTAGAAAGGTGGGCTGTATGGTCTGGCTATGAATCATGGTGGCGAGAAAAGCCATCTGTTCACTTCTCGCTTCGATGCCACCCGGGGGAAGATAAGTTTCGATGTCCCACGAGAGTAGGGCTTCTATAGAAGAGAGCAGAGCAACTTCTTTGGAAAGGGTACAGAGAGTCTGATAGGGTGTCATAAAAGTACTCACTTGTTAGTTGTTAAAAAACGCCATCCAAAAAAAAGATAGAAAAAAAGCAAAGGAAGAGTAAGTGCAAAAAAAGGGGAGACCACCTGATTTTCTCCCAGGATGACACAGGAGTCCATCATAGTGATGAAGGTAAAAAAGGAAAAAAGAGCTAAAGCCGTTACAAAGAAGATACGTAGATTTCTGTTAAATCCCACGCAGAAAGGAACAAGGCTCAAGAGGATCAGAGGAGAAAGAAGAGGAAGAACGAGCTTATAGGAGAGGTGGCTGAATGTTGCCGCTCTCTCCGCTTTTGTGAGGAAGATTTTTTGGCCTAAGAGCGAAGAGAGGGGGAGCTCTTCTTTGGGAATGAAGAAGTTTCCATTGGTCAGCGAAGAGAGGGGAATTTCTGAAAAGATGTGGCGGTCGTAGGATTCTTTTTTTTCAAACTTATTATCGTTTTTCCTTCTGACCAAATGATCGGCAAACTTTCCCTCTTGTGTTTGTAAGGAAAGGGATTTGATGTGCCAGAGATCGCTGTGCGAGCGAATCCAAAAAAGGTCAAAAAGCTCTTTTTTTTGAGGATCGAATGTGTGAAAAATTACCTTGGACCCATCAACTAGAGAAGCTATCTGCATGTCCACAGATTCTTTGCCGCGGTGGTGGAGATTTTTTTCTTTAAAATTTTCGATGAAAGAAAGAGAGAAGGGAGATGTATATTCATAATTGGCATAGCAACAAATGGTTAAGAGAAAAGATATCAGAAAAAGAGGACGAGAGAGCTTTTTTAGCGAAATTCCCCCCATGCGGAGTGCGACGATTTCGCGATGGAGATTCATGCTGGTGAGAAGAGAGATGGTAGTCAGAAGCATGGAGAGGGGAAGAAAGAGATCGAAATGTGCCAGCAAATTGTGCACATAATAGAGAAGAATACTGGGGATAGAGGTGGCAGAGGAAAAGAGCCTGCCGCTGTGCGCAGAAAGGTCGATGATAACGTAGACAAAATAGATGGAAACGAGAAAAAAAAGAATGAACCGTAAGGCTCTAAAAAAGATCATGCGTTCCCAAATTTTTGCAAAGATCATTCTTTCCCCGCTGAGACTTTTTTAAGAGTTCTTATGGCGGCAAGTAGGATCACGGGTTGAGGAAGAATGTAGGAAAGGATTGCTAAGTTAGGATGCAATCGAAACTCTTTACCAATAAAAAAAGAGGAGAGCATCAAAAGGGACAGTAGGCTCGCATAGATGATTCCTTTTGCGGAGTGGAGCCGGCTAATCTCTACTCCAAAGGCAATCCCAATAAAAGTCAAAGAACAACAGGAGAATGCAAGACAGAGGCGCCGGACGATTTCAGTAGTCGCTCCTCTTTGTTTTACATCCTCTCCAGCTTCTTCTGTTTTGATGAGCAACATGGGGAGTGTTAACTGGTTTGTATTTAAGTTCCAATGCTGTGATAGCATAAGCTTAGAAAAAGTTTCTGCATTGGTAATCATGAGGTCTTGGTTTTCAATAATTAGGGTGTCAAAATTGGGAGCGGGAATATGCGAGATGATGGAAATATTTTTCCCAATCAAAAGATTGTCTTGAACGTTCAGCTCTTCTAGATGAAACAAATCCAAACGGTTGTGCAAACGGTTGCAGGTGATGAGGAGAATATCTTTTGCTGTAAGGTCATTTTTCTTTTCTTCAATATCGACAAATGCACGGCGCATTTTGAGAAGATTTTGTCTCTCTAGCAATTGAATGGGATTGGTGGAGTTTTGTTTTTTCAGGATGGTGTGAGATTTCATGCGTCCCAAGGGAGCTACTTCCGATCCGATGTAGAAAGCAAATAAAGAGATGAAAAGGGAGAAAATGAGTATGGGAAAAGCAATGCTTTTCAAAGAAAGCCCCGAGCTTCGCAAAGCGGTGATTTCCTGATTTCGGCTCATTTGCTGGAAGAGAAAAATAGAAGCAATGAGGCATGAGATGGGAAGACATTCGGGCAAAATAGAAGGAATTTGGGTCGCAATAAATTGAAAAATGCTGAGCAAGGAAGAGGCCAGAGCCGCAAACCGCGCAATCTCTTTTAGACGCATGACCAGAGCAAGAAGGACAAAACCACTGATGCAAAGGGCAAAGGTTTTGCAATATCCCTTCAGTAGATATTTCCAAAAAATGGGAATCAAGAAAAGCCTCAGAGAGTTACAATGGTTTTATTCAACAACATTATGCATATGGAATCAGTAAAATCAAATCGCCTTTTGCAGCAAGTGCGTACTTTTTTTAAAAAGTATTTTGCTCCTGGGAAACCTCTTCTTCTTGGGTATTCTGGTGGCTATGACTCAGAGCTTCTTTTGCATCTGCTCACTCTACTCAAAAAAGAGTTTGCGTTTGATCTTCATCTAGCCCATGTCGATCATGGCTGGAGAGAGGAGAGTAGAGAGGAGGCCGAGCATCTTCGAAAAAAAGCGGAAGGTTTAGGATATCCATTTCATTGTAAGCGACTTGAGAAAAAAACTGGGGAAGAAGAAGCAAGGAGTCTTCGTTTCGCTTATTTTAAAACTCTTTTTGCACGCTTTGAGTATCAGGCAGTTTTGTTGGCCCACCAAAAAAATGATCTTGCAGAAACTGTTTTTAAACGTTTTCTGGAAGGAGCTCATCTTCCCTTTCTTTATGGTATGGAAGAGAGAAAGGAAATGGAGGGGCTGATTCTCTGGCGTCCACTGTTATCGATTTCTAAAAAAGAGATTATGGAGTTCCTGCGAGAAAATCGTCTTGCTGCAATAGACGATCCGAGCAATCGAAAAAGCTCTTTTTTGCGCGCACGGATGCGCGAGGAGCTTTTGCCCTATGTGGAAAAAAGTTTTGGAAAGTCGGTTCTACACAATATGGCCGAGGCGTCTGTTCGTTCTTCTGAGTTGAAAAACTATCTTGATAAAAAGACACAAAACGCGTGGGAAAAGATCATTCAGGGTCCGTTGGGCTATTTGGTGCCCAAAAACGCCTTTTCTTCTTTGGAAAGGGTGGAACAAGAGCATCTCTTCAAAAGAATATCCCAAGAGAAAAGAATCAACGTTCCAAGAGATTTGTTAACCCAACTCTTACTGCGGCAAGAGGAAAAAAGTTTTCGTTTTGTTACAAAAGGGGCTCTTTTTATATGGGAACGGGATAATCTTTTCATCCAAACCAGACCTTTTCCTCCGTGGAAAAGAGAACTCCTCCTGCAAGAAGGAGTATGGGAAGAAGAAGAGTGGCGTCTTGCGGTGACAAAAGTGGAGAAAAAAAAGAAAGACCAAAATTCGGGTTTCGATGTCTGGAAAAATGAGATGGTTCTTTATCTTCCCATAGAAAAGTATCGTCTCATGTGCGCGCAGGCAAAGGATCGATGTGTAGGTGGAACTTGCTTGAAAAAATGGTGGCAAACACACAAGACATTCGCATTTATGAGACCACATCTTCCTGTTGTATATTTGAAAGGGCAAGTGGTCGGGGAGTTTTTATCGGGAAAATCTCTCTCTGATCGCTCTTTGGGCGTTTTTCCAACACATGTGGCCTGTTGGAGGATTGCTTTAGAAATTATGCCCTCTATACACAAAGAACTTGGAAAATCGAATTTTCAAGCTAGCGGGCATATCTAAATTTTGTTCTTATTTTTTTCTCAGCTCTTTTAAGATCTTCGATAAAAAAATGATGATTGTTGCAAACCCGATGAGAACGAGTAGATCAAATGCATAGATCACATTATGGTGCTTTTGCATGTGCGTCATCATTGCGTTCATAGGTTCTTTCATTGCCATATAATTTGGCATGTTTTGCTGCATGTTTTGCATAGAACTTTGGGTTTCCATCTCAAACTCCTTTTTTTTGCGATTAGTCTTTTAATAAAAAAACATGTTTTAAATTTCTAGAAGAAATATATCCAAACAACTTGAAAAATCGGTTTTTTGTGTGCCTTGTTTGTGTATAGATAGAAAAAGATTGCGGTTGCATGATGACCATTTGTTTGCTAAAATGTTTTTGACTTTTTAAAGAACGATAAATTTTATGGCCTCAGCAGTAGAGTATTTCAATCGATTTCGTGGCGGTGATGCTTCTATTCCTCCAAAAGAAGCTCTTTTGCCAATTGCGCAACAATTGGATGCGGCGGCACAATCTGTGATTACAGAGTTTGTGGCCAAGGTAGAAGCATCTCCCGAACATCAAGCGCGCGTGGCTCTTTTGCAAAAGCAACCGAGAACTGCCGGAAAATTTTCGGATAGTAAAGTTCTCATGAGTGATGCTAGTAGTTTTGAACAAATGGTTGCGGTGAACGATTGGTTGCAGCGCACGCACATACGTGACAGTCATACCCTCTTTTTTTCTGCCCCGGAGAATGATTATATCCCTGTGCGCGTGCAAAAATATTCGGGTGAGTTTGCCACGGTGATGAACGTGACTTTAGGGGTTTCAAGAGGTAGCCACAAGTTGCCCAGATACAAGATTTGGGCGGAGCAAGACCCAAGACAAGATCCCACGCAAGAGGTTTTTATACATCCATTAGAAGTTCTCGAAGTTGTCAGACAACCACAATTTTCTGCAGCAACGCTAATCAAAGGAAATGCATTTGAAGAGGATTGTATTGATACGAAATGGCGTTATGGATTGGAGTGTGCTTGCGTTGAGAGTGGAAATCAATCCAAACCCTCTCCTAAAAAAGATAGAAGTGCAGGACTTAATGCTTGCAAATTGGTCGAAGAATGCTCAGTGGTTGGAGACCCAAGGGCAGAAGAGATGAATGTTTCTCATTCCGTTCGTTATGAGGATTATACAGATGATGGTTATCAAGATGATCTTGAGCTTTCTGTAAGCCCAGGTGAGCTTATACAAGCCGCCGAAACGGCACTTGTGGATCGTAATGCACAAGAGCTGAAGCGTTTAATTGAAGAATTGGCCATTGCTATGATCGGAGTGCCTCAAGCACCTAGTTTCCGCAGCTATCTTGCAGGAAGGCTCACTACAATTGCATAAAGAGATCAAACGCATTGTTAGTTTCGATAGATCGCCATTTTCATCGTTATATAAAATAATTTTTTCTTATGCTTAATAAAAAATTTAATTAAATGCATTAATTGAAATAATTGTTTGAATATTATTTTATCAATTGTTATATCTAATAATAGGAAATCAGCAGAGAGCAAAACTCCTTTACTGAAAAGGAGATCAGCTGATTTAATGGGTATATTCAAGTCTACTAACCTAAAAAGAGTCGTCAGATGAAGCCCAATGCAAAAAAAGGCCTTCCTGGAGGTTTTTTACTTTTTATTTTTGCCATGATTATGGTCATCATGGCCATACAGTCATTGACAAGTGAATCAAAAGCAAAAGTTTCTTTCAGCTATCAGGTGGAACCTCTGGTCAATCTGGATCTTATGCAGCCAGGGTCGGGGCATAAAATCGCGTTGAATGATAATCTCGTTACTTTTTCAGGAAAATTTCGCGATCGGCTGACCCAAGAAGGAACTGATCGTTTTCAATATCTGGTAGATCTCAATCAGAACCATCAGTTGATTGCCAAAAAAACCGCTTTGGAAGAAGAGCTGGATCAAGGCAAAAAAGAAGTGCAATATGTCGCTGGATGGTTTTTTTATCTAACTGCACGACCAGTACCAAACGGCGGAATCTACATCGTTTCTCCCTATTACGACACAATGCAAAGGCCTCTTTCTGTTTCGCTGAAAGAAAAACCTTCGAAAGAAGGGCTTACCCTCGCGCTTCTTTCTGAAGAACTTCTGCAGACAAAAAGTAATCCTACAGACGAACACGTGCAAAAGTTGCAGATAGATATAACGAATTTTTTGGAAATCTTTTCTTCTTATCTGGGCGTTGGCGACGAGGAGATGAAACAGGAGTTTTTGGGGATAAAAAGTAGAGGAGAAGCTCTCCTAACGGAAAAAGACTGGCCAAAGAAAGAAGAGGGTTATACGCAACTGATACAGCAGTTACAACTGTTTGCAGATCAGCTATTTCAAGAAAAAAACTTTGCTCATTTGAGCGCGCTGAGAAGCGTTCGTGCTTATCTTGCCGGTATTGAACAGTATAAAGAGATCGAAAAGCAGCTTGAGGCAAATAAAGTTGCGTTGGATAGGTCGCGAGAAAAGGTGTCTGACGTGATCTGGTACTTCAATAACCGAGAGCTTACCACCAAAGCTCTGGAAAAAGAAGATTTTGACCTTTTTGCACACTGGTTCAAACAGGCAAATGAGGAATGGGAGCATTTTTTACTCAATAAAGGAGCTGGTTTTAAAGCACCCGACCAACCCCGCACACTGGTGTTGGATAGAATCTTCCAAAGCGAAGAGCCATCTCCCAATTATTTCAGTTATATACTTACTTTGCTTCCTGTGGTTCTGGTAGTGCTCGTGCTTTATTTTCTCTTTTCTCGTCAGATGAAGGGCGTAGGTTCTTCAGCGATTAATTTTGGCAAATCTCCAGCAAAGCTTCTCACCAAAGAATCGAATAAAGTAACTTTTAAAGATGTTGCAGGTGCAGAAGAAGCGAAAGAGGAGCTCGAAGAGATTGTCGATTTCCTTAAAGATCCTCATAAATTTACCGCACTCGGTGCGAAAATTCCCAAAGGTGTGCTCTTAGTAGGTCCTCCAGGAACAGGAAAAACGCTCATTGCCAAAGCAGTTGCAGGCGAAGCGGACCGTCCCTTCTTTTCCATCTCTGGATCCGATTTTGTCGAGATGTTTGTGGGAGTGGGAGCCAGTCGCGTGCGAGACCTGTTTGGCCAGGCAAAAAAGAATGCTCCTTGCATCATTTTCATGGATGAGATCGATGCTGTGGGACGTCATCGAGGCGCCGGAATTGGTGGTGGTCATGATGAGAGAGAACAGACGCTCAACCAGCTTCTTGTCGAAATGGATGGTTTTGATACCAAAGAAGGAGTGATCCTCATGGCAGCTACCAACCGTCCCGACATTCTGGATAAAGCGCTTCTTCGCCCCGGACGATTTGATCGAAGAGTTGTTTTGGATCTGCCCGATGTAAAAGGCCGTTATGAAATTTTAAAAGTGCATGCCAGGCATATCAAGATCGATCCCTCAGTAGATCTGATGGAAATTGCAAGAAATACACCTGGAGCTTCAGGTGCTGATCTTGGAAATATTTTAAATGAAGCTGCTCTCTTAGCTGCTCGCAAAGGACGCAATGCCGTAACTTCTATAGAGACCAGAGAGGCTTGCGACAAGGTGCGTTTTGGAAAAGAAAGACGCAGCCTAGAAATGGACGCGGAGGAAAAAAAGACCACTGCGATTCATGAATCAGGCCATACAATGGTAGGGTTAAAAGTAGAGCGTTCCGACCCTGTAGACAAAGTCACGATTATTCCTCGCGGATTTGCTCTCGGAGCTACCCATTTCATGCCCAAGAAAAACCGTTTGAGCTATTGGAAAAAAGAGGCGGTCGACCAACTGGCCATCCTTATGGGAGGAAGAGCTGCAGAGGAAATTTTTATTGGGGATCTCTCCTCTGGTGCCCAGCAGGACATTGCAAGCGCAACCAAGCTTGCCAGAGCCATGGTGTGTGAATGGGGCATGAGCGATCTTGGCACCATCTCATTTGAAGAGAGAAGCGATACCAGTCCCTATCTTGGCATTGGTGGATATCGCGAAAAACTCTATTCCGAAGAGACGGCCCAGAAGATTGACAAAGAAGTGGGCAATCTGATGCAGGCAGCTCATGGGCGCGCCAAACAGATTATTTTGGAAAACAAAGAAAGAGTCCAATTCATGACCGACATGTTGATGGAGTTCGAAACGCTCGATGCACAAGATGTCAAAGAGATCATGAGTGGGGAGTGGGATATCGAAAAGAAACGTGCACGTCTCAGAAGTGCAGATGAGCTTCAAAAAAAGAAATCTCCTCCACCTCTACCAACGGAAAAGAAAGAGGGCGTTTCGACAAAAAACGCGCTCGGAGATGCGCAATAGAAAAATAAGTTCTTTGGATATATTTCCCATGCCGAAAGGTCGAAAGAAGTAGTTTAGAAAAAAACCCATGGAATGTTCCATGGGTTTTTTTATAAATTAGCTTTCTTAGAATATGAGATTATTTATGCACGCCTTTGTGTGGAACTAGCGGTGGCGGAGGAAGTATGCCCCCAGGAAGAGCACTTCCTAAGAGCGCTTTGTGGCTCAGGCGGATCTGCCCACGGTCATTGATTTCCAAGACCTTCACTTCCAAGGAATCTCCTTCCTTGAAAAGATCGTTCAGGTCGGCAACCCTAGTATTTGAAACCTCAGAAATATGGCAGAGGCCCTCTTTCCCATAGATCTCGACAAAAAGACCAAAGGCTTTGATCGAAGTAATCTTTCCCTTGTACGTTTTGCCTATTTCTACTTCAGCAGTAAGGCCGGTGATGATTTCTTTGGCACGAGCCAAACTTTTGGGATCGGGAGATGCGATGCTAATCTGTCCCTCGTCATTGATGTCGATTTGTACTCCGGTCTCTTCTACAATGGCGCGAATCTGTTTTCCTCCAGGACCAATCACCGTTCCGATTTGGCTCTGCTTGATCTGCATCATCTCAATGCGGGGAGCATGCTCGGAAAGGTCTTTTCTTGGCGCTGGACATGCCTCTAGCATCTTTTTCAAGATGTGGGTGCGGCCCTCTTTTGCGGAAGCGAGCGCCTGCTTCATAATGTGCAGAGTAATCCCTTCCACTTTGATATCCATTTGGAAGGCTGTGATTCCGTTCTCGTCTCCAGTTACTTTGAAATCCATGTCACCAAGGGCATCTTCCGCTCCTAAAATGTCGGACAAAATGCAAAAATGATCTTTTTCTAAAATCAAACCCATGGCAATGCCTGAAACCGGTCGTTTGATGGGTACTCCAGCATCCATGAGCGCAAGACATCCACCACAGACAGAAGCCATAGAGGAAGATCCATTGGATTCCGTGATGTTGGACTCTAAGCGAATCACATAGGGAAACTCTTCTTTTGTAGGTAAAACAGCTGCAAGGGCGCGCTCGGCCAGTTTTCCATGACCAATTTCTCTTCTTCCTGGGGCGCCAGAGCGTCCCACTTCGCCGACGGAGAATGGGGGAAAAAAGTATTGCAAATAGAAACGGTGGGTGCCTTCGCCATGTAAATCTTCGTAACGCTGTGCCATGCTCTCGCCGCCAAGAGTACAAGTGGCAATCGACTGAGTTTCGCCCCGAGTAAACAGAGCACTTCCATGGGTGCGTTTTAAAAGGTTCATCTCAATATCAATAGGGCGTACTTCATTCATTTTACGCCCATCGAGTCGATGGTGATCGTGCAGGATCATTTTGCGCATCAGATCGGAAGAGAGATTTTTAAAAGTAAGCTGTACGTTGACCTTTGTATGTTGTGTCTCTTCTCCGCCCGGCAGCAAACTTTCCATGACTTGTTGGAAAATTGCATTGCTTGCTTTTTCGCGTTCTTTTTTTTGTGCGATTTTTAAAGCCTTTTCCAAGGAAGAAGAGGCAATGGAAATCACTGCATTCTTAGTTTCTTGAGGAATGAGGCGTATGGAATCTCGGTTCTTGGGCTTTCCCACTTCTTGTGCCCAGAGATGGATTTCGTGGCTGATCTGTCGAATGGTTTTGTGTCCCTCTTCAATTGCGGCAAGAACCTGTTCTTCTGTTAAAAAGTCGCAAAAACCTTCTATCATCAAAATGGCATCTTCCGTTCCCGCAAGTACCAGATCGAGCTTGGACTTTTTTTGTTGTTGTGTAGAGGGGTTGATGACAAAAGCATCATCGATCATTCCTACACGTACAGCTGCAATCGGTTTTATGAGCGGGATGTCGGAAATAGCAAGAGCTGCAGATGAGGCGCAAATGCTTAGGACGTCAGGTGTGTGGATGCCATCGTACGAATAGACATAGGCAAGGATTTGTACTTCGTTATAATAGCCCTCTTCAAAAAAAGGTCGCAGAGGCCTGTCGATGAATCTGCTGACGAGAATTTCATGCACGGTAGGTCTTCCTTCGCGCTTGATAAATCCTCCCAGGGTCTTCCCGGCGGAGCTGAACTTCTCTTGATAGTCGACTCGTAGAGGAAGGAAATCCACCTCTTCGGAAGCGTTGGGCGATGCGCAGGCTGTGGCCAGTAGTGTTGTTTCTCCACAGTGGAGAAAAACACTTCCATTTGCCTGTTTGGCAATTTTCCCAGTTTCTAAAATTATTTCTTGTTGATTGCTAAGTAGAATTTTTCGGGTCTTGCGATCCATGCATTGTCTCCTTTCCATACATTCAAGAATAAGAATCAGGCGGAGCTATTGGGGATAGTAGATCAGAAAAAAAACTTCAAAAAGATCTTGAAATCTTTTTTCTGCTCTCTATCAGCTCCTCCTTCAAGAGATAAATTCTAGGGGGAAACCCCCTAGAAAAAATCTACTTTCTCAAGTTCAAACGCACGATTAAGCTTTGATAACGTTTTGTGTCGGTAGAATTTAAATAGTCTAGTAACTTGCGTCTTTGTCCCACCAACTTTAACAGAGCAAGGCGTGAATTGTGATCCTTAGGGGAAAGTTTCAGATGTTCACTGAGTTCTGCAATTCTTTCTGTGAGAATAGCAATTTGAACATCGGCAGATCCGGTATCCTTTTCATGCAACTGGAACTTTTTCGTGATTTCTTCTTTAGTACCTTTATCTAAAGACATGAGAGCCTATCTCCCTACCTTAAGGGTTTTTATATGTTGGATGCATTTTACATCAAAACGCTTATACAAATCAATCTCTAAGTATGCGCATGTCTAATTCTGCGCCCAAGCACTACGTAGTAATTAAATTTTCCCTTGATGGGTAAAAGAATGGCATAGTAACAGCAAGAGAAGAGGTCTTCGGTGGCAAATTTCTCCATGCTGATGGATTGGAGAACTCCTGAGGAGGCATAGGAAATGGTCTCTGCAATACCCTCTTCGACCAGCTCTTTGGGAAGTTGTCCCGTTTCAGAAAGGGAGGTGTAGGTTGTTTTGGTTCCTTTTTTTTCCTCTTGTAATCCGGAAAGAAAGTAAGAGAAAAGTTCTTGTACTCCTTTGGTGAGTAATTCTTTAGGAAGTTGCACGCCTTCTACCACTAAAGAGGGCAGGGCAATCATTGTCCGGCCCACCTCTCCAACTCCAGAAGATGCTGAAAGAAGACTTTCTAACAGCAATGTGCACAGATTGTCTTGCAAAAGAAAAGTAGCTTCATCCAAAGAAGAGAGACAGATTTTGTTTCCCACAGCCATTTGTGCACTGCCTGCTACTCCATAAGAAAGAAGCTCTTGAGCTATCGCCTGAAAAGTTCTTTGTAATGTCTCTTCATTCGCTATAGAAATTGCATGGATGGCTCCTTTGCTGGCTTCGGAAACACCGCTGGACAAGGAGCTCATGAGCTCTTCTCCAATCTTTAAAATTGCATATTGGAAGATCGAGAGTATCTCTTTACTGGCATGAAAGAGGATCATCGTGGAATGGAGGAGTTGCAATGCCCCGCTTGCTACATAGGTGGATAATTCTATGAGTGCTTGTTTTCCTCTTCGTTTGATCTCATACGAAGATTCGTCGATGATTGAAGGGAAAAGCTGCTCTCCTTTGAGGATCTCATGTGCTCCTGATATGCAGTAGGAAGAAATTTCAAAAAAACCAATACGCAAAGGAGAATAGATGGCCAAAGCACGTAAGTTTTCAAAGATCATTGCTGCAGTAAGACAACTTCTTTCCATCTCAAAGATACCCGAAGAGACATATGAGAGAGATTCTCGGGCGGTTTTTTTTCCTAAAAGATAGGAGAGGTCTATCACTTGTGCAGATGCGTACAAGAAGGTACGGCCAGCTTTACAAACTTCATAGAGTCCGGAGAGGAGGGTAGAGAAAAATTCCTTCCATACGGCTTCTGACAAGGAGGAGATGGTTTGTAAAGCTTCTGATGCTCCCAAGAGGGTTGTGCGCACAGCAGGCCCTAATTGCGAAGTTCCCGACGTAAGATAGGAAAAAATTTCCTCGGCAAAAGGTTGGACTGCATAGATGGAAAGAGAGAGCGTGTCATAAGTAACAAAGACCGCCTTGCAAAGAGCTCTGTGCGCTTCTTTTCCTCCAGAAGTTGTATAGGAGAGAAGTTCTTGGGTCACGTGCTGAAAAAAGAGTTCGAAAATTCTTTCGAGGCATTCTTCACAACCACCGAGTAGCACAAAAAGATGTTTGCAAAGTTCGCATCCTCCAGAGAGCAGATAATTGCCAGATTCTTTCAAGATAGCAGAGGGAATTCCTTGAGGGACTTGGTAGAGTTCGCACACTACATTAGGAAAAGGTTGAAGGGTGGCTTTTTCGAACTCGTAGCAGCCGCTAATGCTATAGGAGAGCATCTCTATGCACGCACGGGCCAAACCATGGATTGTACGAAGACAAAAAGTTCTGATCGCAGGGGCAACGTCATCCGCCACAATAGCAGCGCTAAGAGCGCAGTATTTTACAAGAAAAGAAGGAGAATCAATTCGTTGCATTGCACGTCCTCTTTATCATCCTGGTCTTCAAGTTTTATGTTCGAGGAGCTTCTTCTACATAATGGCTTGAAGCTGCGACTTGCTTGTCGTATCTCTGTTTAGCTTCATTTTCCATACGGCTGAAAACCACTCTTCTATCGACTCTTGCAAGATAGTATCCTCTAATTCTATCCACATTGTGAGCGCAGCTGCCAGGATGGATTGCATTAATGATGCACACAGGACATGAATAAAGAGCAATGCCAGCATCTACAAGTTCGTCTCTCCATTTTTTCAGTAATTCTGGAACGGCCCCATTAATGCCAAGGCGAGTGGCTGTTGCAAAACGCAGAGGTATTGCGGGCAAAAGAAAGAGGGTAAAGACTACAATTCTCACAACTCGTGCTGCCAGTGTAAAAACTGTCCCCACAGTGCCTGCCATCAATGCTTTTATGTGGCGGCTTCGGTTGTCACCAAGGGGTAGTGTTTCTGAAATCATTCTTTGAGAGAGCTGCAGTTGCACCAATTTTCTAAAATTCATCGGCATAGTATCGGACCTAAATCCTACAAAATGCTCTTCGATAAAATTATATTGTGTCCTGGGATCTTTGGGATAACTTTCAGACAATATAGTGGCCATACAAAACTCCTTATATTTTTTTCTCAATGAGACTACCAAGAAAAAGACCCCGAGTGCAATGAGTATTTTGTCCCGTCGCCATTTTTTAAAACTTTTTTTTCATGGGGAATGTTTTTTGCGAATTTGACAGGAAATGGTAAGCTTTTTGGTAGATATGTTTTTTCAGAAATAAGATTTGATTTTGGGGAATAAGAATGACGCTGCTTCAAGAGAATAATGCGCAAAATGAGAGGGATCTTTTTTTTATGAGAGAGGCTCTCAAAGAGGCGGAAAAGGCCTTTGCAAAAAAGGAGGTTCCCGTAGGCGCTGTGTTGGTTTTGGAAAATCGCATCATCGCAAGAGGGCACAACCAGGTCGAAATGCTGCAAGATGCAACTGCTCACGCAGAGATGCTCTGCCTTTCTTCTGCTTCTGCATCTCTTGGCAACTGGAGACTTGCCGAAGCCATTCTCTACTCTACTCTGGAGCCCTGTCCTATGTGCGGTGGTGCCATTTTTGCAGCACGGGTGAAGAGAGTTGTGTGGGGAGCTTCAGACCTTCGTTTAGGAGCTGGAGGCAGCTGGATCGATCTTTTTTCTATCAAACACCCCATGCACCAAGTAGAGGTTTGTAAAGGAGTTTTGGCAGAGCCGGCAGGGCTTCTTTTAAAAGATTTTTTTAAAAAACAGAGAAAAGAGGGAAAAATCGAACAGAGTTGCTATACACAAAGAGCTTAGAAAATCGGTTTTTGAAGCTACGGAAAATCCTCGCGGTTGGAAGATCGTAAACTGCCCAATATTAATGAAATATGGGGTGGTTTGCGGTCTTCCATCCCCGAATTTTTGGCGTGCTCCAGAAACCGATTTTCCAAGTTTTTTGTTTATAAAAAGATCAGCTCTCTTTTTTCTTTTTTTCTCTTCGCTCTTTCGAAATTTTTTGCATGCGCGCTTTTTCTTCCTTTGTCAAAAAGCCCTCTCCATAAAGAGAAATTTTGGAGAGCATTGCTTCCATGAACTCTTCATCGCTGATGATAGGATTGCCCGTTTTAATGTCATAGGTTTTAGCTTCGTGAAAGAGATGCGCCTTTTTTTCCATCCTTTTCTCTTTTCTTTTGTGGAAAAAGGCAATCACACGCCTTTCCATTTGATGCAAAAAGGGGAGAGGGCTGTGTACATGGTAGAGGCAAAGTACGTAGAGGTAGCCAAAGACACTGCTTGAGAGGTAGCTGAAAAAGGTTACGAAATCCCAATCGGAAAAAGCCAAGAGTAGGGGAAGTCCTAAAAATAACAAAAATATCCATTTTGCTTGGAAGGGAATGGCAAAAAAAAGTTTTAGCTCGGCTCCCGGGTTGAGCATGAGCCAAGCAGTTAAAATGGAATAGAGAACAATGGAACTTCCACTGAGTTGGTAAAAAGGATAGGAAACTGACATGGCCAGAAGGCCAAAGAGACTGGCCACAAGCCCGCTGCCAAAAAAAAGAATGAAAAAATGCAAAGAGCCCACCCGTTCGAGAAGCGAGGTGCCAAATACCCAGATCAGATAGAGATGGAAAGCTAAGTTGAAGAAAAAGGAGACGGAAATGCCATCGGAGGGAACTAGAAAAAGATAGGTCAGAGGTTGCCAGTAGAAGTGTTCGGTGACTCCCAGCCAGGAGAGAGAGAGCCCATGTTGGAGGGGAAAGTGGGGAAAAAAACTCACCTGCAGAGCACAAAAAAGACTTGCAATTCCCGTCAGGAAAAGTATGGTTTGCATGATTGTGGGGGTCTTTTGAGGACCAATTTTGTATAAAGGATGGCGCATAAAAATTTTTCTTCCCTTTTCCTCTACTCCTAAGAGATTGCAGATTTTTTTTCAACAGGCTCATGAAATTGTCTTGTTTTTTAACCTTTTTTTCAATTAGGATTGCTTCATCATTTACCGGAGATTCAAAATGAAAAAAAAGATCCATCCCGCTTATCAGGAAATTCTGTTCGTAGACTCTTCCAACGGCAGTAAGTTTGTATGTGGAAGTACTTTGCAGCCAAAAGAAAAGGAAATGTTTGAAGGAAAAGAATATCCCCTCTATCGCGTGGCCGTCTCTTCGGCCTCTCACCCCTTTTTCACTAAAACCAAGCAGTTTATGGACACAGAAGGACGGGTCGACAAGTTCACCAAGCGCTACGCAAAGAAAAGAGAAGAGTCGATCAAAGAAGCCGAAGCTGTTGTTCCCGAAAAGAAAAAGAAAGAAAAGAAAACAGCATCTGCAAGCAAGGCTCGAAAGAAAAAAGCAGAGTAGTGCTTTTTTGGTAGAGAGAAATGCATGGAAGCAAAAATCACGCGCCTCCTCCAGAGGCTATCCGAGGTGGAGGACCTTTTGGCAAGTCCCACCGCTCTTGCCGATCAAAAACTCTATCGGGAACTTACCCAAGAGTATTCCTTTCTTTCCCAGCTTCGAGAGTCGTGGAATTATTACCAAAAAATGCTTCTCCAGTTGGCCCAAACCCGTGATCTTTTGCTAACGGAAAAAGATCCTGAACTCATCGAGGTTTTAAAAGAAGAGCTCAAAGATTTAGAGCTCCAATCTTCCCTTTCGCAGAAGAAGCTTGAGACTATGCTCGTTCCCCCAGACCCAAAGGATAGCGCCAATACGATTTTGGAAATACGTGCAGGAACTGGAGGAGAGGAGGCTGCACTTTTTGTTGCTGATTGCATCCGCATGTATCAGAACTATGCTAATCGTAAGGGTTGGCGTTATGAGGTTTTGAGTTCTACTCCTTCTGATTTGGGAGGGTTTAAAGAATATATCATGGCTCTTTCCGGTCCCAATGTCTTTCGCTACCTGCAATATGAGGCAGGAACCCATCGGGTACAGCGAGTTCCTGCAACGGAAGCGCAAGGACGTCTACACACTTCGGCGATCACGGTAGCTGTTTTTCCAGAACCTACCGACGACAATGCAGTGGAGATAGCTGAAAAAGAGCTTCTTGTAGATACCTACCGTGCTTCCGGGGCGGGAGGACAGCATGTCAACGTCACCGACTCTGCCGTGCGGCTGACACATATCCCTACGGGAATCGTAGTGACGTGCCAAGACGAAAGATCCCAACACAAAAATAAAGAAAAAGCGCTTCGTCTTTTACGGGCAAAAATTCTGGAAGAAAGGCAGAGAAAACAGCAGAGCGATATTGCTGCCCTTCGCTCTTCACAGGTAGGAAGCGGAGATCGCTCGGAGAGAATCCGCACCTATAATTTCCCCCAAAATCGCCTAACAGACCATCGCATCGATTTGACTCTGTACAAACTCGATCAGATCATAGATGGGGATTTGGATGATATTACGCAGGCCTTAGTTTCTCATTATTACCAACAAAAGCTTCTTGCGTGATATGCAAACACTACTCGAACTACTCAAAAGCAGCAGCAAAGAACTTCAACACAGTCACGTGGGCGATGCGCGGCTCTCTGCAGAGATCTTACTCGCGCACATTCTTGGATGCAAACGCATGGATTTATATTTGCACTTTGACCAGCCGTTGGAGGAAAAAGAGGTAAAGGCCTACCAACTCCTTCTCGAGAGGAGAAAAAAAAGAGAGCCCGTGGCTTATATTTGCGGCAGCGTGCCCTTTTTTCATTTGGAAATCGAAGTGAACAAGGATGTGCTCATCCCAAGACCGGAAACCGAGCTTCTCGTAGAGAAGATGGTAGATCGATTGAAAAAAGAGGACCTTTCTGGAAAACTCTTCATGGACCTCTGCACTGGCAGTGGCTGCATGGCTCTTGCCATCAAACAAAATTTTCCCGAACTAAGGGTGGCGGCAAGCGATATTTCGCCCCAAGCTTTAGAAGTTGCCAAGAGAAATGCGAAAAACAACTCCCTTGTGATCGAATACCATTTAGGAGACCTGTTGGAAGGATTTTCTGAAAAAATAGACTTTTTATGCTGTAATCCTCCCTATATTAGCGAAGAGGAGCAATCTTCTTTAGAAGAGGAAGTGGTATTGTACGAGCCCAGAGAGGCTCTTTTCGCAAAGGATTTTGGCTATGAGTTTTATGAAAGACTTTCCCAAATTCTACCCTCCTATTTGCACCCGAAAGCAAAGATTTTTTTTGAAATTGGCAAGGGGCAAAAAAGCCAGATGCAAAAAATCTTTTGTCAAAAACCCTGGATTCTGCCCCAGTTTTTTTGCGATTACAATGGCATAGATCGCTTCTTTTTCCTTGAAACTGAATGACTTTTTTAGTATTCTCTCTGACGAGAATTATGGCATTGCCACATAATAAAATATCTTGCAGTTGCCGGAAGAATTGACTTTTTGGGCTGCTAGGCCTGATTCTTCAAGTAATTTGGTATCAACCACTCAAAATATATGTTTGAAAGTGTAACAGAAAAATTTCGTGCTCTTTTTAGCCATCTTGCTTCTGCAAAAAAATTGACGGAAGAGAATGTCCAAGAGGCAGCCCGCGAAGTGAGGCTTGCTCTTTTGGAAGCCGATGTGAGTTATAGTATCGTGAGTGGGTTGATCCAAAAAATCAAAGAAAAGGCTATTGGCGAGAACATCGTTGGGTCGATAACTCCTGGCCAGCAATTCATCAAGATTGTTCATGATGAACTTGCAACTCTAATGGGGAGTGAACCTGCGTCCTTGGATTTGAAAGAAAAACCCAGTGTGATCATGCTCTGCGGTCTTCAAGGTGCGGGAAAGACCACGCATGCTGCGAAACTGGCCCACTTTTTGCAACGAAAAAAGGAGAAGATCCTTCTTGCTGCCTGCGACCTGCAAAGACCCGCTGCGATTGAGCAGCTATGCCAGCTAGGGGCCTCCATTGGCGTTGAGGTTTTTTCAATACCTGGAGAAAAAAACGCGGAGAAAGTAGCAAAAAAAGCAAAACAAAAAGCGGTCGATGAAAAATTTGACGTCTTAATCGTAGATACTGCCGGAAGGCTCCACTTGGACGCAGAGTTGATGCAAGAGCTCAAAGAGATCAAAGAATCGATCTTGCCTCATGAAATTCTTTTTGTGGCCAATGCGACCATGGGACAAGATGCCATTCGTACGGCTGCTACCTTTGACGCTGAGATTGCAATTACGGGCAGCATTTTGACTATGCTCGATGGCAATTGCCGCGCAGGTGCTGCTTTGACCATTCGAGAAGTTACGAAAAAACCATTGAAGTTTGAGGGCATTGGTGAGAAAATAGAAGACTTGCAAATCTTTCATCCCTCTTCGATGGCAGATAGGATTTTGGGGATGGGAGACGTCATCAATCTCGTTCGCAAAGCCGAAGAGGCTTTTGACGAGACAGAGGGGAAGAAGATGGAGGATAAATTGCGCAAAGCTTCCTTCACCTATAATGACTATTTGCGGCAGATGGGCATGATGAAAAAAATGGGTTCTTTTAAGAATGTGTTGAAAATGGTGCCCGGCCTTTCTTCCATGATGGGAGGAGAGGGAAGAGATTTTGAAATGTCGGACAAAGAGTTTCAAAAAATGGAATCGATGATTCTCTCCATGAACATGGAAGAGAGAGAGGAAAAGGTAGAGCTTTCACATGCACGCCGTCGGCGCATTGCTTCTGGCAGTGGCGTGAAGCTGGATGAGGTGAATCGATTTGTGAAAGGATTTAAAAAAATGAAACAGCTGGTCAAAAGCTTAGGTCAAAAAGGAGGATTTTCTGCGATGAAACAGCAAATGATGGGAGGAAAGACATGGCCCTTGTAATTCGATTAAGACAACAGGGAAGAACAAATCGAAAATGTTTTCGTTTGGTTGTTGCCGATAAAAGATCGCCACGAGATGGAAAATATGTAGAAAAGCTCGGCTGGTATGATCCTTTTTTGCAAAAAGAGGTCAATTACGTGATTGATGCTCCCCGCGTTCAATATTGGCTTTCCAAAGGAGCTGAAATCTCGGAAAGAGCACGAGCCCTTGTTGCAAAAGTTGCTCCTGAAGTTATTCGGGTGCTAGGTCAAAAGAAAGTGAAAAAAAAGAAGAGCGTACAAGCGGCTCAAAAAGCAGAGACTTCTGTAAAAAAAGAGCCGGCAAAGAAAAAGGTGAAAAAAAGCCCTGAGGCCAAAGCGTAGGTATGCAGATCGATATCCTTTCGCTTTTTCCCGAATATTTTCAGAGCCCTTTTGACGTGAGTATTCTGAAACGCGCTTGTGCATCTGGCATTTTGTCGATTAGTCACGTGGATATCCGTCGTTTCTCTAAAGACAAGCACAAGAAGGTGGATGATCGCCCCTTTGGAGGGGGTCCGGGGATGGTGATGATGCCAGAGCCCGTGGTTGCAGCGATTCGAAGCGTTCGAAAGTCCGGATCGCATGTAGTCTTTCTTTCACCACAGGGAAAACTGCTCACCTCTCGTAAGTGCGAAGAGCTTGCGACAAAAGAACATCTGGTTTTTTTGTGCGGTCATTATGAGGGAATCGATGCAAGGGCAGAAAAAGAGGTAGATGAAGAGATCAGCATTGGTGATTACGTTTTGACCAATGGGTGTATTGCTGCAATTGTTGTGATCGATGCGCTCTCGCGTTTTATTCCTGGAGTGCTGGGACATCCAGATGCAGCTTTCGAAGACTCATTTCAAGACGGGATTTTTGATGGGCCCCAATACACAAAGCCGATCGAATTTGAAGGGGAGAAAGTGCCCGAAGTTTTACGAGGGGGAAATCATCAAGAAATTCGCAACTGGAGGCTAAGTCAAGCCTTGCAAAAAACGAAGAGGGTTCGCCCCGAGCTCTATGCAAAATATCTATTAGAACAGTGTCAATTATTAGCAAAAGAAGAAGAGGTGTCAAGTGAGCCGCAGAAATCAAATGGTTGAAGATTTTGAAAAGGCATTTAAAGTGCAAAAAAGAACTCCTTTTAAGGTAGGAGATACAATTCGCGTCCACCAGCGCATTCAGGAAGAAGAAGGACAAAAAGAGCGCATTCAGATTTTTACAGGAACGGTCATTGCAAAAAAGGGACAAGGCGTGTCCGAAACTTTTTCCGTCTATCGAAATGCCTATGGATGCAGTATGGAGAGGGTCTTTCTTCTTCATAGCCCTAAAATCAGTAAAATTGACGTTGTTGCTTCTGCCAAGGTACGCCGCTCGAAACTCTATTATCTTAGAGGGGTTTCTGGAAGAAAGGCTAAGCTGAAAGAAAAATTTGGCGCAATTTTAGGTGAGGAAGAAGGCATGGGATCTGAAGGTGCTCTGCCTGCAACATCTGCAACGCCTCCTCAAGCCTGATTGCAGAGTATTTCTTGTGCAAAGATCGATTCTAGCTCCTTTCGCATGTTGCGAAAGGGCTGGAACATAGATTTTCAAAGGGTTTTCTCAAAACAATCATAAACTCTTTTCTTGTGTACTATTTTTTATCAAGGTAATATTTTTTTTACCTTAAGAGAAAGAGTGCACACTTGGAAAAAGCGGAAATTGAAAGACTGCGTGCCATGAGTGTTTGGGAAGAAAATCTCTATGAGAAGGGCTACCGACGCATTGCAGGTGTGGATGAGGCAGGCAGAGGTCCTTTAGCAGGTCCCGTTGTTGCGGCAGCTGTCATTCTGCCCCACAATTTCTTAATGGAAGATCTGAATGATAGCAAAAAACTCCCTCCAAAGAAAAGGAAAGAGCTTTTTGCCAAGCTCACACACCACCCGGAAATTTTCTTTGGCGTTGGAATTGTCGATGCCAAAACTATTGATCGCGTCAATATCTTGCAAGCAACCTTTTTGGCAATGCAAGATGCTTTGCACCATCTACCCCATGCGCCCGATTTTGTACTTTTTGACGGCAATCAAACTCCTACTGTTTCGGTTCCCCACAAGGCTTTGGTAAGGGGCGATGCACTTTCGCTTTCCATCGCCGCAGCATCTATTGTTGCCAAAGAGACAAGAGATGCAATCATGGACGACTTTCATCATCGTTGGCCTGCCTATGGATTTAATCAGCACAGAGGATATCCAACGGAAAAACATATTTCTATTCTTCGCACTTTGGGGCCTTGTGAAATTTATCGCATGACATTTGAACCGGTAAGGATCTGTGGAGAAATAAAATGAACGATTTCACCACAGATCCTAAAAAGCTGCCAGGTAGATCGTCGATCTTGAGAAAAAGAAGGTTTATACACAAAGAACTTGGAAAATCGGTTTCTAAAGCTACGCCAAAAACCGATTTTCCAAGTTCTTTGTGTATATGTATATGGCTCAAATGAAGAGGTGATTATGAAACTAGTTTATTTCCAGCTATTCTTTTTTATGGTTTTTCTCGCCACTTGCGGAGGTGCTAAGGCGCCTACTCTTGGCGAAAATGCTCCTGCTTTTCATGTAAAAACTGCACAAGGGGAGGCTACTTTTCCCGATGATTTTCTTGGTGGTTGGACCCTTTTGATGAGCGTTCCTAATATCATGACGCCTGTGTGCTCCATGGAGCTGGCCAAGTGTGTACAAATGGCAGAACAATGGAAAGATCTTCATATCCGCACACTGGTTCTCACGTGTCATGAAAGTGCACAGCAGCAGTTTTGGTTGGAGAGTGTGTTGCAAAAAGAAAAGAAAAACGCTAGTGAAGAAAACCTTCCTTTTCTCGTGCCAGATCCTGAGAAAAAAATTGCACATCTCTATGGCATGATCCACCCCTTTGTAACTAACGAAAAACCCATACGTGCTCTCTTTGTCATAGATCCGGTGGGAAAGATTCGATTCGTTGCATTTTATCCAATGAAAAATGGCAGAAACTTCGAAGAGATCACGCGCATTATCGCTGCCATGCAACAGACGGATGCACATGGTGGAGCTGTGACCTTGCCAGATTGGAAATTGGGCGATGAGACTTCGATCTGTGTGCCCTGTACCCAGTTGCACAAGTAGACAGATCCTTAATGAATTGCTTCTTTTTTTTCTTGTTGTACTGCTAGATGGATTTTTTCTTTCAAACTCTTTGACCCCGGGTTTGTTTTGAGCGCTTGCTGGTAGTAAAAAAGAGCATCTTTGATCTGTGCTGTTTGCATGTAAAGATCGGCAATTGCCTCAAAGAGACGAGGATTTTCCACCTCTTCGACTAATTCTTTATAAATCTCAAGGGCCTCTGCTGCTTTTTTTTCCTTTTTGAAAGCTTCGGCTGTTTCGATCAAGAATCTTTGGATGGGAAAAACTTTTTTGGGCATCGTTTTGCATAGGTCCAGCACTTTTGTATCCTCGTGCATCATGAGGTAGGTCTTTGCCTCTTGGATCTGCGATCGGAAGTTTTTGGGATCTAGTCGATGGGCGGTGCGAAATGCAGCAGCTGCTTTCTCCATCTGGCAGAGCTTTTGAAAAATTTCTCCCATTTCCATATGGATTTTTGGATTGTTGGGTTCTTCTTGCACAAGGAGAAGATAATGAGTAAGAGACTTTTCCAGGTTTTTTTCCTGATGGTGGAATAATCGTGCTAGCATCAATCGTGCTTGAAAATCGCTGAAGCGTTTGGCAAGAGGAACAAAAGTTTTTTGCCCCCCCTCCGAAAAAGAACTGAGAAGCTCACATTTAGCTTCGTCCATTCTATATTCTTTTAAAAGGGAAAGTGCAAGCGCACGCCTCAAAAAACGATCGTGAGGTGTTTTTTCGACTATTTTGCGAAATTCTTCTGTGGCTCTTGCATGTTTCTTATGGGAAAAGTAAAACTCAGCAAGTTCAAAGCGCACGGGAAGGTCGTCTGGTTTTTTTTCCAGGTAGAGCAAAAAGGCATGTTCTGCCTTATCGAGTAAATTTTCGCCTACATAGATTCTAGCAAGAAAGAGCATGGTGTTGGTATCGAGTTCTTGCTCGTCGATCTGTTTGATAATATCCAAAGCTGCCCAAGTTTTTTGCTGCACAAGAAAAAGATGTGCGACTTCTAAAGAAAGGGCTGGTGTATTTCTTTTTTCCAAAAGTTTCTGGTAGAGAAAGTAGGCCTCTTCGTAATTCTTTTCTATGAAAAGCACTTTGGCAAGTTCATGTTGCAGAGGGTCATTTTGGGGAGATATTTCTATCGCTTTTTTATACTCTTTAATGGCTTCTTGGGGTTTTCCTTGCCAAAAGAGCGCTCGTGCTAAAAGAAGATGCACGTAAGAGCTTTTTAGTTTTTTGATGGGGATCGTTTTTAAGAGTTTTTCTGCATCGGAGGGCATGTTTTCCAAAAGAAAAACCACTGCCACTTTCGTAAGCAGGTGAGCCTTTTGTCCGTCTCGTTTGAGTCGACTGATAAAAAGATCCAGCTTTTCATGATTTTTTCCGAGTTTGGTAAGGGTAGCAATAAAATGGGAAGCGAGCAGCTCTTCATCAAGCCCCCAGCGCAGAGATTGTAGGTAAGAAAAAAGGGCTGCTTCATAATGTTCTTTGAAAAAGAGGCTTTCTGCTTTTCTATAATAGTTCCACTTTTGTTGAAAAATGTGCGAAGTAATGCTTGCAATCATGGTGAAGACAAAAAGAACAAGAACGATTTTTCGCATGAAACTCTCCACTAGATTTCTTTTAATCCTTTGCGCATTCTTTGTCTAGTGGCCCGATTTGATGACCGCAATCGCTTGGTGCTATTGTATTCCACCCATGGATAGGTTTTAATGGCGTCATTGGATAAAGAGATTTTTTTTCTTCCTTTGGAGCGAGGAAGAAGAAAAGATAAGGATCTTTTTTCCTCTTCTCGCTATAAGTTTAATTGGAGTGGATAAAAACAATGACAACCAAAAACAGCTCTTTTTCCCCCCTCTTTGCAAAAGCGAAAACCTTTGGGGAAAAGCATTTGCTTTTGCAAAAAGAACCCTTCGTGCGTTCCTTTTTTCAGAGCAACCATCCCTTGATCCCTCTCTTCGATCAATTGACACTCGAGGAGCGGACGGTGCTCGAAATCATGATTTTTTTGCAAAAAGCAGAACCTCTTTTTTCCTGGCCCTATGAAATCCATTCGGCTTTGTTTCCCTTGCAACTTTTGGCGCAAGATCTTTTGGCGGTTGAAAGATTTTTTCAATCTATTGGCGGGATTATTGGGTATCACGAAAAAGTTTTAGAACTCTCCAAAGAAAAAAAAGAAAAAGAGGCCAACATTCGTTTTTTCAAGCCGGAAATGATCGATATTCGGCAAGAGACTCCAGAGGTGAAAGAAAAAATTTCTTCGGGACTCTTGCATTTGCCTGAATGCGCTGCCATTTTTCCAGTGGGAGGCGTTGGCGATCGTTTGGGTCTTGCCGATCCCGAGACAAAAGAGGCCCTGCCAACCGCCATGCTTCCATTTTTGGGAAGAAGCTTATTTGAGGGACTCATACAGGATCTGTCGAGTTTAGAATATTTGTATCAGCAAACTTTTGGCAAAGAAATCTTCATCCCCATTGTGGTCATGACCTCTCAGGAAAAGAAAAATCACGAACGCATTGTCTTACTTTGCGAAGCAAATGGGTGGTTTGGAAGGCCCAAGGAGAGTTTTTGCTTCATTCGACAGATTTCTGTTCCCGTGCTGACGAAAAAAGGAGAGTGGGTTATTCCTGCTCCCTTGCAGCTTTGCTGGAAGCCAGGCGGTCATGGAATGCTTTGGAAGCTGATGCACGATGAGAAGGTTTTTGAGTGGCTTTTTTCCTTGGGGAAGACGAAGGCCTTTATCCGGCAGATCAACAATCCTGTCGCTGGTATTGATCATGGTCTTTTGGCTCTGATAGGCATGGGAGCTTCGGAGAAAAAGTCATTTGGGTTTGCCGCCTGTCCCAGAAGAGTGCATGCCGCAGAAGGAGTCAATGTCTTTCGGGAAAAAAGAGCAAAAGATGGCTATGCGTACGGATATTCCAATATTGAATATACCGATTTTGAAAAGTGGAATATTCAAGACGTTGCGGCTCCGGGAAGCTTTTTTTCGGAATATCCTTCCAATACCAATCTTCTCTACGTGGATTTGCAAGAAGCTCTGCAAGTGATCGAAAAAGAGCCTTTCGTCGGAATGATGCTCAATATGAAATCAAAATTTTCCACCATGCAAGCAGGTGGATCTTTCGTGGAAGAAACTGGAGGAAGACTTGAATTGATGATGCAGGGCATTGCCGATTTTATGGCAGTACTCTCTCCTCTTCCCATAACCTTTCAGGATCCAAAAAAGCTCAAAACTTTTGTTCTTTTCAACGATCGAAAAAAAACTATTTCTACTACCAAGCGCTTGTTCGAAAATGAAGCATCATTTATGGAAACACCCGAGGGGTGTTTTTATGACCTGCTTCAGAACCATTACGAACTATTGACAACAAAGTGCCACATGGAGCTTCCTCCATTGGCGACAGATAGAGATTTTTTTACCCACGGCCCCTCTTTTCTTACCCATCTGCACCCAGCATTGGGCCCGCTCTATTCGGTGATCCAAAAAAAAATTTTGGGGGGAAGGCTTTGTTATGGAGCCGAATTGTGGCTGGAGATAGCCGATCTTTTCATGGAAAATGTAGAGATTGACGGGAGTCTGATCATTCGCGTCGTTGGTGCAGAGAAGAAATCTTTTTCTGGGAAATGCTTTTTGAAGAACGTGCATGTAGTGAATGGGGGTGTGGATACGCAAAAGCAGAATGTCTATTGGAAAAATCAGATTGAGAGAAAAGAGTCCCTTTGCATTTTTTTGCACCAAGGTTCCGAGTTTGTTGCTGAAAACATGCTCTTCGAAAAAGATCAAAAGATCGAAGTGCCACCCAAAAGCCGCATGATAGCTGCAATGAAAAATGGAAAGCCTGTTTTTCATCTCGAGCAGGTCCAAATTCTTTGAAAACTCTTACCTTGAGGAAATTCTTGCTTTCGAGAGGCTTTCTAGTTAAAATTCAGCAGGTTTTACAAGAGAGATCTATATGTCACGCAGCATGACGGGTTTTAGTCGTCTGGTGAAAGAGACAAAAGAGGGGGGATTTGTTGGCGAAATTTCTTCTTTGAATAAGAAATTTTTTGAAGTCAATCTCAATTTGCCCAAATGTTTTTTTCTTTATGAGATGGATTTGAGAAAAAAAATTGGAGAGAAAATTTCTCGCGGACAGCTTTTTCTTAGAATTTTTTTTACTCCGAAAACGGCAGAGCTTCTTTCTTTTTTGCCAGAACCAAAGCTACTGCAAACACTGAAGAAGGGGTGGGAAGAGAGGGCGAGTTTACTTGGTTTGGGTGAAAAAAGCATAGATCTTGGTTTTTTGGCAGAGCAGGCAAAAGATGTTCCTGTAGCTCCCGGTTGCATTGAAGATGACAGAATCAAAAAAGAGCTTTTTTCTTTTGTAGATGCTCTTGTAGCAAAACTTGTGGAGACCAAGCAAAAAGAGGGAAGGCATCTTGTCATAGATATCCAAAAAAGATTGCGTGGCATTGAAAAAAGGATAGAAAAAATAGAGCAATTGGCAGCGAAGAGCGTTCCACGGTATCGAGAAAAGCTGCGCAAAAAGGTAGAAGAATATTTTACCGCCCAATCTGCAGATGAGGAGCGTTTGTTGAAAGAGGTTCTTCTATTTGCAGAAAGAATCGATATCACAGAAGAGCTGGTTCGTTTTCGCTCCCACCTGGTGCAAGTAGATAAGCTCTTGAGAGAAAAAAAAGAGAAAGAAATTGGTAGAAAATTGGAGTTTTTTGTGCAAGAATTTCATCGTGAGGTCAATACGATGGGATCCAAAACCCAAGAGGCATTGGTCTCGCAAGAAGTGGTAGAAATTAAGTGCGAACTGGAAAAAATTCGAGAACAGGTGCAAAACATCGAATGAAATTTTTAAACAGCCCAAAAACAGGTCTTTTGTTTGTGATTAGTGCTCCTGCAGGCACGGGTAAAAACACCTTGGTCAATCGCTTGAAGAAGGAGTTTACCTCTATTGCAGAAAGCGTCTCTTTTACCACTAGGCCACCGCGAGAAGGCGAAGTGGATGGGATTCATTACCACTTTGTTTCGCCAAGGGAGTTTCAAAAAAAAGTCAAAAATGGTGAATTTTTAGAACATGCACAGCTCTTTGATCACGATTATGGAACTTCAAAAGAAGAAATTCGAAGGTTGCAAAAAGAGGGCAAAGATGTAGTGCTTGTGATCGATACGCAGGGAGCTCTTTTTTTGAAACAGCATGTGGAGGGGATATTTATCTTCATTGAGCCTCCTTCATTAGAAGAGCTACGCCGTCGCCTGATATTGCGCAAAACGGAATCGGATGCAATGCTCGAAAAGAGGCTTTTGTGGGCAAAAGAAGAGATGAAAGCAGCTTTGCTGTATGATTATCTTATTGTCAATGAAGATTTGGAAATTGCCTATCAGGTTTTGCGTTCGATTTTTATTGCAGAAGAGCATCGAATCAGAAAAAAAGGAGGAGAAAAATGAGTGCGGAACTACAGTTTTTGACCAATGAGCGTTTGAAGGGACGATTTGGTAACAATTTTGATATGATCAACATAGCGATTCAAATGGCCAAAGAGCACATTCGCAGCGCATCGCCTAAAAGTGTAGGAGAGTTGATCGATGAGCTCATACAGCTCTATCCGAAGTTGCAAAAATAGACGGAAAAGTAATCAAACCATAGGAAATAGATGTCAGAGAGAGTTCTAATTACATCCGCACTTCTTTATGCCAATGGCGCTCTTCATTTCGGGCATATTGCAGGAGCCTATCTGCCTGCTGATTGCTATGCTCGATTTCGCAGGCTTTTAGGTGATGATGTTCTTTACATTAGCGGTTCTGATGAGTATGGAATTGCGATTACCCTGAGCGCAGAGCTTGCCCATAGGTCTCCCGAAGAGCATGTGGATATTTATCATGCACTCAACCAAGAGATCTTCCGCCAGTTGAATTTTTCTTTTGACCACTATTCGCGCACCACATGGGAAGGTCATACCAAAACGGTGCAGGATTTTTTCAAGGTTTTACTGAAAAACGGATTTGTGGAAGAGAGGACCGAAAACCACCTATATTCCGAAGAGGAAAAGCGGTTTTTGGCCGACCGTTATGTGGTAGGCATTTGTCCTAAATGCGGCCATGAAAATGCAAGGGGAGACGAGTGTACAAAGTGTGGCTCTACCTATGAAGCTACCGATCTTAAAAACCCAAGGTCCAAGCTGACCGGATCTTGCCTTGTATTGAAGCCGAGCAAGCACTGGTATTATCGCTTTGACCTTTTCAAAGAAAGGCTGTCTGAGTGGCTATCCAAAAAGAATTGGAAGAGCAATGTGATGGCCTTTACTAAAAATTATCTGGATGATTTACATCCTCGTGGAATTACGAGGGATTCTACTTGGGGAGTCCCCATTCCACTGGAAGGAACGGAAGGAAAAGTTTTTTACGTTTGGTTTGATGCTCCTATTGGCTATATTTCAGCAGTAAAAGAGTGGGCCGAAAAGGTGGAGCGTAATCCCGATCTTTGGAAAAAATATTGGTTGGATCCCTCCTGCAAGTTGGTCCATTTTATCGGAAAGGACAACATTCCTTTCCACACTCTCTTTTTCCCCGCCATGTTGATGGGGCAAAGTCTTGAATATAAACTGCCCGACGAGGTTCCTGCCAATGAGTTTTTTACGCTTGAAGGAAGGCGTTTTTCCAAATCGGACAACTGGACGATTGATCTAGATGATTTTTTTAATAAGTATACAAGCGACCAGATTCGCTATTATTTAGCTGCCAACGCTCCCGAGACGGCCGATACCGATTTTTCTTGGAAAGATTTTCAGCTGCGTTCGAATGGAGAACTTTTGGGAAAGTTGGGGAATTTCGTAAATCGCGTTCTTGTTTTTGCACACAACCATTGTGAAAAAAAAGTGCCAGAAGAGCCTTCGTTAAAAAGCGAAGATCATCAATTTTTACAAGAAATTGCGCGCCATGTAGATCTTGCAAGAGAGTCTTTTTCAAATTTTCAGCTGAGAAGATCGACGCAAATTTTGATGGAACTGGCGCAGTTGGGAAATGTCTATTTTGATTTTCACAAGCCCTGGCTTCTTGTGAAAGATCCGACGCAAAAAGAGCGCATGTTTTCCGTGATCTATTGTTGTCTTCAATGCATCCAGAGTTTGGCATTGGTTGCATTTCCGATCATTCCCGACTCTGCACAAAAGATATGGGAAATGCTAGGAGAAAAAAGGCTTCTTTCCGAAGAGCTTTGGGATCAGGTGAAGACAAGGCTTCTTCCTCCTAAGAGAAACTTGCAACAAGTGCATATTTTATTTCGCAAAATCGAAGACAGCGAAATTGAAGAGGAGATCAAAAAACTAAAAACAATGTCGCAAAAAGAATCTTTCCCATCGGTTAGAAATACGATTCCTTTTGAAGATTTTGAAAAGGTGGACCTTCGCGTTGGAGAAATCCTTGGCGCAGAGCCGATCTCTAAATCAAAAAAGCTCTTCAAGTTGAAGGTGGACCTTGGTTTTGAAACAAGGCAGATTGTCTCGGGAATTGCCCATCGTTTTGAAGCAGAATCGCTTATCGGGAAAAAAGTAGTGGTGGTTGCCAATTTACAACCAGTGACTTTGATGGGAGTAGAGAGCCACGGTATGATTTTAGTAGGGGGTTTGGGTGAAACGATGGAACTGCCCCTTCTTCAATCGTTGAAACCCGGGAGTAGCATTTCATAAGGAGATTTGGCTTCTGGTGGGGGAAGCGCGTTGCGCTTACACAGAGCGGCTTTAAGTCCTGTATAGCGTTTTTCTACCTCTTTGTTTTTGATGGTCATGGCAACGGCCTGCTTAGTTCCAACAAGAACTACTTTTTTCTTGCCTCTGGTCACAGCAGTGTAGAGAAGATTGCGGTAGAGTAGTTTGAAATGACAAAGGTGGATGGGCATGACAATGCAGGGGCATTCGCTGCCCTGGTATTTGTGCACAGAGACGGCGTAGGAAAGTGAGAGTTCTTCGAGTTCGTGAAATTCATACTCTGCTTCTCTTCCCTCGAAATTCACTTTTACTGTCTGGCTTCCAGGATCAATTGAGGAAATTCTTCCAATATCGCCATTATACACTTCTTTGTTGTAATTATTTCGCATCTGCATGACCTTGTCGCCAATGTGAAAACGTTCGCCGCCGCGAAAGAAAGGGGAGTCGGAGGGGTTTAGGGCGTTTTGTAAAAGAAGGTTGAGCGTTTCGGTTCCCAAAGGTCCCTTTTTCATCGGAGAAAGAACCTGAATGTCTTCGATGGGATGAAATTTTTTCGCAGGAAGTTCTTGGGCAACAAGAGAGAGAATTTTTTTTTGAATTTGTAGAGGATCTGCAAGCTCAAAGAATTGAAAATCGCTCCAAGGCTCGTTGTTGAGAAAAGGAAACTCTCCATTATTGATTTTGTGCGCATTGAGAATAATAGAAGAGCCCGATGATTGACGAAAAATTTCTACCAGGCGTGTGACGGGGCAGACATTGGAAGCAATGAGATCTTTGAGCACTTGTCCTGCGCCAACGCTAGGTAGCTGGTCGATATCGCCAACGAAAATCACACGAGCATGGGAAGGAAGAGCGCGCAGCAGATGGAACATGAGAAGGGTGTCGATCATACTCGATTCGTCAATAATGAAGAGATTGCCTTTGAGAGGATTTTCTTTGTTTTTTCTAAAGCCTTGAGAGCCGAAGTCATATTCTAAAAGAGCGTGAATGGTTTGCGCTCTTCTTCTCGTGATTTGGCTCATGCGTTTTGCAGCTCTGCCGGTGGGGGCTGCAAGGACGATCTGGTCGGTAATTTTTTCCGTGATGGTGAGGATGGCGTTGATAATGGTGCTCTTTCCCGTGCCAGGGCCACCTGTAATGACGTGTAATTTTTCTGATAGGCTCTTTTTTATTCCTTCTATTTGCTCTTGTGCCAATCGGATGTGGATTTTTTTTTGCACCCACTCGACGGCTTTGTCTTGCTCTATTTTGCGAATGAAAGAGGGGGTGTTTTTCAAACGAACGATCTCTTTTGCGATGCCGTCTTCAGAAAAATAGTAGGCATTGAGATAGAGAAATTTCTGTGCGGTTTCTTCAAAGAGAAGCTCTTGCCGCACTAGTAGGTTTTCCAAAACCATCTGATCGATTGTTTTTTGAATGAGTCGATGGTCGACAAGGAGAATTTTTCCAGCCTCTTGTAAAAACGATGATTCTAAAGCGCAGGTATGCCCTTCGCTGGTCATTTCCCACAAAACATACTCGATACCAGAAGAGATGCGTTTGGGATCATCGGGGGCAAATCCCATTTTTTCCGCCATCTTATCGGCGCTTTTAAAACCAATGCCAAAGATCTCTTTTGCCAGGGCAAAGGGGTTTTCTTTTATTTTTTCGAGGCTCTTGTTTCCATATCGCTTAAAAATCTTCTGGGCGAAAGAGGGGCTGATTTCATAGGAGCGAAGAAAGATGATCACCTCGCGTATCGATTTTTGCTCGGACCAGCAGTGTTGAATGGTTGTAATTTTTTTTCTTCCGATTCCTTGAATTTCTTTGAGCCGCTCGGGTTGTTGATCGAGTATTACGAGAGTATCCAACCCAAACTTTTCCACAATTTTTTTTGCATAGACAGGGCCGATGCCCTTAATGAGGCCCGACTCCAGATATTTTTGAATACCCAAAAGGTCGGAAGGAGAACGAACAGAATAAGAAGCGACTTCGAACTGTTTTCCATGTACTGGATGGTTTTTCCAAATTCCTTCGCAAAGCAGAGTTTCTCCTGGCTGCACCGAGGGCATATTTCCCACGATGAGGGTAAGCTCCTTTTTTCTGCTCTCTTTGAGTTTGGCGACAATAAACCCATTTTCTGGATTCGAAAAAAGTATGTGGTCGATAAAACCGAGAATCTGTTCCATAAACAAATGTAGTTTTTTTCCACATAAAACTACCATACTTTGAGATCTTCGGAAAGGGTTTATCAAAAAGCATGGTGTTGTTATTGTCGAAGAAAAGGAGTTTTTTATGTTACGGGCCGTTGCCGAGGGAGTTTATTGCGTCGGATCTGTAGATTGGTTGATGCGCGATTTTCACAGTTTTGCCACTCCCCACGGTGTGACTTATAATTCCTATCTGGTCCTGGATGAAAAGATTGCTCTGATAGATACTGTAAAAGCTCCTTTTGCCAAAGAACTTTTCTCCAATATTGCAGACATCTCTAATGCAGAAAAAATCGATTACATCATCGTCAACCATGCAGAACCAGACCATGCAAGTGCGCTTCCGCTTGTTGTACAAAGCTGTAAAAAAGCGAAAGTGGTTTGTACTAAAAAATGTCAGGAGATTCTTTCCCATTATCACGATGTGTCTAAGTGGGAGTTTCAGATTGTCAAAGAAGGAGATACTCTTTCCCTTGGAAAGAAGACCCTTTCTTTTATTGAAACGCCTATGCTGCATTGGCCCGAATCGATGTTTACCTATCTCAAAGAAGAAAAAATTCTCTTTTCCATGGATGCTTTTGGACAGCATTTTTCCTCTTCTTTGCGCTTCGATGATGAAGTGAACCTTTGCGATGTGATGGAAGAGGCAAAAAGGTATTATGCCAATGTCGTCATGCCCTATGGACAACCAGTGCTCAAAGCTCTTGAAAAGATCAAAAACATTGCTATCAGGGTGATCGCCCCTTCTCATGGAGTTATTTGGAGAAAATCGGTTGCAACGATTGTATCGTTATATGAAGAGTGGGCCCTGTTTAAACCGCAGTCAAAAATTCTTGTGATTTACGATACCATGTGGGAAAGCACAAAGGAGATGGCAGTTGCCATTCATCGGGGAGCTTCTATCGAAAAAGTAAGCGCGCATTTAATCTCTGTTCGCTCCACAAACATGACCGATATTGTGACGGAAATTCTTGATGCTCAAGGAATTGTATTTGGTTCTGCGAATCTCAATCAAAGGGTGATGCCTTTCATGGGGATGCTTTTTACCTATTTGAAAGGTCTGAAACCTCAAAAGAAGATAGGAGCTGCCTTTGGAAGTTATGGATGGGGACGGGGTGCTGTCGAAGAGATAGAAGAGGTTTTGAAAGATTTGGGATTTGAGACGGTTTCTCCTGCAATCAAGAGCCAATGGAAACCAACTGCGGAGATACTGGAGAAGTGTAGGCAACTGGGCCGGAACATGGCGGAAAAGGTAAAAAAATAAGGAGCTTACGATGGAGCCGAAAGAGAAGTATATTTGCAATATCTGTGGATGGATTTATGATCCTGCGCAAGGTGTTCCGACTGAGGGGATCAAGGCGGGAATTGACTTCAAAGACCTCCCCACAGACTTTGTTTGCCCCGAGTGCGGAGTGGGCAAAGATCAGTTTACCCTCCTAAAATAACTTTACTTTTAAAAGAACGCTCAGCTAAGATTACTTCTTCTATTTCCGGATTAGCTCAGTGGTAGAGCAGTTGACTGTTAATCAATTGGTCGTAGGTTCGAATCCTACATCCGGAGTTTCGATTTAAAGGCAGTTAGAGTGAAGGCCCTAACTGCCTTTTGTTTTCCGAGTTTTGGAGGCATTAAATGGATCCAAAAAAGATAGAAAGTCTTCTCCATCATTATGAAAAAACCGTTACAAATTCTAGCCTCTATTATAAATCTCTTTCTAAAGAAGAAAAAATGAACTTGATGCGCGAAGCTGCGACAATGGAAGGGGAGCCAGTTGTTAATTTTGAGACTTTGATCTTGAGAGAAGGGATCATAATGAGAGACAGGCAAGAAAAGATTCGAAATGAGATTCTTCAGCTATTAAACGCTCGGAAAATTCCATTCCATCACCTAATGCATCAGGAAACCATTCCTCTAAAAATTGCTCAAGAGATCAACGTGAAAATGAGTGAAACGATAAAAAGTCTCATGATGCGTGGGAAAAAGAGCGGGAAAAATTATCTTGTCTGTCTGCGTGGAGATCAAAAAGTCGATAAGCATGCATTGTCTGCGTTGGTCAATGAAGCCTGTGAACTTGAGAAGATTGAGACCCTAAAAAAACGATTTGGCCTTGTTTTTGGAGGAGTTTGCCCTTTTGGTAAAATCCTTGGTGTCGAAGATGTGTTTTTTGATTCCAGTCTCAAACAATGTGATGAAGTTGTTGTTGGTTGTGGCATGCCAAACGAATCCATTCGTATGAAATTTGAAGATCTGGATTCGTTAATTCACCCGAAATTCTTTGTAATTGCTGCGCATCCTGAGAAAGAAGAAAAACGCAATTCTGGAGTTTCTTATAGAGTAGAAGCTTATAGTAGCAAAAAACACGACTTGCATGAGATTGTAAAAGTGATCAACATTGCCTACAAGAGGCATGAATATCTCCAAAGAGAAAGAATCACTATCGAAGAGCTAAAAATTATCTGTTCTGATGCAAAAAAGAAGCTTTATCTTTGTCTTTCCCCAGAAAACAAAATCTGTGGAACCATTCTTCTAGATTTTACTTATCCGCATCAAACGGAAATAGGTCTATTATCTATTGCGCCTTCTTGTCAGAAAATGAATCTCGGTGCGCTTCTCTTGGCTCATGCGGAAGAAGAAGCTTTTGAAAAGCATCATGTGAAAAGAGTTGTTATAGGAGTTGTCAAAACCTTACAAAAATTGATTTCTTATTACAAATCTCAGGGATATGTAGAAACAGGGGAGGAGGAAGACTTTCCCGAAAAAACGTGGGTGAGACCTGAATGTCGAAGTTGGGTCAAATGTTTAATTTTGGAAAAAAAACTGCAATGAAGCTCTGAGAGCATTCTCTTAAGAAAGCCTCAAATTCAAGCCTAGAGCCATGACTAAAGAAACAAGAGTATGCCAGGTAGGATTTCCCTTTTTTGACAGCGTTTTATAAAGGCTTTCTCTGCCCAATTTAGCCTTTCTTGCTAAATTTCCTACTCCACCTTGTGCCTCTGCTACGTTTTTGAGAGCGGTTAAGAAAAGATATTGAGATTCCTCATCGCCTTTTAAGCTTTCTTCGAGAGCCGCATTGAGATAGGCAACAGCTTCGTCATGATCTTTTAGCTTTTCGAGAAGCCATTCTTGGTAGTTTTTATTTTTTTTCATATTTTTTTACCTCTCAATTGATACTCTTTTAAATACTCCATTGCCTTAGTGATATCCTTGGTTTGAGAACCTTTATCTCCACCGCAGAGAAGCAAAATTATTCTATTTCCTATCTTGGAATAGTAAACCCTGATTCCTGATCCATAATGAATCCGAAGTTCTGAGATTCCATTTCCAAGAGCTTTACAGTCTCCAAAGTTTCCGAGCTTTAAACGATCGAGACGGGTGAGAATTTTTGCCCGGGTAAGCTTCTCTCGAATGTTTTCAAACCAATCAATGATTCTCTGTTTGCTTTTGCAAAGGATGATTCCAATAGATGGATTTTCTCCTTGTTTTTCACAATGGCTCGTTCCAGCTCATATTCAGTATGCTTTTCTCCGATTTCCAGAAAATCAAAAGCATAATCGTCTTTTACAGCAAGTTTTGCCTCGGGATACAAGTTAGTTGGAAGGTTCTTTTCAAAGTTTGACTGGCTACAGATAGTTTTTTCATAAGTGCCATTATCAATCTGGTGTATTAGAACGCGGAATGACCACCCGTTTCTTTTGGCCATCCGCATGTAAAATTCTTTTTCAAGAGGGTCTTTACATTGTGAGAGAATGGCTATGTTATGAGACCAGCTAATTTCTGCAGACAGTGTCTGCAATTTTTGGTTGTCCTTATAGGAAAGAAAGAAGTCCTTCATATTCCACAAGTTGCGCGAAGAAAAACCTCGCATTCCCGGAAATCCTTTTTGAAGATCCTCCGCTAGGTGTTCAACAATAGCATCTCCCCATTATCCTTCTTTTTGCTGCTCGTAGATAATTTTCCCAATATCTCGATATACTTCTATGAGTTCGTGGTTGATTGCGCTCATGGCTCTGGTCTGAGCAGCCTTGATTTTTGAACTGATGGAAGCTAAAATTTCTTTATAGCTGTTTGGAACAGCAAATTTATTATCTAAAACATTTATCGAACATTTCCGAGCAGATGCTTTTTTCTTTTTAGCCATTAGAGTTGCTCCCAATTTCTTTCTCAAATAAAAGTCGAATGCCTTCGCATAGTAGCGCGGACTTATCTGTTTTCCGCTTCTCCCGAAGTCTTTTAATAAATAGCTCGTTTAAGCGCGTTTCTTCTTCATCAGTCATGTAGACGGTGGTTTTTGCTTTCTTTGGAGCGTCGGTATTTTTGATCGACATTTTTTGCCTCAAGATAAATTTATCGTTTAATGATGCCGATGATATTCAAAAAAAGTCAAATAGTTATGATTGTTAGTTGGTTAAACTTCTTGAAGTCGTAACGTTAAACAGGAAAAATTTCCGAGAATTTCAAAAGGTTCCTGAACGTTCAGAAAATTCAAGAGACATGTAAAATTTTATGCCCCACTTATGCCTCACTTGCTGGCAAATAATGGCAAACCTTTGCAACAGTCCCCAGCAATCAAAGTATTTCTAAACATTTAATTTTTTTGTTGTTATCGTTTGTGGTTTGTGGTGGTTGATGGTAGCAAAGGTGACTGTTAATCAATTGGTCGTAGGTTCGAATCCTACATCCGGAGTTCTGATTAAGAGGCACTTAAGAGATAACTTTTAAGTGCTTTTTTATTTAGGAAATAGAGATGAGTGCCCATGCAATAACCTTTCTTTGGGGAGAGGATGTGAAATGAGCTATAGGGTCTTTTTCTTCCTTGGAATATTTTTTACAAAAATCTTTGCTTCAGAATCTTTTATCATTCAAGAATTAGATTCCGGAAAAATAATTGAGCAAAAAGGGGATCTTTCTTCGCAAGTAAGTCCCTGTTCTACTTTTAAAATTGCTTTGAGTCTGATGGGATTTGATTCTGGCATTTTGCAAAACGAAAACCTTCCTGTTTGGACGTATGAGGAGATCTTTTCTGCTTCTATTGGCCAGCAGCCGAATGCTTATGAGAAAGATTATCCATTGTTGCTGAAGAGTCAATTAGGTGGTCTTCCAGATAAAGAGAGAGAGAAAACAGTCGTTTTCCTTACGAGTCTTCACAAAAAATCTCATGATCCAAAAAGTTGGATACGAAATTCTTGTGCTTGGTATTCGCAAGCTGTAACCACGCAGATTGGATGGGAACAATTTCGTCATTATGTGCAAATGTTTCATTATGGAAATGAAGATATCTCGGGAGATGAAGGAAAAAATAATGGCCTTACCAACAGCTGGCTTTCTTCTTCTTTAGGAATTTCTCCTTTGGAACAAATAGCATTTTTACAGAGCATCTTAACAAAAAAATTTCCTCTTTCTTCTCATGCATATGAGGAGACAAAGAAGATTTTTTTCCTAGAAACGCTTCCTAATGGGTGGGGGCTTAATGGTAAAACAGGAACGGGCATTTCGCCTTCTGGCTATTCGATAGGATGGTTTGTGGGATGGATAACAAAAGAAGAAAAAACATTATTGATCGCCTTTTTGATACAAAACGAAAAAAATGAAGATTTGCCATTAGGCCAACGAGCGAAAAATCGGGTAAAAGATCTGGTCTCTGGAGAGATCTTTCATTAGAGGCCCACGATCTTTTCAATCAAAAGCTCGAGGTGGAATAAGTTGTTTAGGAATGAAAAAGAAGATTTCAAAATTTGAAGATCATGCTTATCATCCGCTGGATTCATCGAAAGAGCAAAATTTAGTTTAGAAGGACCAAGCTTTTGAAGAAGCAGATCAGATTCTCAAGATCTATCCAAAAAGCGCAGATGGCCCAACTTTTATAACTTTTTTTATGCAAGCCGAGGCAGTGTCTTTCATGGGGACTCCGAAAAATATCTCATTGCTTTAGCATAGCGAGCAAGAAAGTGGACCATATATACACAAAGAACTTGGAAAAAGAGAGAAGAAAAAATTTTAAATGTAACTAGAAAATCTCTGAATACTCCCTCTCAATGGAGAGGTATTCAGAGATTTGGGTAGGATACTTTATTTCTTTTGTGCTTTTGTAGAGGTGCATCCGCAATTTTTTGAGGTGTCTGCTTTTTTTTCTGTAGCTACCGGGGCTGTAGTCGAAACTTCTGTTTTTTCTGCAACGGAAACTACTTCTTCTTTAACTTGTTTTTTTACAGCACTTTCTTCTGAAACTGCTGTTGTTTTTTCTTGTACTGGCGCAGCTTCTGTAGCTTGTAGTTGGTAAGCGCCTAAAGATAGAAGAGCACTAGCGAAAAGAATAAAATTTAATTTTTTCATATTTAACCTTTCCTTGTTTGAAATGATTAATTGTTTTTTTCAATCATAGAATGATTTACGTTACGTTTTTGATACTACGATGGCTGAGAGATTTATTGCAAGCGCAAAGGGAAGAGAGTCATTCCAGGTACACACAAAGAACTTGGAAAATCGGTTTCTGAAGCACGCCAAAAACCGATTTTCCAAGTTCTTTGTGTATAAGCCTTTTCACCACTACTGGAGAATTTTTTTCGATGATTTGTTCTTTACCTCAAGTTCATCTTTATTAACGCGAGTTTTGGATAAGGCTCTCATGAAAAAGGGCTATCTTTCAGCGATTTAACAGCCAAAATTGGGAAAATAGAGGTCGAAGGCGCCCTCATGTTCTCAATTTTGGCTGTTAAATCATCTGAAATATCTGCCTTTTTCATAGAGCGGCATATCCAAAACTCGCGTTTATTAGAGAGATATTCTCATTGGAGATCTATAGGGAAAAAGCATCAATCTTCTTGAAAAAGCAGATAGCAGAATAGCTTGAGAGATGGTAAAATACACTCTTGCTGGCAATTGAAAAGGGCGAGGTCAATGCGACCCTTCCACTTTAAGAAAAAGAGCTTTCGATTCTTGAGTTTTTTTTTGAGATTTCAGGCAAAACCCCGAAGGAAATCTTGCAAACGCTATGAGGGAGAGCAGTACAATCTTCAAGAGATCTACGAAGCGTTAAATCGCCAATATTTTGGAAACAAACTTTGTCTTGGTATTACCTGGTTTGGCAACAAATGTCCACCTGCGAGTAGGTGTGTGGTTTTTGGCGCCTATCATGAGCGGTTGCGTCTGATCAAAATTCATCGTAGGCTCGACCGAAAAGAGATTCCTTTGCATTTTGTTTCATTCATTGTCTATCACGAAATGTTGCACCACGTGCTGCCTCCTATTTCTGGGAGGGGCAATCGAAGATCGGTGCATCACCATGCTTTTCGCGAGAGGGAAAAAGAGTTTTTCCACTATGCATTGGCCCAAGAGTTTCGAGGAAAGTTTCGGGTCTAATTACCGGAAGTTCTTTTTGGGATTATATGATGAAGTTGATAAAACCCTTTGCAATGTCAACGCTTTCGAGCACAATTTGCACGCGATCTCCCACGTCGACCCCTTCGTATCCCTGGACGACTCTTCCCTCTACAGGGGGAGAAGAGATGCGCGCCCATGTGCCTTTATTGGAAGACCCGGTGATTATGGCATCAAATTTTTTTCCGATGGATGAGGCGAGATAGAGTGCTGCTGCGGACTTGTTGAGATGCCTTTCTACTTTTAAAGCAGCCTCTTCCTTCTGTGTGCAATGGCGTGCGAGGAAGTTAAGTTCGTCCAAAGAGTAGGGATTTGCCTTTCCCAAAATGAGAGCTTTGCATTGACGGATAGACATAAGATCTGCAAACCGGCGATTGGGAGCTGTGGAATGAGTGTATTCAGAAATACCTAGGTTAAAATGGCCCAAGGGAGGGGCATTGGGCATTTCTACCACATATTCTCCTCTTCCCAAAAGCTTGATCATAATAAGAGAAAGATCTTGGAAGCTTTCGAAATCTTTTGTTTTTCTCAATAGCAAGAAGTCGTCCAGAGCTTTGGGATCGGGGTTTTGAGGAAGAAGAGTCCCGAAAGAGCGCGCAATGGCCACAATGCGTTCCCATCGTTTAGGAGTGCGTACGACTCTGCGCAAACTGGGGGTGTTGGCTTTTCTCAGCTGGCGGGCGATAGCAATATTGGCAGCAATCATGAAAGATTCTATCAGTTGATGTGCATAATTATGGGGGGGAGGCTCAAAATAGATGTGCAAATCTTCTGTGAATCTAGCCTCGATTTCAATGGGGTGGAGGGTCAAAGAGCCCAGAAGATGGCGTTTTTGCTGCATAAGTTGTGCTGTTTCATGCTGGAATAAAAGTGCTTTTTCCAAACCTGCAATTTTTCCTACTTTTTCAGGTAGGAGAGCTCTTCCTGCAAGCCATTCACCTAAATGGTGGTAGGTGAGCTTAGCATAATTTTTCACCATTGCTTGAAAAATCGAAACGTTTTGCATTTGCAAAGAGGAGTCGATCTGGATTTTGACACAGATTGCCAGACGATCCTCTTGTTCGTTCAAAGAAGTCCAGTCGAAGGAGAGTTTTTCGGGGAGAAGGGGAAAGATTTTTGCAGGTGTGTATACAGAGGTAGAGTTGATTTGTGCATGGGTGTCGATAGGAGTGTTTTTACCAATAAGAGCCTCCGCATCGGCCACTGCGATCCAGAGCGTTCTCGTGCCATCACTGTTTTTTTGCGCATAGGTGAGTTGATCTAGATCGCGAGAGTTACTGTTGTCGATGGAAGAGAAGAGAAGCGAGCGTAAATCTTCACAAGGAGCACCGAGGGGCTTTGCTGGAGAATGAATAGATTGGAGCTGCTCGATGGCCTCCTTTGAAAATTCTGTCTCTAATCCCTTTTGCTTCATGACCTGATCTGCCAAAGCACCCAAATCAACTTTCATCTTTTCTTTCTCTCAAGCTCTTTTTTCTAAAAATACCAAACGTAGAAATCTTGTATATTTTTTTCTTTATACCCAAGTTCTTTGGGTATAGATTTTTTTTCTCTTTTTCTGTAATTTTTTAAGAGAAAAGTTTTTTTGAGGGAAACCAAATGAAAAAAAGTTTTTTGAGCTTATTACTTACTGCAATCACAGCTACTCTTCAGCTGACAGCCATGGAGGCAAACGTGGAGAAAAATGCATCGATCATATGCTTGGAAACGACAAAAGGAAACATCGAAATCCAACTCTTTCCTGATGTGGCGCCAAAAGCGTGTGAGAATTTTACTTCTTTAGTGGGCAAGCACTATTACGATGGAGTGATCTTTCATCGTGTCATAAAGAACTTTATGATTCAAACGGGTGATCCCACAGGCACTGGAAGGGGAGGAAAGTCTATTTGGAATACTCCTTTCCAAGACGAGGTTCGCGCAGATGTTACTTTTGATCGACCGGGGATAGTTGCCATGGCCAATGCAGGTCCCAATACCAACGGGAGTCAATTTTTCATTACAACCGCAAAAACACCCTGGCTAAACATGCACCATACGATTTTTGGCAAAGTGGTTTCTGGATATGATGTTGTGGAGAAAATCGAACGGGTAAAAACCGACCCTAGCGACAAACCAGAAGAAGAGCAAAAGATCATCAAAGCTTATCTGAAGTCGCAATGATCGGGTGTTATACACGGGACGCGTTCTTAGGAACTGTTCAAGAATAAAATGAAACATTTTATCTTGGACTGTTCCTTAAAGCACGTTTGCGATCATTTTCATTTAAAAATCGCTTGCGTAGGCGGATGTTTTTTGGGGTAATTTCTACGAGCTCATCTTCTTCGATATAGTCGATGGCTTCCTCTAACGTAAACTTGCGCGGAGGAGTGAGAAGAATATTTTCATCTTTGCCTGCGGCGCGTACGTTAGTGAGGTGTTTGGCCTTTGTCACGTTGACGACAAGATCGTTTTCACGGCTATTTTCTCCTACAACCATTCCCTCATACACCTCGTCACCAGGTTGTACAAAAAGGGTAGCTCTCTCTTGCAGACTAAAACAGGCGTAACCGTTGGTAATGCCTGCGCAAAGAGAGATCAACACTCCATGCTTTCTTTTGGCAATATCTCCTCTCCAGGGAAGATATTCTTTGAAGACAGAGGTCATGATGACAAGGCCCTTGGTTAGGGTCAGCAATTCATTTTTGCACCCGATCAATCCTCGCGTGGGAACCAAAAAATCCATGCGTACAATCCCGTGGAGATCGGTCTCTAGCGTTTGCATTTCAGCGCGTCTGCTTCCCATTTCCTGAATCACCGCTCCCGAAAACTCTTTTGGTACCTCGACGTGGGCCATTTCGATGGGTTCTAATATCTTGTCGTCTTCTTTTTTTATAATTACTTCTGGTTTGGATACGATCAATTCAAACCCCTCTCTTCGCATGGCCTCAATTAAGACGGCAAGATGGAGCTCTCCGCGTCCTGAAACGGTTATTTTATCGGTGGTGTTGTCAGGGATTTCGATGAGAAGCGTGACGTTGGATCGTTTTTCTCGAAGAAGTCTGTCCCGGATTTTGTTCATCGTCAGATGTTTTCCATCTTTTCCTGAAAAAGGACCCGAGTTGACCATGAAGTCGATCGAAAGGGTAGGTTCATCAACAGCAATAAGGGGCAGAATGATTTTATTATCCAAAGCGCACAGTGTGTCGCCCAGCATCACATCTTCCATCCCCGAAATGGTGACAATATCTCCAACGCCTGCTTGCTGCATTTCGACCTTTTTCAATCCCAGGCGCCCCTCGATTCTTTGCACGCGAAAGGAAATGGCCTCTTTTTTTTCACGAATGCAGTTGAGCATCATGCCTTTTTGTACAACGCCTGCGAGAATTCTTCCACACGCTTGTCTTCCCACATACTCGTCATATTCAATGGTCGCAGCTTGCATGAGAAAGGGGGCGGCGGGATCTCCCTCTGGTGCGGGAACGGCCTGTAGAATGAGATCAAAAAGAGGGTCCATGTTGACTTTTTCATCATCCAAATGCATGACCGCATATCCCTTGAGGCCTGATGCATAAATATAGGAAAAGTCCAGTTGTTCATCATTTGCGCCAAGTTCAGAAAATAGATCAAAAGTTAAATTCAAGGCATGTTCGGGATTGGCATAGGGGCGGTCGATCTTGTTGAGAATGACAATGGGTTTTAAGCCCATTTGGAGCGACTTCATCAAGACAAAACGCGTTTGTGGCATAGGCCCTTCTTTTGCGTCGACGAGAAGAAGAACGGAATTCACGAGACCCAAAGAACGTTCGACTTCTCCTGAAAAATCCGCGTGGCCGGGGGTATCAATGATGTTAATTTTATAATCTTTATAAAAAATTGAAGTGTGTTTGGCAAAGATGGTGATTCCTCTTTCTCGTTCCTGATCGTAGCTGTCCATCACTCTTTCAGGAACAATCTCGTGCTCTTGGAAGGTTTTTGATTGCTTTAGGAGGCCATCGAGTAGCGTAGTTTTGCCATGGTCGATATGGGCAATAATGGCAATATTGCGAATTTTTTCAGCAGGAAACATGTATGGATGCTCATAAGTAGATTCTTGCAAAGAGCATATCAAAAACTAGCTTTGTTTTACTAGGAATTTCTGTGCAAAATTCCAACTTCATCGGAGTTTTGCAGCTTCCTCAAACCCCTTAATTTTTGAAGTTCTCAATGTTCAATCGGCTGATAGCCAATTATTAACAAGGATCTTGACCTTCAACAGTTTTATTTACCCTTTTCTGCCGCTACTTCTTTGATACTTTGCATAGCTGTCACACGAGAAGCGCTTAAAATACTAATCCTTTGAGACTTTGCAGGGCTCCCTCACGAGAAGTGCTTACAACTGGTGTATAGATAGTATCTTTGGGACAAAATATAACGGTGAGTTGAACACCTATCTTTACAACAGTCTCATGTATAGCAACAGCAGTCTCATGTATAACAAAATCTTGGTCATCAAACCTTTGTACAAATAGTCGGGAACCTTTTTCTAAGAATCTTTTGGAAAATTCAGCAATTTTTTTTGCAGTCTCATCAACTAAATGCCCTTTATCAAAAAGAGGCCTTCCAATCTCTCTAATTAGGGAATCTTTATCCATAGATGCAGAGATTTTTATTGGCATAATCACCTACCTTTAAAAGTTTTAATTGCACTCATAAAGCTCTTGTTCGATCTAACATTATAAGTAACGACTGGTTGATAAAGCAAGAATTTTTCTTGTGCTTGGCATGAGTAAAACCTAAGGAACTGTCCAAGAAATGAGGGAATGTGTACAGAGATGAAAGGAATCTTCTTGGACGGCTCCTAAGGCAAGAAAAACTGTATGAAGCAAAAGTTTCACGTACGGATCTATAGGAGCCCAGAGGGGAGGCTTCTCTGGACGACCCGATCGGCGCTATGTATGGGAAAAATTAAAACTCAAAAGCAAGTCCTGCGGAAAGACCACTCAAAATCAAATCTTGCGATGTAAGATAATTGGTAAGGTTAGCTCTTAGCGGAGTGAGTGCTTCGATATGCCACCAGTAGTTTGTTTCCCAGGCAGCATAGAGGGCAATTGCTTTTTTGCAATGGTCAAACCACCACTTCATATCTGCCCCGATCAGCGCTTGCAAGTTTGTCTTAAGAGCATGTGATCGATCGCGTGTCTCTACAAATACGGGAGCTAGAGTGCCGAGATAATCTAGATTGATTTTTGTATGGAGGTTTCCAAATAAAAGAGAGGCGGATAGCCCTCCAAAAAAACTTAGGCCCGTTTTTCCAAAATGACAGGCAACGTCCATTCCCAAACGAGGACCATAGCCACTCCAATCGATGGCTTGACGATAGGTTCCGTTGAAGAGTCCAGTAGGAATGGGGCTTCCAGTAAACCTGTTCCTCTGGTTTTGTTCGATCCAGGCGCCACGCACACTGAAATAGGGCTTTAAACTAAGATTTTTTAGTAGCTGAAAACAGCTGGAAAACTGCAGATCGCCCACATTGTAGTTAATCCTCGATACAGAATGTGCATGTGTGCCTGCAAGTACGATATTTCCTGCCAAACCATTGTCTGCACGATACGTTGATACAGATCGATTGTGATAATAGGTCCAAATTCCAGAAATGTTCCAATGAAAAGCTGTCGAATATCCAAGTTCTACGCGCGCTCCTGGTTTCCATTCCGCTTTTCCTCGCAGAGTTTTTACTCCTGTTGTCTGTGCATCGAGGTTTCCGGGTGCGATGAGGGCCTGTCCACTATCGAGTGTATATGCATATACCCATCGATCTCCTTCTGCTCTCCAGTAAAGAAACTCCACATTTGTAAATCCATTGATCGCATTTTTTGCAACCACCAGCTTTTTTGCATCGATCTGGTTTTCGGAAGAAATAGTTTCGCCAGGCTGAATGGCTTCTGTTGCGCCTTGTTTTTCCTTTGCTGTAAAAGAAATCATCTCTCTCTTGTTTTCGGAAGAATAAAGAGCGGCAGATAGCAACATCGCTATTGCTGGAAAAAATAAAGCACAAGATCGCATGATAGACCCCTCTTTTCGTTTGTCTATTATTTTTTACATATTCATTTCTTAATAGGCAAACATTTTCCAGAAAATGCTAGTTAACGCGAGTTTTGGATAAGGCACTCATGAAAAAGGGCCCTTCAATTGAAGAGCCCCCGAGGTTGTCAAACAGATTTGCTTTTGTTAAAACAAAAATCCGTAAGAAACGGTCACAATGGGAAAGAAACTGACGTCTTTTCTTTCAAAATGGTGTTTACCACCGAAACAGAGTTCTTTGTGATCGTGTTTCCAGGTAAAAGAGGGGAAGTTAATTTCTGCTTGGCAGAATCTCTTTTCTCCAGATTTGTTCATCCATTGTCTTCCGACCACAAGTTCAGGAGAGGCGAAAACCCCTGCTAAGCCATGGTGAAAAACGGTACCTGCTGCAGCTCCTAAATCAACATAGGTTTGTCCTTGGGGATTTGGGTGCACGATAAATGAATAGAGCAGATTCCATCTGAGTCCAGTGACTTTACCAATGGTTGCTACCTGAGCTGAGGTGTCAAATCCATGGTGGTTCCAGCTGGCACGATATCCAACTCCAAAAACGGGAAGAAGAATAGGAAGAGGTCCCACGCCGATGCTTGTATAGACATTCGAGGATCTTACGCAATTTTTTTCTGTTTGAGAAACAGTTGCAACTTCTTCTGCACTCAGTACGAAAGAGGTGAGAAGTCCAAAAATCATTAACAATCGTTTCATTTTTTTTCTCCTGTTGAATTGTGAAACGAGTTTTTGATTATTTAATATTGTGGAATTCTTGTTAATTAAATTAATTTTTTGAATTTTTTTATTTTAGAAAAATGGGCTTGTTTTCGCAGGAAGATCAATCTTCTCTTTTCTATGGAAAAAAAATGAAAAGCGCGCAGATTGTGTTTCTAGTTTCTCTGATATACAATCAAAAAAGTTGCCAACACTGGAAGTACATTTTATGGAGAAAAAGAGCTTTTTGGGTTTTTCTTTCTATGTATCCCTTGTGGCTTCTTTGGGAGGATTTTTATTTGGATATCATAGTGGTGTTGTTGCGGGCGCACTTGTATTTGTGACGAAAGAATTTCACCTCTCTTCCTGGCAGGGCGGTTCTTGGGTCAGTCTTCTCATCATAGGCGCTCTTATAGGCGCCCTTTCTGGCGGATGTCTCGCAGATCGTTTAGGAAGAAAAAAGACTCTGTTTCTTTCTGCATTCTTTTTTGTTGTCGGTAGTTTTGTCCAAATGGAGGCGGCAACTTTTTTTCATCTGATGCTCGGGAGGGGGATTGCGGGAATTGGAGTTGGGATCGTGTCGGTTGTTTCTCCTCTATACATTGCTGAAATGTCCAGAAAAGATGAGCGCGGGGTGATGGTGGCTATCAATCAACTCATGATCTCCGCGGGGATCCTTTCGGCCTACATTGCTGGCTATCTACTTGCAACTGCTGCTGGATGGAGAGAGATGATGGGCTACGGAATCGTTTTTTCTCTTTTCTTTTTTTTCTTGCTCTGTTTTATTCCCGAAACTCCCAGCTTTTTGGCAGCACTGGGCAGGAAACACGAGGCAAAAATCATTGTGCAAAAGATCGAAGAAAAAGAGGAAGAGATCTTTTCAGAAACTTTGCGCAAGTCGCCAGAAGAGACCTTCTGGAAACACCTTTGCGAACCCAACATACGATCTGCACTTTTTGTGGGAATCATGATTAGCCTTTTTCAACAAATTACAGGTATTAACTTGATTGTCTATTATGCACCAAGAATTTTTGAAATGGTGGGCTTTGGAGCGGACACTTTCACCTTTTTGGGTGCTGTGGGTATTGGGCTTGTCAATTTCTTGGCAACGATCCTTTCTCTTGCTCTTATCGCAAGGTGTGGAAGAAGGGTGCTTCTTTTAGTGGGGGTTGGCGGCATGGCGGTTTCGCTTTTTTTCATCAGCCTTGGTCTTTTGGCTACATCAGAGCTGCTCTTGCAGCTTACTTTTTTTAGTCTTTTTTCCTTCGTTGCGTTTTTTGCAATTAGTTTAGGGCCTATTGTCTGGATTGTGCTTGCAGAGATTTTTCCCATCGGCATTCGCGGAAGAGCGATGGGAATGGCTCTTGTCGTCAACTGGCTTTCCAACTATTGCGTCTCCCTCTCTTTTTTGCCCTTGATAGAACTTCTAGGCAAAGGAGGAACATTTCTGATCTATGTTTGTATTTCTTTTGCTGCTTTTTGGTTGATTTTTTGGAAAGTTCCCGAGACGAAAGGGAAGAGTTTTGAAGAAATCCAGAAATTTTGGAGGAAAAAAAAATAGGTCTTAGACATAGTGAAGAAGGAACCTTGAGTCAAACCATGAGGTAGTTATGTCATCGCTTACAAAAATCGCAGTACTTTTAGCAGACGAAGCTGAAAATCTTCTCCAACACAAATGCAAAACCATTTTAAAAGAACATCTCCATCTGCCAGGGCCCGATTTTGTCGACCGTATTTTCGCACCCTCCGATCGCAATATTCGCGTGTTGAAAAATTTGAGCGCTCTGTTTACACATGGCAGACTGGCTCATACGGGTTATCTCTCTATTCTTCCCGTCGATCAGGGTATCGAACATTCTGCCGGTGCTTCTTTTGCCCCTAATCCTGAGTTTTTCGACCCTGAGAACATCGTTCGCTTGGCGATCGAAGGCGGTTGCAATGCTGTGGCTTCCACTTCCGGAGTACTTGGCTCTGTCGCTCGTAAATATGCGCACAAGATTCCCTTCATATTGAAATTCAACCACAACGAGCTTCTTTCCTATCCCAACAGCTATGATCAGGTGGTTTTTGCTTCTATGAAAACGGCCTTTGACATGGGATGCGTGGGAGTAGGAGCGACTATTTACTTTGGATCTGCTGAAAGCAGGCGCCAGATCATAGAAGTTGCTAAAGCTTTTGAAATGGCCCATGAGTTGGGAATGTGCACTATCCTCTGGTGTTATTTGAGAAACAGTGCCTTTAAAGTCGAAGGAGTAGACTATCATGAATCTGCCGACTTGACCGGCCAGGCAAATCACCTGGGTGCCACGATCCAAGCAGACATTATCAAGCAAAAACTTCCTACCGTAAATGGAGGTTTTAAAGCGATTAAGTTTGGCAAGAGCAGCGAAGCGATGTACACAAAGCTCTGTTCCGATCATCCCATCGACCTTACGCGCTATCAAGTACTCAACAACTACATGGGAAGAATCGGCCTGATTAACTCTGGAGGTGCTTCGGGTAAAAATGATCTGGCCGAAGCCGCAGCTACTGCAGTGATCAATAAAAGGGCAGGGGGCATGGGATTGATCTCGGGAAGAAAAGCGTTTCAAAAACCTTTTAAGGAAGGTGTCGAGCTTCTCCACCTCATCCAAGATGTCTATCTCTCCAAAGAAATCACCCTAGCTTAAAGAGGGTTTGTGTGGAGTCTTTTCTCTCCTTGAGCCCCTTTGAGGTGAAAAACATTCTTTATGCTCTGGCCGAAGAGTGTTGTAGAAAAGAAAAAAGTTGTGGCAAAGAGCACCTTCTTTTAGATGTAGGAAGAGGAAATCCAAATTTTCTCAATACCACCGTACGCGATGGTTTTGATCTTTTGAGTCTTTTTTCTACCTCTGTGACAACGGGCGAGATGCATGGTTTGGCTTTCTATCCACACAAGGAGAAAATTCAAGAGAAGTGGCACTCCTTTCTCCAAGAAAGGAAACACGAAAAATGTGCTGATTTTCTAAAACAGGCCATTTCTTTTGCCTGCAAGAGATTTTCTTTCAACAAAGAGGATCTTCTCTTTGCCCTGTGCGAGGCGGCACTTGGGGCAACATATCCCACTCCTCCGCGCATTCTTCCTTTCGTAGAAAAGATAGTAAAAGCCTATCTGGACAAGGTGCTTTGTCTCAGTGAAAAAGCCATTTCTGATCGCTATCTGCTCTTTGCAACAGAGGGGGCTACCGCCGCCATGATTTATGTTTTCTTTTCTCTGAAGATGAACATGCTTCTTCGCGAAGGAGATGCAATTGCCATTATTACTCCTATTTTTTCTCCCTATTTGGAAATACCCCTTTTGCAGGAGTATCAATTCCGAGAGATTTTTATCCAAACAACGGAAAAGAATGAATGGCAGATTCCACAGAGCGAAATAGAAAAATTAAAAGATCCAAAAATCAAAGCGCTCTTTTTCGTCGATCCTACCAATCCGACCGCAACGTCTCTGGAAGGAGCCTCTTTTGATCGTTTGGTGGAGCTTGTCAGAAACCAAAGAAAAGATCTCATTATTTTGACCGATACAGTATATGCTCCCTTTGTGCCTCACTTTCGCTCTCTTGTGGATGAAATTCCAGAAAACATGGTCTGCATCTACTCTTTTTCGAAATATTTTGGAGTCACGGGCTGGCGCCTTGGCGTGGTGATGCTTCATGAGAAGAATGTGCTGGACCGATTGATCGAAGCACATGCGCCAGCGGTTAAGCAGAAGCTTTTTGAGCGATACCATACCCTTACCCTAGATCCTAATCGCTTTCCTTTCATTGAACGAATGGTTGCGGACAGTCGCGAAGAAGCTCTTGCTCATACAAGTGGTCTTTCCACCCCGCAGCAATGTTTCATGGCACTCCTCTCTCTTTTTGACTTGATGGATGAAAATGACAGCTATAAAAAAGCAGTAAAATCTCTTTTAAAAAGACGCATGGAAAAACTTTATAGTAGTTTGCAGCTCACGCTTCCCAATGAAGAGAGAAATACCTATTACTATGCGATGATCGATCTTGTCTCGATTGCGCGCACACGATATGGAGATCCTTTTGCCCAATATCTTGCCTCCAAGCAGGTGATGAGCTTTTTTTTTGCGCTTGCAGAAAAAAAGGCTACGATCTGCTTGCCCGGCTTTGGATTTGGTGGGTCGCTTTGGTCTTTGCGCATTTCTCTTGCCAATTGCAATGAGGAGGATTACTCCGAAGTAGGCAAGAATATTTTGCAAATCTTGGAAAATTTCTACCACGAGTGGACGGAACTCTTTTCGTGAGGATACTCTTTCACTGGAAAAGATCGAATAGGTCTCTAGGGGATTTTTTTGAAGAAGAGCTTTTTTTCACTTTTCCTTCCCAGGGAAAAGGACGTTTGGGCGGAGGAATGTTGTCTTCTTTGATGATGCCGCCGAGCAGCTTATTGATGAGCCCTGCATTGGTAGCCTTCATGGCCATGAGTTTTGCAATTTTTGCAGTGGCAACGCCTTGATCGATCTTCACCTGGTCGATCGTTCCTTTAACGGGAATGGTCATCACATAATCGTCGGGTAGATTGGCGAAATGAAAAGTCTCTCTAAGTGCATCTGCCGTCAGGCCGAGGGTCATGTCGACCTCTTTTGTGATGAGATCTACATTGCCCCAACAACAGATGTGGATCGAATGATCTAAAAGAGCATCCATGCGGTCGGTATAGAGAGCGCCTTCATAAAGAGAAAGAGAGACAGGAGTTGCCCAAACATCCATCTCTTCTATATGAGAAGGTAGATGGAGCTTCATGATGCCCATAATCAGCGCAAGACCGGCTGCATTTTTGGCCTTGATCTGTCCCAGATCGAGAATTGCTTTTTGTATTTTGACCTCTTTGAGAGAAAAAGGATGGATGGGACACACAAAACCCTCTTTCAATAGAATCAGATGGATGGGCTTTTGAGAGGACTCGGCTGAGATAAAGAGGGGAGACATCTCTTTGAGAAAATATTTGCTGAAGGTTTCTGTGAGAAAGATATCTGCCTGCATGTCCTTTTGCAGCGTGATCAGGTTTTTTTCTAATACAGCTTCCATTTTGACTGAGGCCAGAGGCGAAGAAAGGGTCAGAGAGCAAATGTGTTGCTCATTTTCGATGTTGCAAGAACCTTCCAACTCCATCTGGTTGCCCAAGAGAGCCGAGAAAAAGCCCTCAGAGAGTTTGGTAAAAGGAGTTAAGACCTTATCGAGGATCAGCGTAGGAAAGGAATGCAGAGAAAGCTGTAAGGTGCCTTTGGAAAAACCCAAATTTTCTTCTTGGATCCTTACAAAGATTTTTCCTCCCTCGCTGCTTTTCCCATCCATTTCGAGATGAAGGGGAAAACGCTCATCCTGCACAGATGTCATATTGATGTTAGAAAAATGACTTTCAGGAGAGAGGGTGGTGATAGAAGCGTTTTGGATCGAAGTGGCAGCTATCAGCGAAGCAAAATTTTTTTTAGTCAGAGAGGAGAGGGTAAAGAGTTTCCAAAAGGGAAGCTTTGCAGAAAGCTCTTCGATGAAAAGGGTACAATTGGGGCTTGTAACTGTAATGTTGTGTAGACGTTGCGGACCGAGCCAAGAAAAATGGAGCTTTTCTGCTTCTGCTTTTTGGTGGAGTTTTTTTGAGACGAAAAAAAGAATGAGCTGTTTTCCCGAAGCTGAAGAGCCGAGCATGGGCAGGCTTAAGATCGTACCCACGAGAAGGACGATGAGAAATAGAGGCAAAAAACTCTTTTTCATAAGCAGCTTTGTTGAGGTGAATGGGAACTTTTCCATTGCATATAAAGAAAAACAGCAGCAACGGTTTTTAAATCTCGTATCTGGTTTTTCTCTAGATGGTCATAAAATTCTTGTAGAGAAAGGGGAGATAGATCAATGGCCTCATCCAGATCGCAGGGAAGAGGGCTTGTTTCTAGATCGAGCGCTAAAAAAATGTGCAAATGTTCCGTGCAAAAGCCAGGAGAAGGATAAAAGCTTCCCAGCGAAATGAGGGTTGCTGGTTTGAAGCCCGTTTCTTCTTGCAACTCTCTAATAGCGCAATCTTTGGGGTTTTCTCCCTTTTCTAATATTCCTGCAGGAATCTCTAAGAGAATCTCATCGGGAGCCTTGCGATACTGTTTGATGAAAAGAAATTTTCCATCATTTCTGAGCGCGATTATACCAACGCTTCCCTGATGTTCTACATATTCACGAAAGGTAGGAGTGGTGTTTTTGAAGAAAAAAGTCTCTTTGCGTAAATTGATGACTTTCCCGCGATACATATACTCGCTTTTTTTGAGTGCCTTTTTTTCTACTGTTTTCTGCTGTTCTGCGAGCGAGGGTTTCTTTTCCATTTCTATTCAACCGTTACGGATTTGGCAAGATTGCGTGGTTTGTCAATATCTGTACCTATCACTTTTGCAATAAAATAGGCAAAAAGTTGTCCTGCAACCGTGGAAATGAGAGGAGAGAGTAGATCAGGACAAGAAGGAAGAAAGAAAAGATCATCTGCAATAGAGGACAGCCCCTTCGCACCTTGTGATGCAAAGGCTAAAATGGGAGCTCCCCTTGCTTTTACTTCCATGATATTGCTGATCATCTTTTCATAGGTTTGTTCATTTTGACAAAACGCAATGACGGGAAGGGTTGGAGAAATGAGAGCAATAGGACCATGCTTCATTTCGCCAGCGGGATAGGCACATGCGTTGAGATAGGAAATTTCTTTCAGTTTCAGAGCAGCTTCCTGGCAGATGGGAAACATCATCCTGCGACCGAGAAAGAAAAAATTCTGAAAATGACTATATTTTTTAGCGAGAAGTTCAATTTCAGAGGAGCGCTTGAGCACTTCATCGATTTTTTGCGGAATCTTTTTCAGCTCGCTGACAAAAACCTCTCCCTCTTCTTCTGACATCTTGCGACTGCGCGCTAGGAAAAGAGCTATGAGGGAAAGTAGGGTAAGCTGGGAGGTAAAAGCCTTTGTAGAACAGACGCTAAACTCTGGGCCTGCGTGTAAATAGATGCAGCCATCTACCTCGCGTGTTAAGGAAGAGTTTTTCACGTTGCAGATGCCAACGACTTTGATTCCTCTTTCTCTGATTTTTCTAACTGCACCCAATGTATCGGCGGTTTCGCCCGACTGGCTGATTGCAATAGCCAGTGTGTTGCTGGAAAGCAAAGGAGGTTTGTAACGGAACTCAGAAGCAATTTCGCAAGATGCGGGTATTTTCGCCATCTCCTCGAAAAGGGAAACTGCGATCGACCCGGCGTGCCAGGAAGTACCGCAGCCAACGATGAGAACTCGATCAATTTTTTTCAGCTCCCTAGAGGAAAAGGGAAGCTGGGGAAAATGCGCATCGGTGCCATTTTCTGCAAGGTTTTCTACCAAAACTTTCTGAACAGTGAAGGGCTGTTCACAAATTTCTTTGAGCAAGTAATGTTCAAACCCCTCCTTGGAAAAGGAGATAGATTCTGCTTGGATTTTTTCCGTTTTTTTCTCGATTTTTTTCTTGCGCTTGTCATAGATCTCAATGGAATCTCTTCCCACAAGGGCAATCTCATCATCTTTTAAGTAAAAGACATTGAGATTGTGACCTAAAAATGCGTTGGGGTCCGAAGAGATGATTGTTTCTGAAAGATCATTGCTAAAACCAATGGCAAGAGGATTGTCGCGCGATGTGGCAACAATCGTGTCGGGATGGTTTTTATGAATCAGTGCAATGGCAAAGCTTCCCTTGAGCTCAGAAAGTGTGGTGTGAACAGAGGAGAGTAAGTCCCCCTTATAGTGATCTGCGATCAGTTGAGCAATCACCTCGGTATCGGTTTCAGACGCAAAAGCAACACCTTTTTTCTCCAGCTTGGATCGCAAAGAAGCGAAGTTTTCGATGATTCCGTTGTGGATGAGGGCAATGCATGATTGGGCATCCGAATGGGGATGGGCATTTTTTTTGCAGGGCTTTCCATGGGTTGCCCACCGGGTGTGTGCGATTGCAAGGTCCAATTGTAGATCCAGTTGGTTTACCTGCTCTTCAAGTATAGAAACTTTTCCCACCTCTTTGATGGTGATGAGCTCTCCCTTTTGGAGAGCCGCAATGCCGGCAGAATCATATCCGCGATACTCTAAAAGTTTTAACCCTTGCATGCAGACTTTTAAAGGATCTTTTTTCCCGATGTAACCAAAAATTCCGCACATGCTCGCTTCTTCCTTTTTGAGCATGTTAGCAAAACTGCTCAAAAGATATCAGAAAAAAATTGCAGGAGCAGATAGGCTGTTAAAAAATAAATTTAACATTTGCCGCTCCCTTATTCTTCTTTAAAAATGTGCCAAGAGGGCTTTCTCATTCCATGAATAATAATGGGAATGAGGCAAAAGAGCAGAATGCCAATGATTAAGAAAAGTGCAAAAAACAATCGGTGGCTTGCTTCTACGTCATGAGAGGGGATAAACCCGCATCCAATAGCAAGAATGGAACCTAGAATTCCTATAGAGGAAACAACCCAAACACCCTTGTTTCCCAAGGGAATTTGAAACGGCCTTGCTACTTTAGGTTGTTTGTAGCGCAAAACAAGCAGAGAGAGAAAGAGTAAAATGTACATGATCAAATAGAGCTGGGCGGACAAGTAAAAGAGGAGGCGGTAGGTGGAGCTTACGCTGGGCATGAGAAAGAAGGTAAAAGATAAAAAAGTAACTACGATTGCCTGGATCAAGAGAATAGAAACAGGCATTCCTTTTTTATTGGTCCTTTGTAAAAAGGGTGGAAGTTCGCCATGTCGTGCAGTTGCAAGCAGTCCTTTGGTGGGACCCACCGTCCAGGTGCTAATCAGTCCAATGGAGCCCAAAACGATCAAGAAGGCGACAAAAGGCAGCATCCAGGAGAATCCATAGGAGTTAAAGTAGAGGCGAAAGGCTTCGATGGTTCCCGAGGCAAGTTCTACCTTTGGTACAATGATGGCAATGGAAAGTGAAGCTAAAGAGACCAGGCTGAAAATGATCAGGGAAGAGAAAAGAATGGCTTTGGGGTAGTCTTTTTGTGGGTTTTCGACTTCTTTTGCATGAACGCCAGACATTTCAAGGCCGGCAAGTGAAAGAAAAACTGCGACAAGCAGTGAGATGTGATCATAGGTAGCAAAAGAGGGAAAGAGGTTGGCGATAGAAAAAGAGATCTGCAATGGTTGTGCGGAAAGGACCCAGCCGAAGCCCATGGCAATCAAAAAAAATCCTGGAAGAAGAGTTCCTATAAGGACGCAGAGAGTGCTAATCCATGCAGAAATCTTCATGCCCAAACTATTCAAAAAGGTGATGAGCCAAAATGTTACAAGGACAACGGCCATAATGTAGAGTTTGTTTGCCGCCAAGGAAGGGTTAAAAATGTAAGCAAAGGTACTGGCAACAAAAGCAAGAAGAGTTGGATACCAGATCACATTTTCCACCCACTGCAGCCAGATCGCAACGAACCCTGCCTTTTCTCCAAGGGCTTCTCGCACCCAAATGTATACGCCCCCACGCTCGGGCCAAGCAGCAGCAAGCTCTGCAGCAGCAAGTCCTACGGGAATGAAGAAAATCAGCGATGCAAGTGCATAATAGAAAAGGGAGGAAAAACCTTCTTTAGCGGTAAAGGTCAAATTTGCGATATTGCAAATCGCAGCGACGTTGATCATGCAGAGCACAAAAACGCTCAGAAAACGGCTTTTGGTTAGCGCCATAGCAACCCTGTGCGCCCAATGGGCGACTCAATATTTCTTAAGCTCTTTAGTATTTCATGACAGACATAAAAATCAAAGGCTAGATTTCTCGCAAGGAAGAGAGTTATTCTAATGCTCTGATTGCGAAACACTTAAAGGCAGAATGCCTGTTGGTTTTTCTCGACAATCTAGTGCATGAAAAAGAGCGGCAATGCTAGCAGGAGAGGGGCTATAAGTTGCGATCGTTAAGTGGTCTTTTGCTTCTAGTAGATCTTGAGGGTTGCGCAAAGAGGCAAAGATCAGCTGTTTGGGCGAGCACTTCTGGGAAAGAAAGGTGATGAGCTGTTTTTGTTCGTTACAGAGGTGGGCATTAAAAGATAAAAACAGAGTAAGAGAAGATGAGTCGATGAGTTTTTTTGCTTTTTGGCACAGGGTGGGAAAATCTTTTAGGTCTTCACGTGTAAAGTAAAGCAGTGTGGGCGAAAGCTGCATCTCTAGCAAGCTTTTTTCTAAAAATGATTTGATTTCTTTTGGAGCAATCAAGCTCCAATTGTTTCCAGAAAGGCGGGTGTCGATTCTGTCCCAAAGCCTTTTTTCAGGAGAAAGAAGGGTGAGCGATTCTTTCCCAACTGCGTAGGCCAAACTCTCGTGTGCAAAATCTTCTAGCTTTACTGGCGTTTTGCACGAAGATGGGTTGTGTGCATACTTTGCTTTGAGACGAAGAATCCTTTTTAATGAGGCGTGGAGTCTTTCTTGAGAGATGATGCCTTCTTTTATTGCTTGTGCAAAATGTGCAACTGCCTGGCCGATGATATATTCATCCTCTTTTCTTGTGGGTGAAAAATCGGCCCATTCAGCCTTGGAAATGATCATGAGATCGCAGCCTGCCTGAAACGCCCGGATGGCGGCTTTGGAAATAGAGGCAATGCAGGCAGAAAGAGAGGATTGATCTGGAGAGACTCCTCGCATCATCAGAGAATCGGAAATCACGACTCCCTGGTAGCCCATCGTATCTCTTAAAAGATTGGTTAAAATTTTCGAAGAAAGTGTTGCGGGAAAATGTGGATCTAAGGATGGGTAGTTCACATGGGCGGTCAAGATGCAGTCCGCTTCGTTTTTTAATGAAAAGAAGGGATAGAGTTCGTTTGTTTGTAGTTCTTGCAATGTTTTATAAACGGCGGGAAGAGAGGTGTGAGAGTCGAGGCTTGTGTCTCCATGTCCTGGAAAATGTTTGAGCGTGACTCCAATTTTTTCTTTGTGAAAACCAAGAATCATTTTTTCTGCAAGAAAGGCCACAAGGTTGGGATCGTGTGCAAAAGAACGCACGCCAATGATGGGGTTGTGGAGATTGGAATTGATGTCGACAACGGGTGCGAGATTGAGATGGATTCCGCTGCATCGCAGCTCATGGGCAATGGCGCTTCCCACTTTTTCCGCAAGAAGAGGGTTGCGGGTAGCTCCAAGAGCCATATTGCCGGGAAAGAGGGTATATCCTTGGGTAAGGCGTGATATGACACCTCCTTCTTGATCGATGCAAATAAGAGGAGGTATGCCATTTGTTTTAGAGACAAATGCAAAGAGTTCTTCGGAGAGTTTTTTTACCTGCTGCGGATGGGCAAGCTCGTTGGCCCAAGAAAAGTAGAGAAAATTCCCGAGATGGGTATTTGCGATAAACTGTTTGGTCTCTTCGTCGAGGTAGCTTCCATGAAAAAAGGAGATGAACAGTTGCCCTGCTTTTTGTTCCAAAGAAAGAGAAGCGATCACTCTTTCTATTTCTTCATCGAGTGTCTCATTTGCTTCAGCAGAAAGAAAAGTAAGATAAATAGATGACAAAAAAAGAAAAAGTAAGCGCATGGGGTTATCCTTTGACAAGCTTTTATAAAAGAGGATTTTTTTTTCTTCAATCGTGAAAAATTTTCCTCTTTGGATAAGATATACAAAAGTAAAAAAACAGCGCTTCGAACTTTTGAGGAATAAAAATCATGAAGAAAATTTTCATCACAAGAAAAATTCCGAAAATTGCAGAAGATAGGCTTTTGGAAAAAAAATTCCAGGTGACGATCTGGCCAGATGCCTTTCTTCCGCGCGAAGAGCTTTTCTATGCGGTTCGAAATTACGATGGCATTGTCTCCATGTTGAGCGATCCTTTAGATGAACAGGTGCTGGCAAATGCTACGCAATTGCAAGCCATCTCCAACTATGCAGTTGGTCTGGACAACATTGACGTCGAGTGTGCACAGAAGCTGGGGATTGCAGTCTATCATCTGCCTCATGTGGTGACAAACAGCACCGCAGATTTAACATTGGGTCTGCTGTTGGTCCTTGTTCGTAACATCTGCCAAGCAAATGCCTATGTGAGGGGCGGCTATTGGAAGGGATGGAGCCCCGATCTTTTTGTAGGAGAAGAGCTTTCTGGAAAAACTTTGGGAATTATTGGCTTTGGGCGCATTGGACAGGCAGTTGCTACAAGGGCATTAAGCTTTGGGATGAAGGTTGTCTTTTCTGCTTTGTCTAAAAAAGTGGTTCCGCAAGCTTTTGCAACGAAGGCGGTGCAAGTGGGCCAAGAGGAACTTTTTGCCACAGCAGATGTGATTTCTTTGCACATTCCTCTGACACCGACCACACGCGGGATGATCGATCTGGCATCGATGCGCAAAATGAAAAAAAAGCCCTTTCTTCTCAACATGGCGCGAGGGAGCATCATCAAAACCGAAGACCTTGTAGTAGCTCTGCAAGAGGGACTTTTACAAGGCGCAGCTTTGGATGTGACCGATCCAGAGCCTCTGGACAAAGACCATCCTCTGTTCTTTTTGCGCAATTGTTTCATTGTTCCCCATATTGGTACTGCAACGAAAGAATGCCGTTGGAATATGGCGAAGATAGCTGCAGAAAATCTCATCGTTCATTTCGAGACTATTCGTGATCATCAAAAAAAGAGTTAAACTCTTTTTTCTTTACTGAGAGATCTTCGCCAAAGAGTCGGTGGGAGACCTCTTGAGGAGAGGTTTTTTCTTCAGAAAAGCCATTGGATTTTGGAGAAAACTCTTCGCAATAATTGTTCTTTTCGCGGTCTGACACATAGAGGGTGTTGGGGTAGGAGCAATCGTTGGGCTTTCCTAAAGAAAAATAAGTACAATTTTTACAGACATGAAGGTCTGTGCCGCAGGCTTCGCAAACCAAGCGGAAACTAGCTTTCTTTTCTGGAAGATCTACTTTTGCTCTACATTTCCAACAGAACATATATACATCATATTGCTCCTTTTGGTTTTTTTCAATTGCCTTTGAATTGTGCTCTCGATATAAGCACGTTTTGAGGGCGGCTTTGAGGTGGTGTAAGTTTGGGAGGAAGTGTAATGAAAGGAATGTTATGTGCGCTGCTACTTTTCATGACATCGATTCTTTGGGCAAAGGCCGATTTGATTTCTGTTGGTGTTGGAGTCAATGATATTATTCGCGAAAAGAGAAGATCTGCTGCGTGCAGGTTAGAGTACAAATCGCATTTGGAGTGGGCGACCATCCGTCCTATGCTGGGTGTTTCTATAACGGCGAAAAAAGCTACCTATCTTTATGGAGGGTTTGGATTCGATTGGATCATTGCCCACCATCTTCTTTTCTCTCCTAATTTTGCAGTTGGGTATTATCAGAAGGGAGATGATAAGGATTTGGGGTTTCCCTTAGAATTTCGTTCCGGTTTGGAAGCAGGCTGGGTCTTTCACAATCAGATGCGACTGGGCGCCCACTTTTTTCACATTTCCAATGCTTCTCTAGGATCCAAAAATCCCGGATGTGAAACGCTGATTTTTTTTCTTTCAATCCCGATCGCACGGCAGTAGATCTTTTTTCATTTTCAAAGGATGTTTTACAAAGTGAAGTTCTGTTTTGCTAAAAGAGGATTTCATAAGAGAGAACAAAGTTGTTGAGTTTAAATGTATTGCGTCCCAGAACCGTCAGATAAGCACCGGCGATGAATCCTTGTGTGGCACTCAAATTGTATTCTAAAGAAGGGGTGATAACGACCCAATAGGCAAAGCTGCCCGAATTGATGGCTCTATTGCCATCCACATCTACTCCCGGATATCCAGAAAAGCGAAACCGCGTATAGCGCTTGTACCAGATATCCATCGCATAGATCCACTGCTGAGTAAAGGCAAATTCAAGCGAAAAGATAGCTGCAAATGCTTTTGAAGGTTTGACTGTCCCATCGGTTCCAAACCCTCCCCCATAAGAGTTAAAACCATGCACACGGGCGGAAGAGCTAACGGACTGGTGGATCCCTAAGCGAAACTCAATAGGGTGGTAATAAAACCAATGCACGATTTTTAAGAAAAGCAATGCCGCTTCTGACGTAAAACACCCAGAGCCTACATAACCGTCTAAATCTTCCAAAAATGGACTGAGATGCTGATATCTTCCCGAAGGAAACCGTTCACTAAAAGTCAGTCGAATTGCAGGCCAGTTTTGGTCTTCCTGATGCAGCTGCATGCCCAGAAAAACCGTTATATCTCCAAAAGAAGAAGTAGTTTTATGATGGATATGAGCACAAAACTCCTCGAAAAGAAGCTCTAAATCAAGTCCGGGGACAAGACCTACGTTGATGAGGCCCAAAAAATCAACGCTGGTCACAGTTGAGGTTGGGACAACGTTTCCATGTTCATCGAAAAATTTATCAAAGGACCCAACAGTAAAGTAGGGTTGGATGTCCCATAAGCCTGGATCTAAACAGACTGCGGAAGATCCTATCAGAGGTCCCGTAAACCAAGGCTCGAAAGCAAATTCTTTTTCTTCCATTGCGATTTCTTCTGGAGGCAATGGAGGGTTGTCTGTCCATAATGTACAAGAAAGAATGGTTGCAAACAGGACATACCCAAAGAAATTAGAAAACCGCAAAAAGACCATAAGAGTTGGTTGTTTACGTAAAAAAAACTACTCTATGAAATTTTTGAGTTTTTTTCCACAAGTTTCTGGCATTCATTTTCTTATACTAAAGATGTTAATTAATTATAATAAATGTAAACATTTAATTTGATTTTTTAATCAAATTGGATTCATAATCAAATTACTAGATGTGATTGCTAATCGAGGTGTCTTTTATGCAGAGAGAGCTTGCTTTTGACCCGTTTCCCCTTTTTGATAATAATCATTTGCAGACGATCATTGGCTGTTTTTCTAGATTTTGCTTGCCGCCACCATCTGACACGGTCTACGTTCCTCTGCCCGATCGCGATGTAATTACGATGGAAATATCGACTCCCAAAGGATGGAGGCCTTGCGACCCTACAGTGGTGCTGGTACATGGACTATGCGGTTCTCATCGCTCCTCTTATCTCGTGCGCATGGCAAACAAATTAACCAAAAAAGGTACGCGTGCTGTCCGTGTCAATTTGCGCGGTTGTGGTTCCTCGCGTGGGCTTTCTCGCCACATATACAATGGTGGACAGAGCGCAGATATCCTAGAAGCATTAAAAGCACTTAAAAAATTGTTTGCTTTTTCTCCAACGACCCTAGTGGGGTTTTCCTTAGGAGGAAATATTGTGCTTAGGTTGGCAGGAGAGCTTCTTTCCGAGGCAACGCAATATTTTCAAAAGGTGATTGCAATCAATCCACCCGTGGATCTTTACTCCAGCATCCTTCGTTTGGATCATCCAGATAATGCCATCTATCAATACTATTTTCTCAAATTGATGAGGGAAGATGTGCGGTATCGTCATCGAAAATTCCCAGATCTGCAGAAGATCGATCTTCCCGACAAACTCACCTGTTTGGAGTTTGATCGCATCTATTCGGCTCCCCATTTTGGGTTTTCTAATGTGAAAGATTACTATGACAAGAGCAGTTGCAAATATTTGCTTCCTCTCATTCGCATTCCTGCAAAAATTCTCTGGTCCAGAGACGATCCCATTATCGAACCAGAAACATTTGAAGGATGGCAGCTTCCCGACAATATTGAGGTGTTTGTTACCAAAAAAGGGGGCCATATGGGCTATTTAGGAAGAATGGGAAAGAATCGAGAATTCCATTGGTTAGACCATCTTCTTATGGATTGGATTGACGGAAGTCCAGAAGGTCAAAAAGAGTGATGAGCCTTTGCATTTTGCAGACACCCTTTTAGGGAAGTCTTTTTTGTATTTCTGCAATGTCTTTATGTAGTTTTTCCACGATCTCAGGAGAGCTGTGTTGACTAAATGAACGATAATCTTCTTCTAAAACCTCTTCTAGCTTTTGGCTACTTTTGGAAAGACAGAGCTTTGCCGTTTCATTCATCACTTGAGACGCTTCTTCGAGTACCTGCTTGAATTTTTCTTTCTTGTTCTCCTCCGTTGTTTTTGCAAACTCTTGCAAGCTTTCCTCAAACAGCTTGGCGCCCCTGGCATAATCTTGTCTCAATAGAATTTTTTCTTCGTGTGAAATAGATCTTGCGCCCCCAATATCTTCTGGCATCATTTTCTCCTCAGTAAATAAGAGGGAAATCCTTCTACTCGGAAATTTCCTCTTTCCTTTGTCTCTAAAACTCCGTATAAACTTTTGATGATTTTTCAAACAAACATAATAATCATCAAAAAGGTCTGGTTTTATGAGCACGAAAGTTGAAAAAGGAGTTTTTCCACCTGCTGCATCTTGTCTCGGCGCAGAAGAATCTTCCCCAAAGAGTTGCTTTGAAGGAGCGATACCTTCTTGGAGAAAGGTTCTCGTTTCTGAAGAAGAAGCTTTTCAACGAATGATAAAAAACGCTAAAAAAGCCATGGTGGAGCATCAAGCAAAACATCCTGAAACAAGGGTTTATGTAACACGGGAACAATTTGATCGAATGGCTGCCGCCGTTTCAGTAGAGAGTTCTCGACAGACCTTGCCACCAGGAATGATCCAATACTATCTTTCAGCTTCAATAGGTCGCAGAATTACCATGCAGGATGTTCATTTTTGTGATAAAACCGAGTGGGGGATATTAGTTGGCGTTTTTGATGGCCATGGTCCGGAATTAGCAACGGCAACCGACGGAAGTAGTTATAATCCAGGCTTGGATGTGGCTAAGAAAGCATCTGATAAATTTCGAGAATGGTTCCCAGAAGCATTGCAAGCAGGTCGAGGCAATGTTTTTCAAGCTTTTGAAGTTACTTTTGATAAAATTCAGAAAGATATACTGAGCGAGAAAATAGCAGGTGCGCATCGCTATTCTGGAGGAAGCACAGCTGTGATCTGCTTTATTGATAATACTTCGCATATGCTCTATACAGCAACGATCGGAGATTCGGAGGCGAATATCTATAGACGAATAGGTGGACGGCTCACATCTATTCCCCTTTCTTGTGTCAGAGATTGGACAAGTAAAAAGGATTTGGCGAGAGGAGAAGCAAAAATACAAGAACACCCTGGTCGTTATTGGTTTGAGCAGCCGGAAGATGCAAAAAAACGATTCTATTGTATCCCTGTCGGACTCAATGTGAGCCGTGCGTTTGGAGATAGAGAATTTTATGAGCATGGATGTGTGATCGCAAAGCCTAAAATCACTGTAAATCTTTTGCAAACCGGAGACATGATAGTCTTAGCGAGCGATGGCCTTAAAGATTTTGTTCCAGAAGAAGAAATCTGTCAGAAGCTGGGATCGAAAAAAACTCCACATGCTAGGGTTTCTCATGCATTTCGCAGGGGAAGTTCAGAAGAAGATATCCGCCAGTTGTTATCAAAATCTCCTGCGCGCGATCTGGTGGAGTGTGCAGTTGGAGTGCGGCATTCAGATGACAATGTCACTGTGATGGTTCTGGGGTTTTGCTGCTGAAACCCTTTGAAAAATATTGTAAGAAAACTATACTGCTTTTTTTGGTCAAAGCAGGACGTCTTGTGAGAAAAAAAATCGTAAGTGTATTCGTTTTTTCTCTTGCCATTGTTCTTCTTTCTGCAGAAGAAGCAGCTCTTCCCGTTACTCATGAGCGCGTAGAGAGGCAGCTGGAAAAGGCAGAAAAGGATTTTCAAGACGCGCAAAAGATGTTTGATCCCTGGTATGCAGGGCCTCTTCTTTCAGGAGGAGCGCATATTCTTGAAGCAGGGCAGGTCAACATACAGCCCTATTTCTACTATTTTGATAATTATGCTCATTTTGATCGACATGGGAAATCGCATGATGATCCCCATATTCTCCAGCAGGTGAATCCCGTAGCGATTTTGCAGTTTGGCGTCTTTGACAAGAAAATCGACTCCGTTGTTACTGTTCAGGCTCTTTATAATAAACTTCAGCACCATTCCATCATGAACATCACGGACACCTCGATTGCCCTTCGTTGGGGGGTCTTTCCTGAAACCTCTTATTATCCAGCGGTGCTTTTTGCTGTGAAGGAGAGTTTTCCCACTGGGAAATATAACCATCTTTCTCCCCACAAGAATGGGATCGATGGGACGGGGAGTGGTTCTTATAAAACTAGCCTTGTGTTGAATTTTAGCAAGATTATCTGGTGGGTATGGCCAAAGCATCCTATGAACTTTCGACTGTCGAATTCTTATACTTTTTCATCTAAAGTCTCAGTAAAAAATTTCAATGCCTATGGCGGTGGTTTTGGCACTAGGGGAAAGGTAGATCCAGGTGATCAGTTTTCTACTGATTTTGGCTACGAGTTTAGCGTCACGCAGCGCTGGGTATTGGCGCTCGATGTTGCCTATACATTTTCATTGAAAACCACCTTCTCGGGAAGACAAGGCGTAGATGGGGACGGACTTCCTGCTATAGTCGGCGCTCCTTTTAATGACCAGTTGAGCCTGGCTCCTGCTGTGGAATACAACCTTTCTCCAGATTTGGGCTTTATTGGAGGCGTTTGGTTTCCCGTTTGGGGAAGAAACTCTGCCAACTTCATCTCTGGAATCATTAGTGTAACTTATACTTTTTGAACAAAGGAGAATCGATGAAAATTTCCTCTCCAGGCTTTATGCACAACCAGATGCTACCTAAAAAGTTCACATGTCAGGGAAAGGGGGTTTCTCCTTGTCTGATGATTGAAGATATTCCCGAAAAGACGAAGTCGCTGGTTTTGATCGTTGACGATCCCGACGCTCCAGGAAAAACCTTTGTCCACTGGGTTGTGTACAATATTCCGCCAGTAGAAAAGATCGAAGAAGGAGAGATTCCTGGAATTCAAGGAAAGAACTCGATAAGAGAAGAAAATTTTGTTCCTGCCTGCCCTCCTTTTGGCGTCCATCGCTATTTTTTTAAGATTTATGCTTTGAGCGAAAAACTCTCATTTCCTTCTCCTCCCACAAAAACCGAAGTGGAGATAGCTATGAAGAAATCTCTGCTCGCATCGGCAGAAATGGTGGGCTTGTACGAAAAAATTTGAACAGCTTTGAGAGCCTTTCAGTTGAGCTTTTGACGTTATGTAAGCGCACTTTTTTGATATAAGGATTGTGGGATTGAAACAGCTATTTTTTGTTTTCTTTCTTTTGTTTACTCCCTTGGCGGCCTCTTTCCCTATTTTTCATCTCTACCTGGCGGAAAAATGGTTAGAATTGAATGCAATTTCTAATGAAGAAGACCAAAGAGAATTTCTTTTGGGAACGCTCTTTCCCGACATTCGCTATTTAGAAGAGTGCCCAAGGAGCAAAACCCATGACAGCTATCCTTCTTTAGAGAAAACAAAAAAGGCAGAATCTTTTTTTGCAGCGGGCACCGTCTTTCATGCCTGGGTAGATGAGATGAGAGAGTTTTATCTGCATCGCAATAGGGTAGAGGAAAAACTCCCCTTGCACGCAAGGATACGGAGCGGTCTTTTTTTAAAGCTTTTAGAAGATGAAATTCTCTATACGAGCGGAGCGTGGAAAAAGAAGTTGGAATTTTTACAAGAGATTTCTAGAGAAGAAAAGCAAAAGAGCTCTCTTGCTTCTTTAAAGAAATGGCATTTTTTCCTCACTAGCTATCTCTCTTTTCCACCCAGCAATGTCATTTCTCTTCTTCATTCCTTGCATCTCAATTTTTTTCACCTATCGGAAAGCGCTTTTTTTTCTTTGAGCGAGGACCTTGCTCTTTTTGCAAAAAAGAAGTGTTGGCAAAAACATGTAGAGGACCTCCTATTGGAGCTAGAGTTGAAAATGCGCCTTTATTTGGCCGATGCTCGCCCTTCTTTATCGAGCACACAATGCGTGTACATAGAGCCTCTTTTACAGACACCATGAGTCTTCCAGGTTTTTTAAGAGGGATCCAGCAATATGCAAGAAATTTTTTGAAGGGTTGCAACAATCTCTCGTGCTTAGCGATCTTTTTCGCAATTACTAGATTTTTGGCAAAATTCCTTCTTCTCCTTCTAGTTTAGCTACGATGACTGTCGAACAGCTTCCCGTAAAGACGTTGGTGGTGGTGCGCAGCATGTCAAGAAAACGATCAAGAGCAATGATCAGAGCAATCGATTCTGGCGGGAGGTCGATCGATTTTAAAATGACCATTACGATGACAAGACAGCCCGAAGGGATGCCCGCGACTCCCATGGAAAGAAAAAGAGAGAGAAAGGCGATGATCAGATAGGTTTGAAAAGAGGCGGGAATTCCATAAGTGGCGGAGATGAAAACGACGGCAATGAAGGAAAAAAGAGAGGTGGCTGCCATATTCAACGAGGAGCCAAGGGGAGGAATGACGTGACTGAGAGTAGGAGAGACTTTTGCTCTATTCTCCAAACAATCAATCGTCACTGGGAGCGTGGCTGAAGTAGAAGTGGTAGAAAACGCTGTCACAAGAGCAGGTAGCATGGCCTTGAAATGGCGTATGGGGTGTACCTTTGCAACAACTAAGAGGATGAGGGGGAGAACGACCAGCATGTAGGAGAGAAGGCCGACCACCGTGATAAAGAAAAACCAACCTAAAATTCCCAGCGTCTCAAGTCCTGTAGAGGCAAACTGTTTGGCCACGAGACAAAAAACTCCAATGGGAAGAAATTTTAATACGATGTCTGTGATTCCAATCATTGTCTGAAAAACGCCCTTCCAAAAATTTTGCAAGACCTCAGAGGGCCTGTTTTCGATTTTGGTCATTGCGTAGCCAAATAAGAGGCTAAAAAAAACAAGACCAATAACGTGTACATTGTAGAAGGCTTCCACAAGATTGGAGGGTATGAGCTGGAGGACAAAGTCGGAAAAATTAAAATTTACTGCAGCATGGGCCAAAACAGTTGGATGAGAAATCATCTGCTGTTTTGTCTCTACAATTAGCTTAGCAGAGGCTTGCAGATCTTTTTGAAAGAGAATGGTCATGAGTATGCCGATAAGAAGGCTCAAAAAATTCAGGGAAAGAAAGGTTACGAAAATCTTTGAGATGATTCTTTTAAAGGAATGCTCCTTTGCGATTTTAGCAATTCCTGTCATGACAGAGGAGATGATGAGGGGTATTGAAACTAGCATCAGCGCCTGAATAAACAGCTTTCCCAAAAGATCGTAGATCGAGAAAAAGGTGATGCCATAGATTCCATGTTCGGTTCCAGAAAAGATGCCGGCAAGGATTCCCAAAAGAATCACAATTAAAATAAACCAGATCGAAGGCTTTTTTATTTTCATAAGAAATTCTCAAATTTGAATTTTTTTCATTTTGACTTTACTCTATATTTTTTTTCAATCTCTGCAACCGTTTTAATAATTTTTAGAACGCTATCTGGGTTGAGAGAGATCGAATCAATTCCTTCACGCACGAGAAAAGCAGCAAATTCTGGATCATCTGAAGGAGCCTGTCCACAAATTCCGACTTTCGCATGGAGTCGATGTGCCTTGACGATCACTTCTCGAATCAAGCGTTTGACTGCCTCATTTCGCGGGTTGAAGATGGGCGCTAACTCCTCACAGTCGCGATCGATGCCAAGTGTTAGCTGTGTCAAATCATTCGAGCCAATGGAAAATCCATCAAACCGATGAGCAAACTCTTCGCCCAAGAGGGCATTCGAGGGAATTTCACACATCACGTAGATTTGCAGGTTTTTTTCCCCTCTTTTGAGTCCATTTTTTTCCAGAATGCGCAAGACGAGATCTGCTTCTTCTAGCGTGCGGCAGAAGGGAATCATGAGAATGATATTCTCCATGCCCATCTCTTCTCTTGCTTTTTTCAAGGCAATACACTCGAGCAGAAAGGCATCTTTGTAGATATTGCTATAGTAGCGCGAAGCACCCCTTACTCCGAGCATGGGATTGCTTTCCTTGGGCTCAAACCAGCTGCCGCCAATCAGATCGGCATATTCTGTGCTTTTAAAATCGCTCATGCGTATCACCACGGGATTGGGATATTGCGAAGCTGCAATTTTTGCCATTCCAGAAGCGAGAATCTCGATAAAATATTTTTCTCTATTTTTATAACCTTCGGTTAAAGAAAGGATTTTTTTTTGCACCTTGCGATCTTTGACCCTATCTAAATGAATCAGAGCCATGGGATGGATTTTAATCAAGTTGCTGATGATAAATTCAATGCGGGCAAGGCCGATCCCCTGAACGGGAAGTTGCCACCAACGAAAGGCTGCATGGGGACTGGAAATATTCATGAGGATGGAGGTCTTTGGAGTAGGAAGATGAGACAAATGGAGCTTTTTTTCATTGTATCGTAAAAAGCCTTCGTAGACAAAGCCATGGTCTCCCTCTGCACAAGAAAGAGTAATTTTTTGCCCACTCTTTAGCTTTTCCGTAGCACAAGAGGTGCCCACAATGGCGGCAACGCCAAGCTCTCTACTCACAATGGCTGCATGAGAGGTTCTCCCTCCATGATCGGTGATGATTCCCTTGGCTTTTGCCATAATAGGTACCCAATCGGGCGTTGTCATGGAAGTGACTAGGATCGATCCCTTTTTGAACTTTTTGATTTCCTGAATACTTTTGATGACCTGCACCTCTCCCGCAGCAATGGACTCTCCGATGGCAAGGCCCTCTAAGAGTTTTTTGCCCTTTTCTTTGAGAGAATAGCTGAGAAAAGAGGAGGAGATCTTTTGGGCATGAGCGGTTTCGGGACGTGCTTGTACGATGTAGAGTTTTTTGTTGATTCCATCTTTTGCCCATTCGATATCAAGGGGTTTTTGATAGTGCTCTTCGAGAACTTTGCCCCATTTCCCGAGCTGTATGATCTCTTCATCGCTGAGGACAAATCGTTTTCTCTCTTTCGTCTCCGTCGTCACATTTTTTAGGTTTTTTCTACCTGTTGCATAGAGAAGTTTTTTTTCTTTTCTTCCAAGGTCCTTACTTAAAATCGGAGAAAACTTCTTGCTTTCGATGAAAGGTTTAAAAAGAAGATATTCGTCAGGGTTGACTTTGCCTTGCACCACATTTTCTCCAAGTCCAAAAGAGGCGTTGATAACAATGACCTTGCGAAAACCCGTTTCGCAATCTAAGGTAAAGAGTACTCCCGCGCCTGCTTTGTCGGAACGGACCATTTTCTGCACGCCCACCGATAGCGCTGCCTTGGAATGGTCGAACCCTTGCTCTTCTGTATAGGCAATGGCCCTATCGGTAAATAGGGAGGCAAAACATTTGCGGCAGGCAAGAAGAAGTGCTTTTTTCCCGCGCACGTTCAGATAGGATTCGAGCTGACCTGCAAAGCTAGCCGTCGGCAGATCTTCCATCGTGGCGCTGCTGCGTACCGCAACATCTGTTTCTTGCTCGTCATATTCTCTACTCAATATTTCATAAGCAGAGCAGATGGCTTTTTCCAATTTCATGGGAAGAGATGCAGACAGAATCAACGAGCGGATGCGCTTTCCCGTTGTGGCAAGCGAGGATTTTTTTTGACGATGTTCTTTTAGAAGCGCATCAATTTTTTTTTCCAACTGATTTTCTTTGAGGAAGAGAAGATAGGCCAAAGAGGTGATGGCAAATCCATCGGGAACCCTTACTCCCTTCGATTTTAAAAAAGAGATCATCTCGCCAAGAGAAGCATTTTTTCCTCCAACGAGTGCGATCTCTTTGGAACTGAGAGTGTCAAACCTACGAATCAGCGGCTCTTCCATAACCAATCCTCTAGCAGTTTTTTTGCCCGTCTTGTACATACCCGATTGCATAAGGATCTGTCAAATGATATGGAGATTCTCTCGAAGAAAAGAGATGCGCGGGAATTAGTAGCCCTTTAGGAGCTACCCAAGAATAAAATGAACCATTTCACTGCACCAAAAGGGAAAAGAGCTCACTCGATTGCCTTGATATTTTTTGCAACGCCTACCTACTCATGCTTGTAGATCCGAGAAAAGAGTGAATTACCAGGATCTAGTTTTTCCGCTTGTTCCACAAGAGCTTTTGCTTTTTCTGGATCTTTTTCTCTAAAGTACAAAATGCCCATGTAAAAAAGAGCAACTTTTTTCTCTTTCTCTTCGTAGAGTTGTAAGAGCTTTTCGAAAAGGGGAATATTGCTAAAATCGCACGCCAGGATCTTTTCATATCCCCGAATGATATCTTCTTTTTGTCCCCTAAATTCATATTGTTCTAAGGCTTTTTCATAAAAAGTTCGCGCTTCCTCTAGTTTTTGACTTAAAAAAGCGCATTCTCCCAAAAGCTCAAAAAGTTCTGGATATTTTAACAGATCACTGAGAGAACGAAGGGTCTCTCGCATCCCAAAAAGATCGTCTTCTTTGGCTTGGGCCCTCGCGAGATGGAGAAGAGCTAAGGGGGCTTGTCTTGGAAAGTGGTCTTTCAAGATCTGCGCAATGGAAAGATAGGCAGAGCTTCGATTGGTAAATTGAAGAGCTTCGAAATATCTATCTAAAGCTTTTTTAAATTCTTTTTGCTCCACATGCATACGCGCCTGAGCGTGAAGAGCAGATACTTGGTCCGGCACCTCTACAACAGGCACCGCAGCCACTTTGGGAATGGAATATTTTTCTAAGGCAGATGCCAATGTCTCTTGTAACTTTAAATCGATACAAACGCCTCCTTGAATGGGGGCTCTACAAAGGGGGCATTCCTGCTTTTCGAAAGCAATCGCTTCAAAAATATGCCCGCATTTGAGTCGTACAGGATTTTGAAGAAGCCTTTTTGTCCATTGGCATTTGTATTGAGTACCTAAGGGAAGTTCTCTTTTTAAAATTTCTCCCTTGACTTGTTCTTCCAGCCTATTAAGGAATGGAGAAAGAGAGGAAAAAAGATCTGGAGAGGGAAGGGACATGAGAAAGGGATGCCAAAGATCTAAGTGAATTTTCTCCTTGCCAAGAACCTGATCCTGAAACTGAATCTGATCAAACAGGTCTCTCCGAAAAATCAAATTTTGTATCAGCACTCCTCTCTCTAGATCCCATAACTGAAAAAAAGAGGAGCTGTGGTCTTTTTCATTGCTACTCAAAACGCGCCCATCTTGAAGCTGAAAAAGGGAAAAGACAGGCCCTATGCAGGAAATGGTCTTTAGACATTCTCTAGTTACAAGATTCCAAACTTTCAAAGTTCCATCCTCTGATCCACTCAACAACCTATCTTCGGATAGTTGAAGGACAGAGGTGACGGTTTTACGATGGCCTTGCAAGGTTTGTAAACAATTTCCCCCTTTTAAGTCCCAAACCTTTAGAGTATTATCTTCGGAGCCACTGACTACCTGTCCTTCTCGTAGTTGTATGGCGCAAGTGACAGAATCCAAGTGGCCGCGAAGAACTTGAACCATTTTGCCATCTACTGGGTTCCAAATTCTTATAGTAGGATTTCCTTCTAACCAGTTAAGAATAGATCCATCTTGAAGAAGTAATACTCCTTCAAAAAAAGAATCTCTAAGAATGGATCTACCTTGATAACTAGACAAAAAATCCAAAAGAATGGATCTATCTTGATTACGACGCCCTCCTCTTTTAGAAGAAAAGCGCCCTCCTAAAATATCTAGACGTTTGTTTGATTCCTTATTCCAAATCTCTATACCATTCTTATACCAAGAGAAAAGGGCGAAAGAACCATCATCTAGTTGGGTCATAGGAAGGGGCTTATAGTAATATTTAAAATATAATTGGTCCTTCATAGAAATGGGCTTGTCATATCCAAAAGAGGTCTTGCAAGTTTCCGATAGGGAGTTCCAAACCTTCAATGCATAAGGTACGACTTCTTCTAAAGCACGAAGCTGCCTTATTGCAAATGGCTCTTTTCGTTCTTCTGAGGAATCTTTTGGTAATAAATCATCACGTCGACTTTCTTCTCCCGTGTGTGGATCCCAAACGTTTATTTTCTCCATACAATAGTCGGTAGTTACGGAATTGATGATTGCTAAAAAACCATCCTTGAGTAGAAACACTGCGGTTACTGGTATTACTCTTCCTCCAATAGAGCGTAAAAAGAGATTGGTTTTAGGATCTAAAATTTGTAAGTGTGAGTCTTTATGAATTAAAAACCCTTCATGAAGATCTATTCCTACTTGTAATTGGTGCACATCATTTTCCAAAACCCATTGCAGATCACTTTCCTGGGAAAGGTCTAACATTTTGTGATCCAAACTCGATCCACAGAAGCATTTGGAATCCTGAATTTTTCTCCTATACTTCATCCATTCGATGTCGATAGAGGGGTAAGTAGGTTGCCCTGTTTTTACGTCCCATCCCGCATACTTATGATACTCATCGATTAAAGATCCATCTTCGAGCTGAAAAAGATCGCCCCCCATATATCCATCCCAAGTGGATAAATGTTCTTCCATATCAGAGCTCCATACTTCTAAAGTACTATAATGCGATCCAATCACAATACGCCCATCTCGAAGTTGAAGAAGCGCTGTTATCTGTTGCCGATTCCAAGTTTTTACACAACCTTCGCCACTTTGCTCCCATTTCTGTAGAGTCCCATTTGCAAAACCAATGAGAAGAGAACCGTCCTGTAAAAGAATACAACCCCTCACGCTATCTGAAGGAGCTTGCATTTGTCGAATACATTTGCCAGAAGCAAGATCCCAAAGAAAAATCCTTCCATAAAAAAAGCTAACTATCCTTTCCTTCGATATTTGAAAAGACTCTTGTGCGATCACGAATTGCCTTAAGGCTTTTCTAGTCATTAAGTCAAAAATTACACATTCATTTTCGCTAGCATTAAAAATAGACAAATTACCATCTTCATGCTGAGTAAAATAAAGGTTGGTATAATCACAATGCTTTGTTCGTGTGGTCTCTACTATTTGTTCACACTTCCAGTTTGTTGGATTCCAAATCATGTATATTCCATTATCGCAGAGAGTCGCAAATCGACCATCTTTTAAAGAAAGAATAGAAGAAATATAGGAAGCAAAAGAAAAAAGACGACTTTCGTGAAGAAGTGTTCCTTTGGGAGTCCAAACCTTCAATCTTCCACTCTCATCTGCACTCGCAATAAGGCCATCTTTTAATTCACAAATAGTAGTAATTTTTCCTCCATGACCTGTCAATGTGCATACAACATCTCCACTTTGTAAATCCCAGATTTTTAAGACACCATCTTCAGAGCCGCTGATGAGATGATTTCCATGAAGTTCGATCGCAAATGAGATTTTTGTTTCATGTCCTTTTAAAACTCGAAGACATGTTCCCTTTGCATCCCATACCTTCAAAAAACGATCTTCTGAGACTCCTACAATTCCGCCATTTTGTAATTCAACTACTTTGTAATAAAAACTTGCTTTCAGAACTGCTGGTTTTTCTAAAAATACTTGAAAGCGTTCTCCAGGCTTCCCCGTTAAAAATCGAACATTTTCCGATAGCCAAAAGGGCCCAACGCCTTCCTTAAGGGGTAAAGATTTGATAATTTGATCGTGTTTTCTATCCCAAATGTCTATTCGATCGTCCGACAAAGCAACAAGTTTACCATTTGGCGCAGGGATCAATTTTTTATACATTCCTCCTCGATAATAAGGGAAGGCATTAAGAACTTCGCCGTTTTTTGGGTTCACTACTTGGAAATTTCCATTCTTCTCCGCCAGAATAAGGCCCCCTTTTAAGAACAATAGGGGAGCTGAATCCATATGTAGTACCACACACTGAAAAATTCCCCTTCTTTCTTCAAGAAAAATAGAGCTATCGGATATTACCAGGTTTCTGCCATCCGGAAGTTGATAAGGGATTGTGGGCGAAGAAATGATAGAAGACCCAAAGGTTTGGAGAACACGACCGCTTGTTGGATCTATAGATTGTAAAGCATGTCCCGAATGACATAAAATAAAGCCCTCTTTGAGGCAATGACCTTCGCCAGGAAAAGTACAAACATGTACTCCTCTTGCAAGATCGAAAATGGCAGTGCTTGTTTTAGTGATTGTTTTAGAGGAAATGGAAGTGCTTGTTTTAGAGACAACTAAGATTTTTCCTTCGTTAAATTCCTCAACGTTTTCAACGCCCTTTGAAAAAAATTCTTGCAAAAGCTTTCCGCTTCGTAGGTCCCAAATACCCAAGACATTATCTTCCCCTCTGCTCACTATCAAACCATTCTTCAACTCCCATAGCTTAGTTGCCGGCGTTTTGCACGCCAAAGTTTTTATGCATTGGCAATTTTGAGTGTCCCAGATTCTTAAAGTTTTATCTTCCGATCCACTAATTACATGGCCATCTTTAAGTCGACAACAGCACAAGACCATTTCTTTATGTCCTATTAACTGCTTTGGTTTATCTCTTGGTTCCTCAGAAGAAGGTTTAGAAGGATTAAAAACAAAAAGGCTATCAGAACCATCTTTCAAATAAACAATTTCTTCATCAGAAAGACAAAAATCTAACACATGTACTTCACTGAAAACGTACTTTTTTTCATTCAAGCTCCATATTGTGAAGGAATGAAGGAAGTCTGCAAGGAACAAATAATCCTTTCCCATAGAAAAAAGATCTGGGCAGGTGATAAAAGAATCCTTCACCTTAAAAGTCTTCGGAGGTTCTACAGTGAGGGAATTCCAGAAACAAATGGTTTTATTTGCATGAATAGTTGCAATATAACCATCCTTTAATAGAGTAAAATCGCAAATTATACCGTCTATAGAAGTAGAAAAACAAAAACGCTGCAAAACTTTGTCAGCACCTATATCCCAAATCACGAGTTCATGAGGATTCATTAAAAACAACAAACGGGCTTTTTCAAGAGAAAGGATCTTATCGCTAAGCTTTTGGTAGCTTACGAAGCCTCTTTTGAACAACCGAAGACATTTTCCTGAAAGAGGATCCCATATCCTCACGGAATGGAAATCTACAGTCACCATCTGTCCATTTTCTAGAAGAAAGGCAGAAGATGTTTCCTCGAAATCCAAGCAAGGAATTTCCCTTTGTTCACCAATGTCAGGAGTCCGTTGCCAGGCTAAAACTCTTCGAAAAAGAGGATCTAGGGAAGATAAATCTTCCTCTTTTTTTACTCCGCTAGCTTTCAAAATTTCTTTGGTTGGAACAGATCTCTCCAACATGGGCGAAATGTCAAAAGGAGAGGGCAGAAAAATGGAAGGAGGTGGGGAAAAGGTCGCAGGAGGGGCAGGAGAAGGTTGCGTAGCAGCAGGCGCAGGAAGAGAAGAAAGGGGAAAAGCCAAGAACTGTCGTGCTGCATACTCATCTAATTTGGCAGCACCGGTTTGCAATTGTCGAACAAGGTCAAAAAACTTTTGATCTACTGAGGAGAGATGAGAGCTATTCCCCATCACGAACAATAGTTGTTTTTTTTGTTGAAAAAGCGAAAGAAGTCGTGGATTTTCGGCTACCTCTGGCTGAATAGAGAGCTGTTGCAGATATTCTAAAAGTTGGGTCAGCATAGTCACCGGAGAAACAGGAGTTGTTGGAAGAGTAACCATCAGTTCTACATAAAATCGAGGAAGTGTTTGGCTCTTCTGGAAGACTACGACCTCATCCCACATAGGAATCTGATCTTTTCTACAGGGGGTATAAGTAGAGCAGATCGGATTCGAGGTATTTACCGCAATGATAGGAACATAGTGGGCATCATAGTTTTCGAAAGCAGGGCCTCCTTGTAGCTTGTCCCTATCTGAAGGAGTATCTGGGC